>CAOKRG010000037.1 GCA_948471095.1 uncultured Oscillospiraceae bacterium
CCGAATTCTCTGTGCCATTCTTTCTCCTTTCTACTTGTCTCCGGCGGCTTAAGAACCTTTTTTGTAAAAAAGTTTCTTAAGAATCTTCAAAAAACTTTACACGTTTGGGTGGGGTGGGAGGGGGAAGCTTTGCGCTCGGTTTGGGGCTGGTTCCTTTCCCATAGTAGGTCCAGCCTACCGGTAGCCTCCCGCCTACGCGTTATCCGTGCCAGCTCCTACCACCCCGGCGAGGCGAAGCTTTGCCGGACCCCGCGGCATTGCCAGCGGGGGCACCCCGAACCCCGCGGCATTAAAAAATAGTGCTGACGTGGAATTCTGCCGCCGCCCTCTCCCAATATGGCTCCGGCACGGCGCTCCAGGGGGCCGCTTGGCCGGTCTCCTGAGCGTATAGCGCCGCCGCCCGGGTGGGCACAACGTTGCAGGGGTCGCAGCCGGTCAGGATGTTATAGCGGAGCAGAGCCGCCCACACCGGCGCCCGCCGGTATAGGCCGGAGGTTTTCAAATCCTCCACCGCGCCCTGCCAATCGTAAGGCACCCGGGCGTATTCCACCCTCCACCGCCCCTCTTCCAGGTGGAGGAACGCCATCTGCGCCGCTTTTGCCAGCTCTGTTTCCACCACGAGGCCGGGCTGGGCCCTGCGGTCAATGGGGTTGCCCACGGACCCGGCGCACACCAGCCGTTTGCCCCGGTGGGCCAGCATCCAGCGGCGGTGGTTGTGGCCCTTGACCAGCAGCTCCGCCGGGACTTCGCCCAACATTTCTAAGGAACGGTGGTCGCCCCGCATCTCGTCCTTCGTCCGTTCCGGCGAGCCGTGGCAGTAGGCGACGGGAGGCGCGCCCTCGGGCCGCCATACGCCGGAAATGGGCAGGCTCTCAAACCAGTCCACGTCCCGGTCCGTCAGATTTTCATAACAGTGCAGCAGCGCCCC
The DNA here is from genome assembly GCA_948471095.1 of uncultured Oscillospiraceae bacterium. Lineage (GTDB taxonomy): Bacteria > Bacillota > Clostridia > Oscillospirales > Acutalibacteraceae > Acutalibacter. The sequence goes on from CAOKRG010000037.1 coordinate 929, forward strand.
CTGGGCCGAGCAGTCCCTCCATGCCGCGCCGGAGCCGTCCCGCCCGCCGTTTTTCCGGTAATCGATCATGTAGTCCTCCCGGTTGCCCCGGATGAACCGGCAGCTGTGCCGGTCCGCCACAGCATAGAGCAGCTCCATCACCCGCCGGGGGTAGGGGTGGTCGGTGACATAGTCCCCCAAAAACAGGTATTGGTCCGCCCCTCGGACCCGGGCATAGTCCAAACAGGCCCCAAGGGCCCGGTAATTTCCGTGTACATCCGCCAGCACGGCGGCAGTGAGATTGCGCATATTCACACCTCGTTTTGGGGCTTGCGCCTCCGGCGGCTTAAGAAACTTTTTTGTAAAAAAGTTTCTTAAGAATCTTCAAAAAACTTTTACGTCGTGATGTGGGGTGGAGGGAGAACACTGAGTGCTCATTTTGAAGCTTGCGCCTTCCGATAGTGAAATTAAAACTGGCAAGCTGGTCCCTGACCACACCAAGCGCGTTCGCGGGCAGCTAGGCTAACACATCACCCCGCGCCCCCACGCGCGTGTGCCCACCGCTAGGTGCAGCGTCACGCTGGGTAAATAAATAGGTTCCCACTGCCACGGCTACCGCCAGGTTCAGCGAGTCCACCTCCGGGCTCTGGGCGATGAACAGGCTCTGCCCATAGCGCTGGTACTCCGGGGGCAGCCCCGCCGCCTCGTTGCCAAACACCAAAGTGTACCGCGCCGCCTGAGGGACGTTGTCCGGGGTCAGTACCGTGCCGCCGTCCAGCATAAAGGGAAAAATTTCCCGCCCAGCTCCATAAGCGGCCAGATAGGCGGGGAAGTCCGGGAATTCCTCCACCTCCACCTGAAAGGCCGCGCCCATGGAGGCCCGGATGGTCTTGGGGTTCCACCGGTCCGCGCCGCCGCCGATGAGGGCCAGGTTTTTTACGCCAAAGCCCAAAAGCGTCCGCTGGATGGTGCCCAGGTTCCCCATGTCCCCGGGCTGGACCAGGGCCGCGTGGGGGGCGGCGGGGTCCAGCTGGCCGGGATATTTCAAGAACGTCCCTGCCGCGTAGCAGACCTCCTTCTGGCTGATGCGCTCCAGAGCCTTCTGCGAGCACTGGCAGGGCACGCCCAGCTGGGCGCAGAGGGCCAGCAGCTTTTCCCGGTCGTGGAAATCCTCCCGGTAATAGACGGCCTGGGCCTGCTCCGGGCGGCGGCGCAGCAGCTCAAAGGTGGGGAAGGGCCCCAGGGCATAGGAATAGGGAAAATCTTTTTTATATTTCTTCGGTAATTCCGGCATAGCGCCTCCTTATGGTTTCCATCAATGCCTGGGGGTGTAGCCGCCCCTGCCCGGGCCGTTGGGCCGGGGGGCCGCCGCTTTGGACTGGGCGGCCTTGCGCGGGGCCCGGTCCTTTCGGAACAGGAGCTCCGGCAGAAGGAACAGCGCCAGCCCGCCCAGGCACACCAGGAGGATGCCCGGCAGGCTTTGCAGAAACTCCGCCGCGGCCCCGCAGCCGGGCAGGTAAGTAAGGCACACGCCCTCCACCTCCGAGGACCAGGCCAGAACGCTGTCCCCGCCGCCGTCGGCCCGCAAAATGAACTGCCCCTCCACCGTGCCGATGATGCGGCTCAGGGCCAGACCGTTTTCGCCGCGTGCCAACACCGCGTCTCCGGGCTGGGCTTCTTGCTCCATGTTTAAGATGACCAGGTCGCCCGAGGCGTAGCTGGGCTCCATGGCTCCGTCCGCCACGGTCCAGGGGGCATAACCGCCCGGAAGCCGGGGCGGGGTATGCCCGTCAAAATAGAGGCCCAGGCTAACCGCCAGCGCCAAGCCCCAGATTCCCACCAAGATCACGCGCAGCAGCGTTATCATCGCTTTCATACATTCATTTCCCCCATCCTCTGTAGGAGGAACCGGGCTACCCCGTTTTCCTCGTTGCTTCCAATCACGGCCGTTGCCGCCGCCTTGACCTCCGGCAGGGCGTTGGCCACGGCGTAGCTCTCGTCCGCCGCGGCGAACAGCGGCAGGTCGTTCATGGCGTCCCCAAAGGCTACCAGGCGGGAGCAGCCCAGCTCCTTTTTCAGCCGCAGAGCCGCCTGGGCCTTTGTGGCTTTTTCCGAGGTAATCTCCAGCCAGTACTCCTGGCGGTAGAGCTCCTGCTGAAAGGTCAGGTTCAGCCAGGGCAGGTCTCTCAGCTCCTCCCAGAGAGGGGCAAGGGCTGCTTTGGCGTGAATAAACCTGAAATAATAGGTCCCGCCCTGTAAAAGGGCTTGGCAGCTGTCCACAGGGGTTAGACGCTTGTCCCCCTGCCGGCTGTCAATATAATGGGCCATGCCCTGGTGCCGGGGGGCGCTGTTCAGGTAGAACACCTTCTCCTCCCCATCCAGCATGCCATAGACCAGAGGCCAAAGGCCCAGGCCGGCGCAGCGGCGCAGAATTTCCTCGCGCTGGGCGTGGGTGAAAAAGGCCTCACGGGTCCGGGCGCCGGTTCTGCCATCGGAGAAAGCCGCGCCGTTGCGGATAATCCAGGGCAGGGACGGAGAGAGGCCCTGGGCCGCCACATGGGCCGAGCGCCAGGACCGGGCCGTGGCAAAGGTGAAGAGCACCCCCTTTTCCAGCAGCTGGTTCAGGGCGCGCTGGGTGAAGGGGGACAGGCGGCTCTGCCGGTTCAGCAGGGTGCCGTCCAGGTCGCTGACATATAAGGCCTTTTCCACGGCCGGTCCTCCTAAGCATGAAAATTTTCCGCCGGGGCCCGGAAAGCCGCCGGCGCTTTTCCGCCATTATACCATGTTCCGCCGCGGTTTTCCATAGGCTTTTCCAGAATAATTTTCTCTTTCCGCGACTATAAATAGGGATAGCGGAACATAGTAAGGAGGGGAAAGCGTGGGAAAAAAGGGAAAGCGCCCTTTCCTTCTGGTCCGGCTGAACCTGTGGGCCCTGGCCCTGGGCGCGGCGGCACTGGTTTTGGGCGCGGCGGCCGCGGCCGGCGTCAGCGCCATGGAGAAGCCGGTGGAGGTGCCCATTGTGATGTACCACGCCCTGCTTAAGGACGAGGCCTACCACGGCCGGTACGTCGTCTCCCCGGCGGAGTTTGAACAGGACCTTCTCTATCTGAAAAGGCACGGCTACACCACCATTCTGGTGGAGGATTTGATCGCCTACACCCAGGGGGGCAGCCTGCCGGAGAAGCCCATTCTGCTGACTTTTGACGATGGGTATTATAATAATTATCTCTATGCGTTCCCTTTGGCCCAGAAGTATCAGTGCAAGTTCGTCATTTCGCCCATCGGCCGGTACGCGGACCAATACACGGAAACCGGCGAGACCAACGCCTACTATACCCACGCCACCTGGGACCAGCTGAAGGAGATGGCGGACTCGGGCCTGGTGGAGGTGCAGAACCACAGCTACAACCTGCATGCCAACCGGGGGGGCCGGGAGGGAGCCGGGCAAAAGCCCGGGGAGACGGACGCCCAGTATGAGGCGCTGCTGGCAGAGGACCTGGGCAGGGCGCAGGAGGCCGTCAAGTCCCATTTGGGCAAGGCCCCGCAGGCCTTTGTGTACCCCTTTGGGGCCATGAGCAAGGCCAGTCCGGGCATTGTGAAAAAGCTGGGCTTCGCCGCCACCATGACCTGCCGGGAGAAGACGGCAAAGGTGACCCGGGATCCGGAGTCGCTGTATGGAATGGGGCGGTATCTAAGGCCCACGGGAATGAGCGCGAAGGAGTTTTTCGAGGGGAAGCTGGGGCTGGGGTGAGTAAAAACCATCACTCAGCTAACGCCCCTTGACCGCGTATGCTTGTCACCGTTGGCTGAGTGGTAATACATAAAAAGAGAAAGGACGTGTCCCTATGCCAAAAGTATGCCTGACGCCCTCCACCCGGCCGGACCCCTATCCCAACGGGGGCCACGAGGCCTACTGGATGTCCCGCATCGCCGCCGCCATGGGCCCGAAGCTGGAAAGCTGGGGCGTGGACCACGGGCCTGCGGGGGACGAAGGCTGCGGCCTCGTCCTGACCCTGCGCAGCCATGCCGCCCCCCAGGAGATCGAGGCCAAGATCAAAGGGGCCGAGGTCTACTATTACGCCTACAGCGAGGCCGGAAAGCGCGCGGCGGAGATTTTCACCCAGGCCATCAAGTCCGTGTACCCGGAGCCCGGCTTGGTGGAGTCCGCCCCCACCCCGGCCCCCGAGGAGCTGCGCACCTCCAAGGCCCCGGCCCTGCTGGTGAAGCTGGGCTATCACGACAATCCCCAGGACGAGGCCTGGCTGGTGAACAATGTGGAGGCCATCGCCGCCGCGCTGGCCCGGGCCGCGGCAGATTTTCTGGGAGAGTCCCCCCATGCTTGACCGGGCCTTGGGCCTGCTGGGCGGGGCCCTGTGGGGCTGGCACGTGCTTTTGCTGATTTTGGCGGCGGGGGCGTCCTTTTCCTATTCCAGCGCGTTTTTCCAGCTGCGGGGCTTTGGCCGCTGGATGGGCGCGGCCCTGGGGCGGGGGCAGGGCAAGGGGCGATTCCGGGCCATTGCCACGGCCCTGGCCGGGTCCATCGGCACGGGGAACATCGTGGGCGTGGCCACGGCCCTGACCGCCGGGGGGCCCGGGGCCCTTTTTTGGATGTGGGCCTCCGCCGGCCTTGGCATGATGACGGTTTACGCGGAGAACTACCTGTCCGCCCGGTTCCGGCGGGGCCCCGGCCCGAAAGCGGCCGGGCCCCTGTGCTACATAGAAAAGGCGGGAAAATACGGCGGGGCACTGGCCGCCGTCTACGCTTTGGGATGCTGCCTGTCCTCTCTGGGCATGGGGGGCATGGTCCAGACCAACGCCCTGGCCTCCGCCTGCTCCAGCCTGGGCGTCCCCCCGTGGGCCACGGCCCTGGGCGCGGGGGCGCTGGTGTTTTTTGTGGCCCGGGGAGGGCTGCGCTCCGCCGGAAGGATCGCGGAAAAGCTGGTGCCCGCCATGAGCCTGCTGTTCTTTGCCGCCTCCCTGGGGGTGCTCTGGGTCTTCCGGGCCAACCTGCCCGGGGCCCTGCAAAGGGTCTTCCAGGGGGCTTTCTCCCTGCGGGCCGGGCTGGGGGGCGGCGCGGGGATGCTCCTGGCCATGCGGGCGGGAATCTCCCGGGGGGTGTTCACCAACGAGGCGGGCCTGGGCAGCTCGGCCTTCGCCTACCAGGGCGTGGAGGGCCACAGCCCCGAGGAGCTGGGCCGCATGGGCATTTTCCAGGTATTTGCCGACACCACCGTGATGTGCACCGTTACGGGCCTGTGCATTCTGTGCAGCATGCCGCCCCGCCAGTTGGAGGGCGCGGAGCTGACCTTCTATGCCTACCGGGCCGCCCTGGGCCCGGCCGGGGACTGGGCCGTCTCCACCTGCACGGCCCTGTTTGCCCTGGCCACGGTGGTGGCCTGGTGCTGCTATGGCCGGGAGGGCCTTTACTACCTGGCAAAGGGCCCTCTGCGGCGGCTTTATCCGGCCCTGGCGGCGGGCGCGGCCCTGGCCGGGTGCCTGCTGCCTTTGGAGCATGTGTTCCAGCTGGGGGACGCCTTCAACGGCCTTATGGCCCTGCCAAACCTGTTCGCCCTCTTCTGTTTTGCCAAGGATGTCAAAAAAAGCAAGGATTTTATGTAAAATTTGCACAGCGCGAAATGTTCATTCGGGTCTGGCATTTTCTTTTAAAATATGTTATACTATATCTAAGGCGCATGCTTAGATTTGTACGGTCCATAGAACAAAAGGCTCTGCCCTGCGCCGGTCACCGGTTTTCAGCGTATTAAAAATACCCCTGCAAAGGACGATATGTTATGAAACTGATCCTAGCCATTGTCAGCAACGACGACAGCGGGGCCGTGTCCTCCGCTTTGACCCGCGAAGGCTTTTCCGTCACCAAGCTGGCCACCACCGGCGGCTTTTTGATGGCGGGCAACACCACCTTTATCTCCGGCGTGGAGGACGGCAAGGTGGACGAGGTCATCGGCATCATCGCCAAGTACAGCAGCCGCCGCACCCAGATCGTGCCCCACTCCTCCAACATGGAGGTGGGCATGTATTCCTCCTTCCCCGTGGAGGTCACGGTGGGCGGGTCCACCATCTTCGTGCTCAATGTGGACCGGTTTGAGAAGGTTTGATGGAATTTCCCGGCTTTTTAGGGAATGAAAGCGTCAAGGAGGGACTGCGCGCCGCGTTTGCCGCGGGGCGTTTTCCTCATGCGGTCATTTTTCAGGGGGAGCGGGGCTGCGGCAAAAAGACTCTGGCGGGCCTTGCCGCCCAGGCCCTGGTCTGCCGGGACAAGCCCCGCGCCCCCTGCGGCCAATGTCCCAGCTGCCTGCGGGCCCTGGCCGGGTCCCATCCGGATATCCGGCGGCTGCGGGGGGGCGGGGCCAGCGGCTCCCTCTCGGTGGAGGCTGTGCGGGACATGCTGGGGGATGCCTACCGGATGCCGGAGGAGGCGGACTACAATATCTACATTGTAGACTTTGGCCCCCGCACTTTACCCGCCGCCCAGAACACCCTGCTCAAGCTCATCGAGGAGCCGCCCGAGGGCGCGGTCTTCCTCATGCTCTGCCCCAGCGCCGAGGCGGTGCTGCCCACCATCCGCTCCCGGTCCCAGATCTTCACCCTGCGTCCCCCGCCTATGGAGGACGCGGCCCGCTGGCTGAAAGAGCACAGGCCCGAGGCGGCGGACCGGGCGGAGGAGCTGGCCGCGCTGTGCGGGGGGAACATCGGCCGGATGCTGGAGGAGCTGGAGGGGGGCCGGGCGGGCCAGGCCTTTGCCATAGCCGTGGAGATGGCGGGGGCCATGCTCTCCCCTGGGGGGCACCGGCTGCTGGCCGCGGCAGCGCCCCTGCAAAAGGACCGGGCTCTGTTTCGGGAGGCCTTGGAACGGCTCTCCCTGATTTTCCGGGACGCCTGCGCCATGCGCACGGGGGGGCGGGAGCTTCTCAGCGGCGCGGGGCCCGCGGTGGAAAGGCTCTGCGCCCTGCCCATGCGGCGGCTGGTCCGCCTGCCGGACCTGGCGGAGGAATGCCGGGAAAAGCTGGACCGCAACGCCAACCCCGCCCTGCTGCTCACCTGGTTCTGCGCCCGCCTGGCATCGCACACCTAGCGGTGGGCACACGCACCTCACGGTGGGTAAACGCGCGTGCTAGATTTTGTGTTAAACGTAGACTTTTCTGCCCGCGAGGGTGCTGGGTGGGGAGGGGGCGGTTTCTCATCTTGCCTTAGGTAGGTCTATAGTCTCTTACCTTTCGCACTTAGCTAACTCGCGGGCAACCAACCTAGCCCTTCCCCCCGCGCCCTCACGCGCGTGTGCCCGCCGCTAGGCGCGCGCGTTTGCCCACCGCAAGGCGTGCAAGAAATTTTTGTGGTTTTTAGGAGAAAAAGAATGGCAGAAGTGATAGGCGTACGCTTTAAAAGCACCGGCAAGGTGTACTATTTTGACCCGGGGGAGGAGAAGCTCCGGCGGGGCGACATGGCCATTGTGGAGACCGCCCGGGGCGTGGAGTGCGGCGAGGTGGCCATGGAGAACCGGGAGATTCGGGACTCGGCCATTATTCAGCCCCTGCGCAAGCTCATCCGTCGGGCCACTCCGGAGGACCTAAAGCAGGTGGAGGAAAACCACCGCAAGGAGAAATCCGCCTTTAAGGCCTGCGAAAAGCGCATTGCCGCCCGGGGCCTGGAAATGAAGCTGGTGGAGGTGGAATACACTTTTGACAACAGCAAAATCCTCTTCTATTTTACCGCCGACGGCCGGGTGGACTTTCGGGAGCTGGTCAAGGACCTGGCGGGCCTGTTCCGCACCCGCATCGAGCTTCGGCAGATCGGCGTGCGGGACGAGGCCAAGATGCTGGGCGGCATGGGCGTCTGCGGCAGGCCCTTCTGCTGCGGTTCCTTTTTGGCGGGGTTCCAGCCGGTCTCCATTAAAATGGCCAAGGAGCAGGGCCTCTCCCTGAACCCGGTGAAGATTTCCGGGGCCTGCGGGCGGCTGATGTGCTGCCTGAAGTACGAGCAGGAGGCCTATCAGGACCTACTGCGCACCACGCCCAAGGTGAACGCCATCGTCTCCACCCCGGACGGCAAGGGCGTGGTCATCGACCAGAACCTTCTGACCCGGCGGCTTACCGTGCGCCTGGACAAGGACCCGGAGGCCGCGCCCAAGGTCTACACCGCGGACCAGGTGAAGGTCCTCAAGGACGGCCGGGTAAAGGTGGACAAGCAGGAGCTGGAGCAGCTTAAGAACCTGGAATAAAGCGGCGGGCCTGGAGATTCCAAAAAAATCCGGCGGCCGGGCGCTGAAAACAGTTGCAATTTCACGAAAATATGTTAGAATAGAGACAGAAGCGCGGCCCAGCGGGGCCCGCTGAAATTACATGGAGGTGTTCCTCATGCCTTATACCATCAACGACGAATGCATTGCCTGCGGCGCCTGCGCCGGAGAGTGCCCCGCCGATGCCATCTCCGAAGGGGACGGCAAGTACGTAATCGATCCGGACAAGTGCCTGGACTGCGGCGCTTGCGCTGGCGTGTGCCCGGTGGGCGCGCCCCAGGAGGGCTAAGCCAGCATTGGCAAAAGCTTTCAAAACGCGGAAAAGCGGAGCCTGGAAGGTCTTTTCGGGCTCCGCTTTCTGTATGCCGGGAGGGAACGCCTATGGAACGCTGGGAGCCTTTGGGCGGGGGGAGGATTTTGACCAGCCCCCGCCACCGCCTGACCACCGACACGCTGCTGCTGGCCCGCTTCTCCCTGCCCCGCCCGGGAGAGCGCTGCGCCGACCTGGGGGCCGGGTGCGGGGGCGTGGCCTTGCTGTGGCGCCTGTGGGGCCGGCCCGCCCATGTGCGGGCGGTGGAGGTACAGGAGGAGGCGGTCCGGCTGCTGGAACGCTCCGTGGCGGAAAACGGCCTGGAAGGGGCCGTGGAGCCTTTGCGGGGCGACCTGCGGGACTATAAAACCCTGCTGCCCCACCAGGGCCTGGACCGGGTGGCCTGCAACCCGCCCTACTACCCCCTGGGCAGCGGGGCCCAAAGCCAGGGGCGGGAGCGGGCCTTGGCCCGGCACGAGGGGGCCCTGAGCTTGGAGCTCCTGGCCCAGTGCGGCCGCTATGCCTTGAAGACCGGCGGGCGGCTGTGCCTGTGCCTGCCCGTGCCCCGGCTGGCGGAAGCGCTGGCCCTGTTCCGCGACACGGGCCTGGAGCCCAAGCGCCTGCGGCTGGTGCAGCTGGACCAGACCCGCCCGCCCTATCTGTTTTTGCTGGAATGCCGCCGGGGCGGGCGGCCCGGCCTGGCGGCGGAGCCCACTTTGCTGCTGCGGGACGAAACGGGGGCGGACTCGCCCCAGCTGCGGAAGGTTTACGGAGACTATTGGAAAGGGAGGCCGTGACATGCTGGAAAAAGGCGCGCTCTACGTGGTCGGCACGCCCATTGGCAACCTGGGCGACTTCTCCCCCCGGGCCCGGGAGACCTTGGCTGGGGCCGACTTCATCGCCGCGGAGGACACCCGGGTCACCCGGGGGCTGCTGGCCCGGTTCGACATCCACAAGCCCCTTTTGAGCTATTTTGAGCACAACAAGCTCAGCCGGGGGGAGGCCATTTTAGCTAGGCTGCGGGCGGGGGAGACCTGCGCCTTGGTGTCCGATGCGGGCATGCCCGCCGTCTCGGACCCGGGGGAGACCCTGATCGCCGCCTGCGCGGGGGAGGGCATTCCGGTCTATGTGGTGCCCGGCCCCACCGCCGCCATTTCGGCCCTGGCGGTAAGCGGCCTGCCCACGGGGCGCTTTACCTTCGAGGGCTTTCTCTCCATGAACAAGCGCGGGCGGCGGGAGCACCTGGCCCAGCTAGAGGCCGAGACCCGCACCATGATTTTCTACGAGGCCCCCCACAAGCTGCGGCGGACCCTGGGGGACCTGGAAAAGCTGTTCGGGGAAGACCGGCGGGTCGCCGTGGTGCGGGAGCTGACCAAGATCCACGAGGAGGTGTGGCGGACCACCCTGGGGGAGGCTGCCGCCCACTACCGGGAGCACGAGCCCCGGGGGGAGTACGTGCTGGTGGTCGCCGGGGCGGAACCGGCCCCCATAGAGGAGGCCTACACCCTGGAGGACGCCATCGGCCTGGCCCGGGAACGGGTGGAGGCCGGGGAATCCCCCAGCGAGGCGGCCAGAAGCGCGGCTAAAGAGACCGGCCTGCGGAAAGCGGAGATTTACCGGGGGCTGGTGGAGTCTACTTAAGCTTGCTTCTCTGACCACGGCGTCCCGGAAGAAAAGCTCTTTGCCGCCGTGGAGAAGATCGCCGTCAAGGGCAAGGCGGCGTGTACCGGTTCCGTGCGGGCGCATTACGCGTTATAGGAAACGCGCCTAGAGCCGCGCTTGCCGGAAGCGGAAGATTTCTATTTTAGGAGGGATGCGGGATGCTAAAAAAACTGACGGACCGGATTTTCTATCTCCCCGGGGAGGATATCACCGGGCGGGACCGGCCCTTTCTCTATTACGTCAGGGGGGACCGGAAAAGCCTTGCGGTGGACGCGGGCAACTCGCCGGCGCATGTGGAGGAGTTCTATGGGGCGCTCAGGGCGGCGGGCCTGCGCCTGCCGGACCTAACCGTCGTCACCCACTGGCATTGGGACCACAGCTTCGGCCTGAGCGCCGCGGCGGGGCTTACCGCGGCCTCCGCCGCCGCCAACGAGAAGCTTCGGCGGGCCGCCGCCTGGCGCTGGGATCCCGCCTCCATAGAAAAGCGCCTGGAAACCGGAGAGGACATCGAAGCCTGCGCGGCCTGCATCCGCCGGGAATACGGCGGCCCGGAGGCCATACGGGTCATCCCCGCTGAGATGGAGCTGGCGGGGGAGCTTACGGTGGACCTGGGCGGCGTCTCCTGCCAGATCCTCCGGCGGGACTCGCCCCACTCCCGGGACGGGCTGTTCGTGTATATTCCGGAAGAAAAAGCCCTGGCTGTGGGAGACGGCGAGAGCGGGGACTATTACGACAACGGCGGGCAGTACGACCCCAAGAGGCTGCGGGCGTTTATCCAATTTCTTTCCGGCCTGGACTACCGCTGGGCCTTGGGGGGCCATGGCGAGCCCTGGGAGAAGCCGGAGGAGCTGGCATTGTTAAAGGACAGGCTGAAGGAGGCGGAACATGGCCAAGTGGTGCTTTGAAGACGACCGGACGCGGCCGGTTTTTACCGCGGAGGAGCATGTAAGGAGCAAGCATGTGCAGGAAAAATCCCCCCGGCTGCCCCGGCGGGCGGTGGCTTTCTGCCTGGGCCGGGGCCTGCCCTGGCTGGAGGAGCGCTTTCCCACCCAGACGATCTGCCCGCGCCTGCCGGGCTTCATCACCCACACGCCGGTGCTGGCGGTAGAGGGCTGGGAGGGCCTGTGCTTTTTGGATGGAGGCCGGGGCGCGCCCCAAGCCGCCTGCACCATCGAGACCCTGCACGCCCTGGGTACGGAGGAAGTCTTCCTGCTGGGCCTGTGCGGGGCCTTCGGCGAGGCGGTCCAGGTGGGGGATGTGCTGGTCCCGGCCCGGCTGCTGTGCGAGGAAGGCGCTTCCTGGCATTACTTCCCGGACCCGGAAGCCGTCCGGCCCCAAAGCCCCTGGGGCTTTGGCCAGCTGGCGGAGGCCTTCGCGGGGGCGGGCCTGCGGGCGCTGCGGGAGGATACCGTGACCACGGACGCGGTATACCGGCAGACCTTTTATAAGGAGGCCCGCTGGCGCTCCCTGGGGTATGCCGGGGTGGACATGGAGGCCTCGGCCGTGGTAAGCGTGTGCAACTACTATGGCATGGCCTCGGCGGTAGCGCTGATGGCCTCGGACAAGCACCCGATGGGTCCGGACTCCCCGGCCTGGGCCTGGGGCAACGAGGATTTTGGAGAAAAACGGGACCGCTTTCTGGAAGCGGGCGTGGGGCTGGCCCGGCAGGGGGCGTGAACACGCCCTAGCCTACCCTCCATATCCTAGGGCACGCCGCGCCAAAGCTGTAAAGCGCCAGGAAGAGGCGGAATTCCCTTGTGGAAAAACTCCCGTTTGCAATCAGGATTTCCTGCTCCACGCCGCCTAACCTCATTTGATAGCCGGTTTCCGCGTAGCCGTTCCTAAGATAAAAGGCCTTGCGCCGTTTCCGCAGCGCAAGGCCGGGGGAGTTCCCACTGCAAGGCTCAATGGAGACGATCATTTTCTTGTCGGGATACCGCGCCCGCATCTGCCGCAGGATGGCGCGGCCATAGCCTTTTGACCGAAGCGGCCGGTCCACCGCAAGAAACATTACAAATACCGTGTCCCGGCCAGTGGCCAAATAGATCAGCCCGCAGGGGAGGCCGTTATCGTAAAAGCCCCAAAACTCCGTGTTCCACAGCTTCGACATTGCCACCATGAGGGGAAAGGACATCCGCTCCTCTGGGGGAAAGGCCTCCAAATAAATGCGTTTTATGTCCGCGCTGCTAAGCCGGACTTTCCGTACGGTCAGTTCCATGGAGCGGTCCCCCTACATTGTGTTATGAGTCTCATTATAAACAAAAGCCCGCCGGAAAGCAACTGCTTCCCAGCGGGCTTCGCGAATTTTAGCGGGTTTATATTACCCCTCTGTCTAATAATGGCGGCAAAGGTGCGCGGTCAAGGGGCGCCGGTGGCTGATTCGGTTCAAAAGAGGCGTTTAAACCTGGCAGCCTTGCTGGTCCTAAAGTTCATTCACGATCGGCCCCTCGCGGCGTTTGAGGAAGAGCCTCGAGGTCTTGCGGGAGGCCTCCCCACGTGTCTTCGAACCTTTGGCCGCTCCCCGGAGGGGCGGGCTTTACGGGCTGAGCGCGGAGTCCTCAATGCCCATGCCCCCGCCGGCTTCCGCCACCTTCCAGGAGCCGCCGCTCTGCTTTTCTAGCACCATCTGCCAGCCCACATAGTACCAGCCGTCTTCTCCGGCCTCGGTTACGTTCAGGGCCGCGCTCTGGAGCGAACCGGGGCTGTTGGACTTCACCAGATAGTGCACGCTGGCCAGCATGGTATCTTGGTCTTTGTTTAGGTCCATAACATGGATGGTCTTGAGCTTCCACTCAAAGCCCTCAAAGGTATCCCGCGCCCATACGTTCACCGCGTCCTCCACCGGGATGGGCCAATCCACTGGCGCGCCCAGAGGGGTCGTGTGCTGGAACAGGTCCGGCAGGGCCTCCGCCAGCTCCGGGCTGACGGTCATGGCGCTGGCGGAGCCCATGGTGAACACATTCCCCAGGCTTTCCGCCGAGGTCATGTTCCGCACCCGGCTGAGCAGGGTGTAGATATCCTCCACGCTGGCCCCGGGCCGGACGATGGCGGAGGCATAGGACTCGCCCCACTGGAAGGAAAGGAGCTTTCTGGTCTCCCCGTCCACCTCCACGGTAGGCGGGCCGCCGTTCAGGTAAGCCTCGATGTCCTGGAGGCTTACCGTGGGCAGGGCGGCCAGGTCAAAGGCGGGGTCCTTGCCGCCGGCGGGGTGGTTGCTCAGGGTGAGGTCCTCTAAGGGCGGCTGGGCGAAGCCCAAAGCGCCCAGGGCTTTCCGCCAGGTCTCGTGGCGCTGCTGCGCCAGGCGCTCGGCCTGCGCCTCGTTGAAAGCCCCCAGCATGGTCAAAATGTTCCCCATAGATTCATCGGAAATCTTGTCGATCTCCGCCTCCCCGTTAAGGCAAAGCTGCATATACGTGCCGCCGAAGTCCAGCACCAGCAGGCCGCTGCGGTAGATGGACAGCCCACAGTTGTCCTGGATATACCGCCTCTGCTCATCCAGGCTGGGCAGGGCGCTGTAAACGCCCATATCCACGATGGCTTCTTTCTCCCGGGGGCTCAAGAAACGCATGTCGCTGCTTGTGAAAACATCCACGCCCTGAATAAACTTGCCGGGTTCCTCCTGGATTGCCAGGGACAGGGAAAGCTCCACGTCCTCCGTGCCCTCCGGGCTCTTGCGCTGGCACAGGCTCATGCCCGTAACTTCGGGCAGGAACTCCTCCCAAGAGGGGATCCGCTCCACAAAGGGACAGTTTTCCAGCGCTTTCTTTGCCTCTGGGTCGTCTGTGGTTTCGTCCAGGTTGAGGTGGGAGTAGGTATAGCCCTTTTCCCGGGCAAAGAGGCTGAAGTCCACGGACTGGCTCAGAAGCTGGGACACGATTAGGGCCATATCCTCTATCCGCGCACCGATATCGCCCTGCAGCACATACCAGCTGTCCTCCTTCTGGAAAGCCAGAAGCTTGGCGCTGGCTTTGCCGCCTACGGCATAGACCTTGGTCCCGTTCATGTCCGTAACGGTCATGCCGGACTTCTGGCCTTCCCGGGTGAGGGCGGAGAAATCCTGCTTGCCAGGCCCGCAGCTCAAGAAAATGGACTGGCTGCCGCCTGTGATGGCCTCGGGCTCCTCCTTGTACCAGAGGACCAGCAGCTTCTGCAGCCCGCCGGACTGGTCAAAGTAGCCGTAGCACTGGAAGGAATCGGCGGGAAGGGGCGGGAAAGGCTGGGAGTCCAGCGGGTCCGCCAGAGTGCTGAAATAGACTTGGTCCTCCATTGTTTCTCCTGCGGGAGGCAGGAAATAGTCTCCCGTGGCGTTGGAGCTGATCCCCGTGTCCTCATGCTGGAACAGGTCCTCGGGGTTCATGCCCTCCGCATAGCTCTGCTCGAACAGCAGCTCGTTAGGCGCGCCCATCTCGTCCCGCAGGTAGCAGAGCAGCTCCCAGATATCCTTGGCCGTGTCGCCGGTGTTTTGGTACCAGGCCTCCACATAGTAGGCCCCCCAGCGGAAGGCCAGCAGGTTCGCCTTTTCCTTGGCGCGGGCGGCCACATAGTCCTGCACCTGTTCTTCGGTGACTTCGTCCAGATAGCCCAGGACGCGCTCCTCCGTATACTCCCCGACTTGGTGGAGGTCGTTGGGCAGATAGACCTGCCAATGGTCCAGCAGCTTGCCCGGGTGGGGCGCATAGTTCACCTGCGCGTCGATTTCCGTCCCGTTAACGCGGGTGAGCACCGCGTCGCTCATGGCCGGGCACCAGCGGGAGTCGGTGGGAATGTATGCCCCAAGGGGAATCTCCTCCACCAGCTTTTCCAGGTCCTTTTTGCATTCTTCCACTTGATAGACGTCGCCCTCGGCCTTGTCAAAGCGGTCCGGCTGGGCCTCGCCGGTCCAGAGCCAGTCCACCACCCGGCCCAGGGCTTCGGCGGTCACGTCCGGGTCGCCGTAAACCTTGTACCAGGCTCCGTCCTTCTGGAACCACAGGGCTTTCTCATAGCCTGGCCGGCCTACGGCGCGAATGTCCACCCCGTCCCGCCGGGTGACGGTCTCGCTCTGGCTGGACTGGGCGTACTCCTCAAATTTCTCCCAGGCCTGTTTTTTGGCGCTGGCGACCACATAGATGTTGTCCCAGGTGTATTCCCCGTCATCCGGGTTCACGTCCTCCCAAAGGAACCGGACCTCTTTGGCCTGGTCCCCCTGGAAGCTGGCCCCGCAGTAAAGGTACTGGGTGGGCAGGAGCGGGGCGGTGCGGGTGTTGTTCAGCCAGCGGGTGAAGGAGAGCTGGTCCGGGTCGTCCGGGTCCAGCACGAGAAAGCCGTCATAGGCCCGGCTGCCGCTGTTCAGGCCGTCCGCCAGGTAGATGCCCGTCAGGCCCTGGTTGGCCTCGGGGTTGAACTTGAAATAATCCGCCGGGTCAAAGCCCTCGCTCCAGTCCTGATACCGGGCGTACTGGCTGGCCTCGTTCTGGGAGGCCCCGGCCAGCCCGAACAGGCTGGCCCCGTTGGTGAGAAGGATGGGCAGCAGGGCCACGCACAGGCACAGGGCCGCGGCTACCCAGCCGCCCACGCTCCACCGGGCCGGAGGGGGCTCCTGGCCGGCGTCCGTCAAATCCTCGGCAGGGGGGCTGCCGGTGAGAAAGCTCATGACCGCCTGCCGGCGGGTGGGCTTTTCCGGCTCCGCTGCCGCCGCCTGGACCAGCTCCGGGTCCAGCAGCTCCATCTTATCCAAAAATTCCTTGCCTCTCATAAATCGTAGCCCTCCTTTATCAGATAGTCTTTTAGTCCGGCCCGCACCCGGAACAGGGTGGTTTTCACCGCGCTCTGGCTCATGCCGAAGCGCTTTGCCGCGCTGGCGATGGAGTCCAGGTACCAGTAGCGCCGGATGAACAGGTTCCGCCGCTGCTCCGGCAGGGTGCGCAGGTAGTCCCCCACAGCCTGGGCCAGCAGCACCCCGTCCACCTGGCATTGGGTGTCGCTGGGGTCCGGGATGCACTGCTCCATCTCCCGGGTCAGCTGGCTCAGGGGCGCGGCGCGCTTTTTCCGGCCGCGGCTCCTGCATACGTCCAGGGCCAGGTGCCGGGTGATCTTGGCCAAAAACGGGTACAGGTAGCCTCCCGGCTGGTGGGGCGGAATGGAGTTCCAGGCCTGTAGGTAGGTGTCGTTCTCGCACTCCTCGGCGGCGGGCGGGTCTTTTAGGATGCTGTTGGCCAGGCTCCGCAGCCGCGCGCCGTATTTTCCGGCGGTCTGGCCAATGGCCTCCTGATTCCGCTGCACAAACAGCGCCACGATCTCTTCATCCTCCATATTCCAATCCATGCTCCTTTCCATTGATCATCCTCCTTCCTAAAGGTCGCCTCCGGCGGCTTAAGAAACTTCTTGAAAGAAGTTTCTTAAGAATCTTCAAGAACTTTTACACGTTTGGGTGGGGAGGTAGGAGGTAGTTTAGCGATCGGTTTGGGGCTTGATGATTGTCCGTCACAACCGCTTGCGGCCTGGTAAAAGCCTCAAACCGAGCGCCAAACTGCCTCTTACCACTCCCGTCAAACGTTTAAAAATTTTGTCCACTTTTTTAAAAGTGGCGGGGTGCGGGGCAGAGCCCAGCGACCTTAATCCCTCTTCCTGAGAAAACAGCGCAGGAAGGGTGAATGAAAATCTCCAGTGGAGATTTTCAGAGGGAATTCTCAGCTGCCGCTTCGGTCGATGCTGGTCCCCACTGGGGACCAGCATCCCTCGCCGGGGGTTTCTCTGCCCTTGTCCCTGCCCTAATCTGTCCCCTGCATCGCCATGCTATCGTCAAGGCGCTTTAAGAACCAGTATTCACAGGTGTTGAGCATTGACTGAGCGGGTCGTGTTTTGCCCATCCGGCATCCCCCGCCACAAGCTCTAAAACCGCATGAACGATACCGTGTCCCCATGCTTTCAAACAATGGCCATCACACATTGTAGCGCTGTTTGTGGGGGCGGGGTCACGGAATTCTGAAAAAATATTTAAAAAAGGACGGCCCCGCCGCCGGGACCGCCCTCGTCTTTGCGTTTATTTGATTTCCCGGCTCTCGATCTCGGCCTTGGCCTTTTCTATAAATTCCCCGGCGCTCATGGCCCCCAGGTCGCCGTCCTTCCGGTGGCGCACCGAGACCCCGGCGCATTCGATCTCCTTGTCGCCCACCACCAGCATATAGGGAATCTGCTGCACCTGGGCCTCCCGGATCTTGTAGCCGGTCTTCTCCGCCCGCAGGTCGCACTCCACCCGCAGGCCGGCCTTTTCCAGCTGGGCCGCCAGGCCCTGGGCATAGGCGTGGTGGCGCTCGGAGATGGGCAGCACCACCGCCTGCACGGGGCTGAGCCACAGGGGGAACTTCCCTGCAAGGTGCTCGGTGATAACGCCGATGAACCGCTCAAGGGAGCCCAGCACCACCCTGTGTATCATCACGGGCCGGTGCTTCTGGCCGTCCTCGCCGGTGTATTCCAGCTGGAACCGCTCGGGCAGCTGGCTGTCAAGCTGTATGGTCCCGCACTGCCAGGTACGGCCCAGGCTGTCGGCTATGTGGAAGTCCAGCTTGGGGCCGTAGAAAGCCCCGTCGCCCTCGTTTATCACAAAGTCCTTGCCCATGGCGGTAATGGCCTGCTTTAATATATCCTGGTTCCTCTCCCACTCCTCCACGGTGCCGATATGGTCCTCGGGCATAGTCGAGAGCTCGATGGTGTAGTTGAGGCCGAAGGTGGAGTATACCTCGTCAAACAGGCGCACGGTCTCCTGGATAACGTCCAGCATCTGGTCCGGGGTCATAAAGATGTGCGCGTCGTCCTGGGTGAAGCAGCGCACCCGGAACAGGCCGTGCAGGGTGCCGGAGAGCTCGTGGCGGTGGACAAGGCCCAGTTCTCCCACCCTCATGGGCAGCTCCCTGTAGGAATGGGGCTCGTTGGCGTAAACAAGCATACCGCCGGGGCAGTTCATGGGCTTTATGCCGAAATTTGTCTCGTCGATAACGGTGGTGTACATATTGTCCTTATAGTGCTCCCAGTGGCCGCTGCGCTCCCAGAGCTGGCGGTTGAGCATGATGGGGGTGCTTATCTCCATATAGCCGTACTTCTTGTGGACCTCCCGCCAGTAGTCGATAAGCAGGTTCTTCAGCACCATGCCCTTGGGCAGGAAGAAGGGGAAGCCCGGGCCCTCGTCCCGGAGCATGAAGAGGCCCTGTTCCCGGCCTATTTTGCGGTGGTCCCGCTTCTTGGCCTCCTCCAGCATCTGTAAATGCTCCTCAAGCTGACTTGCCTTGGGGAAGGAGATGCCGTAAATTCTGGTGAGCATTTTCTTTGTGGAGTCCCCCCGCCAGTAGGCCCCGGTGATGGAGGTGAGCTTCACGGCCTTTACCCCGCCTGTGCTCATCAGGTGGGGCCCGGCGCACAGGTCGCAGAAGTCCCCCTGCTCATAGAAGCTTATCTTCTCGCCGTTCCCGCTGTGCTCCTGGATCAGCTCCCGCTTGTACTCCTGGCCGTCCATTTTCTCCATGGCGGCGGCAGGGTCCAGTTCGAAGCGGGTGAGCTCGATGTTTTCCTTGGCGATCTTCTTGATCTCCTCCTCGATCTTGGGCAGGTCGTCGGGGGAGATGGGGGCGGGCAGCTCGAAGTCGTAGTAAAAGCCATTGTCAATGGCCGGGCCGATGGCGAACTTTGTGCCCGGGTACAGCCGCTGCACCGCCTGGGCCAGCATGTGGGAGGCGGTGTGCCAATAGGCCTTTTTGCCCTCCGGGTCGTCGAAGGTGAGGATTTCCAGGGCGCAGTCCTCCACAAGGGGCGTGCGCAGGTCGCAGACCATATCGTCTACCCGGGCCGCGCAGGCGGACTTGTAGAGCCCCATGCCGATGGACTTGGCCACCTCGGCGGGGGTTACGCCCGCCTCGAATTCTTTGGGCTGGCCTTTCAAGTCGATGGTGATCATAAGCTTTTCTCCTTTCCGCCAGGTCGGCAGTATCGTAAACGCACGATAAATACAAAAACGCCGCCCCAGCTTTCGAACCGCAGAACAATCTGTCTAACGGTTCTCTCTGGGGCGACGCGGCCTTATGGGGTAAAATTTAAGGCGCACCGCGGTTCCACCCGGATTCGAAGGGGCCGCGCCCCTTCCTCTTGCTGGCCGGTAACGGGGCCGCCCGTCCTGCCTTAACCCGGATGATCCGGTTTCCAGCGGCTGCTCGGAGGCGGTACCCCGGCACGTCCCGCCGCCCACGCTTTCAGCCGGGGATGGAAGGCCCTGGGGCGGGACGGAACGCGGGCGGGCCCTTTTCGCCCAGCCTCGCGCGCCTTCTGCCCCATGCCGGACCTCCCAGGGTCCGCCGGCGCGGGCTCTCTGGGGCGGGAAACCGGCCGAAGCGCTCTTGGCCGGGGCTTCCTCTTCTCAGCATTTCACAAGCTATAGGGGGATTATACCCGCAAAACGGAAAAAAGTCAAGAAAAATCACCGTTCCGAAAAGAAATATTCACAAATTTCTTGACAAGAAGCCTCTGTAGGACTACAATTAAACGTAGAGTGCACTGGGGTGCTTTTTTATATATTTTTTATACATTTCGCTTCTTTTCATAAAGAGCTAGAAAATAAAGTATATAAAGTGAATAAATTCCAGGGCATCGTCTCTCCAAGCCGCGCCTGTTTTTTAGGAAGGCGGCCCTTCCCCGCTCCATCCTGCGGCGGGGAAAGGCCGCCCCCTCGAAAGCCGGGCCCGGGCCGGGAGGGGCGGCGCTCCGTCCGCGCCGGTTTTCCGGCGGGTTTTCAAAAAAGCAGCCATGCATTTGCCGGGGGCCCTTCTGGGCCTGACCCGGCCAGCGTCACTTACAAAATTTTGTTTCACTCGTTGAAAATAGCGAGAAGGAGAGAAGGAGGTGCCCGATTGGGCCAGATACCTGTATGGCTGTGCATCGTCATCGCCGTGCTTGCCGCCGGGGCGGCGGGGGCCGGGTGCTTTTTCCTGGGAATCCGCTACCGTAAGAACCAGGCGGAAGCCACCATTGGTTCCGCCGAGGAGGAGGCCAAGCGGATCGTGGGCAGCGCGGTGAAGACCGCCGAGGCCAGGAAAAAGGAGATCGTGCTGGAAGGCAAGGACGAGATACACCGCCTGAGAAACGAATCGGAAAAGGAGCTTGCCGACCGGCGCAAGGAGATCCAGCACCAGGAGCGCAGAAACCTGCAAAAGGAGGAGAGCCTGGAGCGCAAGCTGGAGAGCATGGAGCGCAAGGAGGAGCAGATCGACCAGCGCAACAAAAAGGCCGAGGAGCGCCTGAAAGAGGCCGAGGCGGTGAAGAAGAGCCAGTTCGACATGCTGGAGAAGATCTCCGCCTTTACCGCCGAGCAGGCCAAGGAGTACATGCTGAACATCCTGGAGGGCGAGCTGGTGCACGAAAAGGCCGTGAAGATCCGGGAGTACGAGCAGCAGATTAAAGAGGACAGCGACCAGATCGCCCGGGAGGTCATCTCCGTGGCCATTCAGCGCTGCGCGGCGGATCATGTGTCCGAGGCCGCCATCAGCGTGGTGCCCCTGCCCAACGATGAGATGAAGGGCCGCATCATCGGCCGGGAGGGCCGGAACATCCGGGCCATCGAGACCCTGACCGGCGTGGACCTGATCATCGACGACACGCCGGAGGCCATCACCCTCTCCAGCTTCGAGCCCGTGCGCCGGGAGGTGGCCCGGGTGGCCCTGGAGAAGCTGATCTCCGACGGGCGCATCCACCCCACCCGCATCGAGGAGACCGTGGAAAAGGCCCGCCGGGAGGTGGAGTCCACCATCAAGCAGGAGGGCGAGCGGACCGTGCTGGAGGCCGGGGTCAACGGCGTGCACCACGAGCTGGTGAAGCTTTTGGGCCGCCTGCGCTACCGGACCAGCTATGGCCAGAACGTCTTAAAGCACTCGCTGGAGGTCTCCTTCCTTTCTGGGATGATCGCCTCGGAGCTGGGGCTGAACCCCAACGCCGCCAAGCGGGCGGGGCTGCTGCACGACATCGGCAAGGCTCTGGACCACGAGATGGAGGGCTCCCATGTGCAGATCGGCGTGGAGGTCTGCAAGCGCTATAAGGAGAGCGAGGCGGTGGTGCACGCCATTGCCGCCCACCACGGGGACATAGAGGCCAAGTCCATCGTGGCCTGCATCGTCCAGGCCGCCGACGCCATCTCCGCCGCAAGGCCGGGGGCTAGGCGGGAGAACCTGGAGAACTACATCAAGCGCCTGGAAAAGCTGGAGGAGCTGGCTTCCTCCTTCGACGGCGTGGAGAACTGCTACGCCATTCAGGCCGGCCGCGAGGTGCGCATTATGGTGCGGCCCGAGGCGGTCAGCGACGACCAGATGCTGCTGCTGGCCCGGGAGATCTGCAAAAAGATCGAGACGGATCTGGACTATCCGGGGCAGATCAAGGTAAATATGATCCGGGAGAGCCGGGCGGTGGATTACGCCAGGTAGGCCGGAAGTGAATCACCTATTGTAATCCGAACTCCCAAGGTTTGGACAACAGTAGGTGATTTCCATTTTTCCAAGACTTTCCGTAGGAATTCAGGCGTGGACTTTATCGCGCTAATTTGGACACATATACCGAAAAACTTTAGAATGGCTGCTCAAAAAGTTTTAATGCCTAATATTCACCCCCCATGTCTAATTCTATTCCACTCCTACTCCCGCATAATTACTGAGAAAATCAGACTCCTTCTGTGCAGGAGTCTTGTATTGATTCGTGGCGTGGGACCGCTCCTCATTATGGGAAGTCATAGATTTTATCCACAGCCGTTCTGAAATCATTCTCAGAATGGTATTTTGATCTATACAGTTCTTCCCTTTTTAAGTTGGAGAAGACGGACTCCATCACGCAATTGTTATATGGAGCACGGACTCTTGAAAAGGATTGCGTAACTCCTAGAGACTTCAGATAAGCACAAAACGTTTTCACCCGATAGTTTGTACCACGATCTGTGTGAAACATGGGCGCTCCTATTGGCTTTCGATTTTCATATGCCGCACAGAAAGTTCCCTTGATCAACTGGGCGCTATTAGATTTACCGATTCTATAGGCAATCACTTTTCAGGCAAACAGATCGATAACAGCACAAATATAAAACTTCTTATCATCAAACTGTGACCCGATTTTTAACACTGGAAAATCCTTTTGGTGTAGTAGTTCATAGGTACCCCCCATCGAGATTCCCAGCACTTGCGCCACCGTTTTCGCATTTAAAAATAGTGGAAGCTCCTTATGGCTTTTGAAAAAGGACTGTTTCTCTTCAACCACTCCTTTCGAGTTCCTGTTGACATTTTGTTTTCCATCAGCTACAATATTCTAACAGCGTGTTCTCTCGATTACAATATTTTCAGAGAGAAATAGTGAAAATCCACCAGAAAGCGCGCACCCAGCTCTTCCGCTCGGTGTTGCTGACAATTACATCTGTGACCGGATTGCCGGTTTGAAAAGGCACCTCAAAGTCACGGATGCTGCCGTCCATTTTTGCGATATACTCGTCGAGGCCATCGTACTCGCCAGCACTTGCCAGGCCCTTTAGGTTGGTAAGATGCCCGCGCATTTCGTGCTTTAGTCCCCGCACCTGGGAATAGGACCGCTCCATCTCATTTATGCGCTCCCGGATGGCCTGGGCCTGCTGACGCTCCACGAACAGAACCTCACGCTCCTCCCTCAGCGCGTCCATGCTCTGCTGGAACGAGATACTGAAGCATGAGCCAGCATAGAACAGCAGTGCCAGCGCCGGTACTACTGCTAGAAATGCCGGGTGGCGCTCGTAGAGTTCAAGCAAAACGCCGTTCTTGACCTCGATAAGCAGATTTGATATCACCTGCCCGAACAGTACCCCCGCCGCCGGAACGATGCTTAGATAGCAGAGCTCTCGGCGGTGTAGGGTCAGCCTGCGCTTTTTTATCAGGCGCTGGAGGAATATAAGCATAATTCCCAGCACGACAAACTGGGACAGGAACAGCAGTGTGAGCAGGAATACCGTGTGCAGATACACGGCCTCCGGCGGGGCTAAGGGCTGTGGCAGAAGGCGCTCCGCGGCGAAGAACAGGCTCTCTACCGTTAAGGCGCTGGCAATTTTGGTATTCCAGAACAGCAGGCCCAGTAAAAATGCCATAGCCCATTTTAGACCAAGAAAGCGTGCGGTAACCACCAGCAGTGCGGACACAACCAGCGAGAATGTACCCTGCGGTGCGGGGAAACAGTCCCACACCAGAGAGATGAGCAGATGTCCC
Source organism: uncultured Oscillospiraceae bacterium (assembly GCA_948471095.1). Classification (GTDB taxonomy): domain Bacteria; phylum Bacillota; class Clostridia; order Oscillospirales; family Acutalibacteraceae; genus Acutalibacter. The sequence goes on from CAOKRG010000037.1 coordinate 24,357, forward strand.
GCAAGCACAGCGGCAGCTTTCAGCCCCCGGCGCTCCCCCAGAAAGGGGTGTAAAAACAAGGTCAGACTGATTGCGTAAAGCAGTTCTACAACGGCTGGAAAAGCTTGATTAAAAATGTCAAACCCTGCCTCGCTCACAGACCCACCCCCTTTTTCAGGAAGTGGAGGTGTGCCTTGACAAAATCCTGATACTTGTATTTGGAGATGAGCAGCTTCTCGCCGTTTGTCATGCTCACTTCGGTTTTGGTGTAGCCGTCCACATAGGAGAGGTTCACTAGATACCCCTTGTGGACGCAGAAAAACCGGCCTTGCAGCTCTGTCTCCAAATCCCCGATTTTCGCGTAGCAGACGAACTTGCCGTCCGTCAAATGGAGGATAACTTTGTGGTTACTGCTCTCGATATAGAAGATATTTTCAAGGGGGATGGTTTTTGTGGCGCTGGCAAATTGCAGCGTGAGCGCGGGCTTTTCCGCTTTGGACTCAAGCTGCGCCGCGCATATTTGCGCCGTGCATACCTGCACAGTCGCTCGGGCAAAGACCTTCGCAAACTTTTCCTCGTCCACGGGCTTGAGAAGATACTGGAACGCGCCCACATCAAAAGCGTCAAATACATAGCGCTCATGGCCGGTCACGAAGATAATAACAGGCTGTGGGCCGCTGGCACACTCTCTGATCCTTCGGGCTAGGGCCATGCCGTCCGGGCTGTTGGCGCTCAGCTCGATGTCCAGAAAGAGCAGGTCAATTTCCCGGATCTCTACAAGATAGTCCTCCGCACGGGCGTACTCGACGATTTCACATGGGCAGGACTGTGCACGGATAAGAGCTGCCAGATAGGCACGGGTCGGGGCTTCGTCATCACATATCGCTATTTTTATCATGCTGGTGTTCCTCTGCTTTTTTTATCGGTCCCGGCTGCGCGTAAATAAAGAGGATCGTCGCAACCGGACGGTTTGACGGCGTGACTGGACTGCTTCATCATACCCTATGAACGCGATATATGCAAGCTGCGATTTGACTTTCAGCGAGAGTGTGCTATAATGCGTATACATCCGAAAGGGAGGCGATACTATGTACGAACTCATCCAGATCACTATTATATCCAAAGCCCCGCGAAAATCGGGCTGGTGAAGCTGAACGAGCAGGAGGTCTGCCTGATCGACAGCGGCAGCGACAAGGACGCGGGCCGCAAGGTCCGCCAGATCCTCGACGCCAACGGCTGGAGGCTCACCGCCATCTACAACACCCACTCCAATGCCGACCACATCGGCGGCAACAAGTATTTACAAGGGCAGACCGGATGCAAGATCTATGCGCCGGGAATTGAGTGCGCCTTTACCCGCCACCCTGTCTTGGAACCGTCCTTTTTGTACGGCGGCTACCCGTGCAAGGAGCTGCGGCACAAATTCCTTATGGCTCAGGAGAGCGACGCGCAAGAGTTGACAAAAGAATGCCTGCCGGAGGGCTTTGAGATTATCCCCCTGTCTGGACATTTCTTCGACATGGTGGGCTTTCGGACGGCTGACGATGTGGTTTACTTAGCTGACTGCCTGTCCAGCCGGGAAACGCTCCAGAAGTATCAGATCGGCTTTATCTACGATGTTGCCGCCTATCTGAAAACATTGGAAATGGTAAAATCACTACAAGCGAAGATGTTTGTTCCGGCCCATGCCGCCGCTGCGGAAGATATAGTCGGCCTGGCACAGTACAACATTGACAAGGTGCAGGAAGTTGCGGAAAAAATAGTTGACACTTGCAAAGAGCCGCTTTGCTTTGAAGTCATTCTGCAAAAGCTGTTTACAGACTACGGGCTGACTATGAACTTTGAACAGTACGTTTTGGTGGGCAGCACTGTGCGTTCGTATCTAGCGTGGCTCAAGGATTCCGGCAGGATGAATGCCCTGTTTGAAAACAATATGCTGCTTTGGCGGAAAGCATAGCAGTTGTATAACGGCGCAAGGATCGGACAGCCCATCCCCGCGCCGTTTTCTTTTGAGGATACAAAATGACGATATTTTGCAAGCCGTGTGGGCCCAGCTGCTGGTATAATAGTCCCGGAAAGGAGGAAAGCCCCATGAAAAAAGAGGTGCGTACCGTGGTCTATGATGACGATCTGCACATCGAGGCATACTGCTTTCAGGGCCTGACCCAGCCATTTCCAAACCACTTTCACGAATACTATGTCATCGGCTTTGTGGAGAATGGGGAGCGGGTATTGTCCTGCAAAAACCAGGAGTACACCATCCGGAAAGGTGATATTCTCCTATTCAACCCCGGCGATAACCACGCCTGCGTCCAAAGCGGCGGGGAGGCGCTGGGCTACCGCAGCATCAGCATTACGAAGGAAGTCATGCGGGATCTAGCTGAGGAAATCACCGGCAGTCGGGAGCTGCCTGGATTTTCACCCAGCGTGGTTTCCGATGAGGAAGCCGCCTGTTATCTGCGCGCGCTTCATGAATCGGTGATGAACCATGACCGTGGATTTGGAAAAGAGGAAAACTTACTGCTCCTGATTTCCCGGCTGATTCAGCAGTACGGCAGGCCCTTTGAAACCTGCGTGCCCGAGTGCCGGGAGGAAATCGAGAAAGCCTGTGAATTTATGGAACAGCACTATAACCAGCGGATTTATCTCACGGAGATTTGCCGCCATGTGGGGCTGAGCAAATCCACGCTATTGCGGGCGTTTACCAAATCAAAGGGCGTTACACCGTATAGCTATTTGGAAAATGTCCGCGTTGGAAAAGCGAAAATGCTGCTGGAACAGGGAGTTCCTTCAGTGGAGGCAGCCTTGCAGACCGGCTTCTCCGACGAGAGCCATTTCACCAATTATTTCAACCGTTTTATTGGCTGACGCCGGGGGCTTATCAGGAAATTTTCAGCAGAGAGAGGGACAATCATGGACTTGCAAAATGAAAAATGTGTGATGATAATTGATGAGACTTTACCGCTGGGCATTATTGCAAACACGGCGGCGATTCTGGGGATTACTCTTGGCAGGCAAATGCCCTTACGGTATAATAAGGACAAATCGGAAAACCCCTTATTACCAAGGTTGC
>CAOKRG010000038.1 GCA_948471095.1 uncultured Oscillospiraceae bacterium
CTATCGCCCAATGCGTCAAATTGAGAAATTGACATCCCGGCGAAAATGTCCGCCCGGTGATGGAGGGCTTCAATACCGGAAACATAGCGGGAGCAAAGGGTCGTAAACTCGGTCAAAGCCGCTTCGCCGTCCATCATCCTTTTCTTCTTCGGCGCGGGCGGTGCTATCGTCAGAACGGCAGCGGCCTCCGCCTGCTGGTCAGGTGGCAACTTGGAAATTTTCAGCGCCGCCCCCTTGGTGATTTTATCGCCAGCGTCCCGGATAGTTTTCTTTGCCTCCGGGGTCAGATTGGCGGCGGTCTGAACAAGCTGTTCCACGGTGCGTTTGCTCACGCCCAGCTTATCGGCGGTGTCCTGGGCAAAGGACTTTGTTTCTAAAAGCGAAAAATTTGCGTTTTTAGTCGTCTGGCCGTTTCGCTGACCTTGACGGGTTTCCGGGTGGATGGCTTCATAGAGTTCCTTCCGGCGCAGAAGCAGATCGCCCAGCTCACGGTGGGACAGACCAGCCCGGACAAAGTTTTCGTCAATTTCGGCCAACTCTGCTTGCAGTCCGTCCGCCTCGCTGACAACGCACTCGATTTCCGTCCAGCCTATTTATCGGTGTGAACCGCAGTACACCGCTTGGAGTATGACTGCCCTTTACAGAGCATCGAAATTCACATATTCCTTGCTAAACGGCGCGTTACGGCCCACTAAGAAACTCCCTCCATCCTTACTCCGCGCTCATGCTGGTCTGTGCCAGGCTGCGTTATGTGGCTGGCACACAATGGGGCTGCAAAAAGTACATGAACATGAAGCATTTGGAGGCCGCTTTGGACGACGGCTCTATCGCTGGCTGACCTTATTCAGGCCAGAGCCTGCAAACTTTTTTGCGAAATAATCTTGACACTACCGGAAATATTGTTGAGGCAATGAAAGTGCGAAAAAGAGTTGCAGAGACTATCGAGAACCATCTCTGCTTTATCTTCTCAACTGTTGAAAACGTGGATAAGCAAAAGATTGCAGTTGAACTTTGCAAAAGCACATTGGCATATTTTATGGCAAATGATGAAGAGAAAGCACTACTAGAGAGAATGTTTAGCGTTATTGCACTAAAAGTAGGGAAACTTGATCATTTGCGGCTTCAGAAATATTCCAAGACTATGATTGGCGTTGACCTTTCGCTACAAATTGAAAAGTGGATTGTCGAAAATAGTCTAACCCAGCGGAATTATTCGAACGAGCAAATGGTAAACATGCTTATATCCTTCTTTTTGAAAACGCACAAGATTAAAAAAGGAACAGATTCATTTGTGGGTATTTGCCAAATGTGGCTTAACGGCTGTTCATTTGATGAAATAAATAAACGCACATCGCTGCCAATAGCAGATATTGAGGATATTTGCAGCAAATCTGTCTCCTATGAGTTGAGTTTTTTTGTGGGAAACATTATTGATGTAATTGAACTTAGTGATGAAGATATTGCAAACCCTTTGCCAAACCTCCTTCTGCTACAGAGAAGAATTAAATATGGAGTCAAAAGTGAAACTGCTGTTTCAGTATGTGGAAAAGTTTTTAACGAACGTTTCTTGGCTAATTTGATGGCAGAAAAAATGAGGCATGATGCGATAACGACGGACAAAATTGTGAGTGTTGTAAAATCATACAAAGATGACATCTTAAGTTTTTTATCGAACTATCCAACATACTTTTCTGAGAGGATTGAATGGATTTGTATGGGATAAAATGTCCATATATACTTGACGGGTTTGACCATTCTACTTTATCAAAACGGGTATCCACCAGAGTGGGATGAAGAAGTATTTGAGAAGGTTATGGAGCAAGCAGAGAATTTCAAAAAACATGGTAGGGGATAACACTTAGTCATCAATAAAAGGAACATCCATCTCCCCCATGACTTCCAGCATAAACCTTGCTCCTAAACGAAAGCCCAGCATAAACGATTCGCACTCGTTCACGCTGGACAGTTCAGCCTGACTATCTTTGAATTTTTGAAACGCTGCCCGCTCCTCATCGGAGAGCAGATCATTGAGCCGCTGCTCGTTCTTCACGGCCAGTTTGAGCAGCTTGTCTATTCTGCTGTTCGGAATGATATCACGGTCTGTGGGATGTATGTTGCCGTACCAGAATTCTTCCAGGATTTTCATTTTCTTTTCCCTGCCTTTCAACAAGACACTACCACAAAACCTCGCGGAAGTCCAGAGAAATTTTCCCTATCGTGACAGAAAAAAGGGAGATGTGCTATGTTTCAACCTGATGCTATTGATATTATGAATGAAGTCCATCGGCGCTGCCAGGATATATTTCCTGGTGGAATCAAAGATATCTATCTCTACGGCTCTTATGCCCAAAGTGACTTTGATTCCGAGTCTGATGTGGATATTCTCATAATTGTAAATCTAGATCCCGTGTAAATCTAGATCCCGGAGAAATTTCTCACTATCGAAATCATATTGTTGCTATTTCCAGCGACTTAAGCCTCGCACATAATGTCACTGTTTCTATCTCCTTAAAGTCATCTGAACAATTCCATCGTTACTCCGCTATGCTGCCATTTTTACAGAAATGTGTTGGCGGAGGAAATCCGCTATCCTGCAAAAATTACAGTGCCAGAGGACAGTTGAATATTTGACCAATCTATGCTATACTACTTTTAGTGAAACTTTCCACTTCCTCGACTTGGAGGCGAGAACTGATGTCTGACAAAATTCTAACTGGTGTAGAAATTCGCTTGGCGATTGTTCCTTTACTCAAGAAATACAGGGCTGAGAAGGCCATCCTGTTTGGCTCATATGCCAGAAATGAGGCTGATGGCAAATCGGACATAGACCTCCTTATCATCGGCGGCGAACGTTTTGTGCCTACGGATGTGTTTTGCATTGCAGATGACCTTTACCGCGCTCTCGCAAAAGATGTGGACGTGTATGAGCTGTGCGAGATCAACGCTGGCTCAGACCTCTACAACACTATTTTCGCGGAGGGAGTGCAGATTGCGTGAAATATACAGACGAGCAGCGGCTAGAGAAGATATGTTCCACAACAGAAAAGCTGCTGACATATCTGCAAGATGAATCGATCACGGCAGACCAAGTTATGGCGAGGAAACGATCCGTTGGACGATAACAACTCCGCTTTACAATATTGGCGAACAGGTCTACTACCTTTCAGATGATTTCAAGCAGAGTCATAATCAAATCCCCTGGGCAAAAATATCCGGCCTGCGGCACCGTCTGGTGCATGACTATGAGAACACTAATTGGTCTTTAATTTGTGCCATTCTCTTTGAGGAACTGCCCGGCTTTTTGACTGACCTTCAGGCGCTCTGACTACTGTTTGACTACTATTTTGGAAAAACTCAAAAATTGCTGGGAACTCACCCGTTTCTAGGGCTCCCGGCACCGGGACGATGTGCTGCTATTTTTGTGCGCTCTGGACAAACCCCAGCGTTTTCGGGCTTTCCCCCTTTACGGCCTGATAACTCCGACTCTGAGGGCCGCTGGTTCGAATCCAGTCAAGCGCGCCAAAACCTCCAGGATTTGAACTCTTGGAGGTTTCATTTTTAGGAAATTGATTGAAGGAGATGGATATGCGCGAAGAGTTTATGAATTTATGCATCTTGGAAGATCGCAAAGCAGAAGACTGGATCGGCTGCAAGATCGAGACCTGGGAAAAGCTCCATCACTGGCCGCTGTCCTGGGTTGAAAAGCGGATTCTGAGCAATGGGCGAACGGTTGTATATAAATCCCAGCGCGCTGAGGCCAGTGTGGAAAAATCGGTCTATGAGAAGGTAAGGGCGGACTTTTTGCTGCCGGTTTTGCACGCGGAAACCAGCCATAGGTGCGACATGCTGATTTTTCCCTACTGCCCTGCTGCCCGTGAAGCCCCTTTATCCGAATCAGAGGTAAAAAGCTTAAGCAGGCGGGTGTAGTGAACGAATACAGACAGTTCACGATACCAATAGTGCGGCTGCGGCCATTCTTGGCCAGCCTCTCTAAGCTAAATACACGAGAGGGGTCTGACTTGTGTCAGGCCCCTCGTTATCATACTTATAATTACCCCAAAAAATTTTACTCCAAAATCATCACATAAGGTTCATAGCACAGCTCTTCCAGGCGGTCCATAGCCTTCTGGGGGTCCTTCTCTTCGTCCAGCCAAAGGCTGTAGGAGAACTCCCCAAATCCCGAAAGATCCATGCGAAAATTGGTCTCCCAGGTGTTGTTCATCACCCAGGAATAGATGGGCCGGCGGTTGTCCTCCGCCCTGCCCTGGCACAGCCGGATGGCATGGTGCCGCATCTCGCCCATGTAGCACAGCGGCACGTCCCGGAAGGCGATCAGCGCCCCGCCGCCCGGGCCCACATACCCCAGCCCGTGGTCGGACATGTAGTACTCCATGCAGGTGCCGGGGATCTGGTCCTGCCCCGGCCGGAAAGCCTCCATGCCCTTGCGCAGCCAGAGCCCGCTCTCGGGGAAGTCCAGGGAGAGGGGCAAAAACACGCTCTCAATGTCCGTGGAGAGGGTCTTGGCTACCTCCAGGGTAAAGTCCACCCGGGGCAGGTCCTCGTAAAATTTCAGGTGCACCCGGCAGCCCTCAGTCCCCGGCAGGCGGTATTCCAGGCACAGCCGGGTGAACACGGGCCCCCGCTCCAGGCATTCCGTCTGGACCAGCTCGCCCTGGTAGAGCCGCGCGTGCTGGCCTCGGATGTTCCGCCCCAGCAGGCCCCGCTCCCGGCCCGGGGAGACCCCCTCCCGCACCGGCGTGCGCTCGTAGAGGGGGGTGAAGAACGCCGCCTCCCCCCGGCCCAGCAGCTCCCGGCCGGTGCGCTTGTCCACAAAGGAGGTCACGCCCTCTCCCGTCCGGTACGCCAGCCGGAAGAACCGGTTCTCGAAGCCGTAGGGCAGGGTGTAGGTCACCGGGTCGTAGTCGTTCACAATGTCCCGGACCTGTTCCGAGCCCACATAGCATTTCCGTGGATTCAGCTTGGCAAGAGGCGTGGCCAGGGCCCGGTAGGTGTAGGTTTTCTCCTCCCCGGGGGCCAGGGCGTCCAGGAAGGTGAGCTTCTTGCCCCGGGGATGGGGGGAGACCTGGCAGGGGAGGACCCGGCCCTCCTGGTCCCGGATCTCCGCCGCGGCCATGCTGTGGTTCTCGATGTAGAACTCCACCGGCTGGGAGCCCCCGGCCCGGCTGGTCCCCAGGGCCTTGATCTTCCCCCGGACGGCGTAGTACCGCAGGCAGTCCCCCTTCTGGGCGGCGATGCGGTTCAGCATGTCGGAGGTGGCCACATGGGCCGTGCAGGCGTAGCCGGTTTTCCGCAGGTCCAGATTGAGCACCATGGTGTCGTAGGGGTTGGAGATGGTGGAGGAGTGGCCCCAGGTGTGCTCCGCGTAGAGGAGGAGGTTGTCCTCCGCCTGCCGCCAGAGGGCGGGGAACTTCTCCGGGGCCTCCGGGTCCAGGCGCTGGCACAGGTGCAGCCGGTGCTGGGCCTCCCGGTACTGCTTCACGGCCAGGGGCGTGCTGCCCACGCCGTTGGCCCACCAGTCGGTCAGGTCCCCCCGGTACACAGGCGCGTCCTCTAGGGGCTCCCGGACCAGCTCATAGAGCTCCTGGAGGGAGACCATCCTGGCCCGAACCTCCTGGCCGTATTTTTTGTTATAGGCCTCGATCAGGGGGGCGATGCCGCCCTCCGGGGGCGCGTTGTCGCTGAACACCCCGGAAACGGCGGTGATGATAAAGGGATAGGGGTACCCCTCCTCCTCGCACTGGCGGAGGTACCCCTCCAGGTTCTCGTGGAGGGCCTCCACCGGGTCCCGCTCCGGGGGGTACTCCCCCAGCCGGTCCCGGATCATGCCGTTCTCTCCCCGGTTGGGGGTGAAGCCCAGCACGTTCCCCAGGTTGTAGTGGTCGCCGTTCCACACCAGCAGCCGCTGGCCCTGGGCGTTCTCCCACCAGAAGGCGGTCTGGTTCTGGTAGAGGGGGTACATGCCGTGGTGGCAGTGGATGTTGGCGAAGAGGAATTTCACCCCGTTTTCCAGCAGGGCGTCCCGGCAGCCCATGGAGACGCCGTTGATGTCTGCGATCATGGCGGCGTTCAGGTCCGCGCCCTTCTCGGCGAAGAACCCGTGCCAGTAGCGGAGCTTCCGGCGGAAAGCCTCCGTGTCCATCAGGTCGGTGAAGTTCAGATAGCTGGCGGACAGGCCGATCTCCCCCTTGGCCGCCAGCTGGCAGAAGGCGTCCCGTTCCTCGGGCGTGGCCTCCTGGAAGAATTTCTCCACGCAGAAGAGGGTCTCGCAGTTCCAGCGGAAGCCGGAGGCGTTGGGCGGGGCGGTGAGGCCCAGCACGGTGTGGATGTAGTTCACCTGATTGTAAATGACCCGCTCCTGCAGGTCCGTATAGCCGATGTCCGTGTGGGAGTGGTGGACCACGTAGACGGTTTGAATGGAGTGTGCCATAGAGAGGCCTCCTTAGTCGAAAGTGAAGATGATTTCCCGGCGGAGGGTTTCCCCGGCGGGCAGGGAGAGCAGGCCGGGCTGGGTGGAGAGGTCCTCCACCACGTCCTGGCGGGAGGGCAGGGAGCACCAGGGCTCGATGCACACATAGGGGGCGCGGGTCTTGGGGCTGTGCCATAGGCCCAGATAGGGGAATCCGGGGAAGTCTACGGCAACGGCCCGGGCCCCTCTGGGACTATATAGCCGCGCCCAGCACCCAGCCTCCCGTAAAACAATGGCGTCCTCGTCGAAGAGGCTGTGGGAGAGGGGCAGAACGCCGCCATCCAGGGGGAAGGGCCGGTCCTGGCCATTCAGGAAGTGCTGAGGCGTAAAGCCCACCTGCACGGGGCCGGCCTCGGGGGAGAGCTCCACCCGGTAGTCCTCAAAGGCCAGCCCCTCCTCCAAGGGGACCCGGAACCCCGGGTGGCCCCCTAGTCCAAAAAACATATCGCTGGGGCCGGGGTTTTCCACCGCGAAGCCCTGGCGCAGGCAGTTTTCCTCCACCCGGTAAGAGACTGTAAACCGGAAGGGAAAGGGGTAGGCCCGGCGGGTTTCAGGAGAATCGCAGAGGGAGAAGGCCATGGCCTGAGGGCTTTCCTGGGAGAAGGCGAATTCCGAGTCCTTGGCGAAGCCGTGGATGGGCAGGGAGTAGGTCCGGCCCTGGAAGCGGTACTGTTCTTGGGTGAGGCGGGCCACGTAGGGGAAGATGATGAGGGCCTGATCGGGCCAGATATTGGGGTCGCCCTGCCAGAGGTACTCGGTATTGTGGGCACGGATGCTGGAGAGCTGAGCACCCAGACTGTGGGCGGAGACGGTGAGAACATGGTTCTGGATGGTATGCAGCAAAGTAGGCCTCCTTTTTGTGATATTGTAAGTGCGAACGCGCTCCGCTGGCTGAGCGGGAAGAGCTGACCAGGGTAAAAGTTTTTGATCAAACTTTTCTCAAAAAGTTTGCGTGGTGTGGAGCGGAGCTCCACGGTCTTATCCCTTGACCTGAAACACCTGAGAAGCGTATTTTTGAAGGTGAATTGCCGCATAGCGGCAAGAGGAAACCGAAAGCAGCCAGCGCTAGGTAGCTTTTTGTTGGCTTTGCAGATGCAAAGCCAAATAGGGGACCCCCAACGAGGGTCCCCTACACAAAACGTCCCGCTGGGACGTTTATGCTACCCTCCTGCGTTGTTTTCTCAGGTGTTAAGGTCAAGGGCAAGACCTTGGAGGCGTTGCCTCCAAACCTCCACCACCTTTGAAAAGGTGGACGAAACTTTTACGGTTGTTTGGTCAGCGCGTCAAGAAGCCAAAGGCTAGCTAGGAGATGCGAAGCGTGAAAATCTCCTTCGGGCCGAAAGTCCGAACGATCTCATTCTGGCTGGGCTCCCCGATCGCCTCCTCGCTGAGGGCGCTGGGGGTCAAAGTCCCCTTGCAGAGAATTCTGCCAGAGACGTCCTCGTCCGAGAGGTTCACCACCCGGAGGATCAGCCCGTTTCCGTCCTCCGCGCCTTTCAGGGCGGTGACCGAGAGGCCCGCGCCCTCCAACTGGACCATGGGCTGGCTGTCGGGAACCAGCAGGTCCGGGTTCTGGTCCGGCAGGTAGAAGAGCTCCGCCAGATCGGAATCCTGCACAGCCGGGCGGCCCCCGGAGAACTTCCGGTGGTCGCAGGCGGTCCCAAAGGCCAGCACCGGCACCCGGAAGGTTTTCGCCAGGGCAAAGGCCCCGTGGTCCTCGCCGGGGGCGAAGAAGGCGGCGGCGAAGCGGCCCTTCATGGTCCGCAGGCACTGGTTGTCCGGGCAGAGCCAGGTGTCGCCGTTGGTGAAGCGGCCGTCCCCGTTCCGGGAGATGACCCCTGTGGCCCGCAGCAGGGTGAAGGCCAGCACGCCCTCCTCCAGGTGCTCGTACTCCTGGGCCCCGGCGGTGAACACCGCGGCGGTCCCCTCCTGGCCCCGGAGCATGGCGAAGGTGCTGTTGGGCAGGGTGGGGCTCTGGGTCAGGGGGCAGCGGTCCTCCCGGCTGTGGGACACCAGATCAAAGGGGATGTCCGCGAAGCTGCGCTCCGCCTCAATGCCCGTGTGCACCAGCAGCCGCAGCCGGTGGTCCTTGGCCCGGTTCTGGATTTCGTAGCCGATCTTCAGGTAGGAGCGGCCCTTCTCCAGGGTGAGGCGCAGGGTGACCGGGCACTCCACCGTGCTTCCGGCGCGGCGCTTGGCCCCGAAATCAAAGCTCTCGGGAAGAGGCAGAGCCCAGGTGATCTGGCAGCTCTGGCGGAAGGCCTCCTGCCGCCATCCCCCTACACGTCCTGAAAGGGATCCCGTGGTGATGGGGGCCTCCCCGGCGGGCACATGCCGGTAGCTGTCGCCCTGGTCGGCGGAATCCTCCAGCTCCAGGAAATTGGGGTAGCGGGCGCCCGTGCGCTTGTCCGTCAGGTCCACATGGCCCGCCTGGTCGATGGAGACGGAGAGGAACTCGTTTTCCAGCAGGCCGGGCACAGAGCCGGGTTCCTGGGGCAGGGAGGCGGGGCCCGCCTGGGGGGTGAGGAACAGGGTGCGGGCGGAGAAGGGGGGCAGGTTTTCGGCGTAGACCTCCAGGCGGCAGCGCCGCACGTCCAGCACGCCGGGGAGGTTGATGGGGCTGAACACGTCCCGGCGGGCGGGGCGGGCGTCCAGCAGGGCGAAGTCCACGGGCGCGCCGCTCTGGTCCGTGAGGGAGAAGTTCTCCACGTTGTCCGCATCCAGCAGGTCCAGGGTGACCTCCACCGGGCCGGAGCGGGTGCTCTCGGTTGTATTTGCCAATGTGATCTGGTAGAGGGCCCCTTCGGGAGCGGGCACATGCTGGGCGAGAATGTTCAGGCCCCGTTCCAGCAGGTCGCCGGAGGCCTCGCCGATCCGGGCGTAGTTGTCCTCCATATGGGCGTGGACCTCGTCCCGGCTGCACCCGCAGATGGAGTCGTGGGGGTGGTTCTGCATCAGGCGCTTCCAGAGGAACCGGAAATGGTCCAGGGAGTAGGCCTCTTTTCCCCCGTGGTAGTACAGCATGGAGTAGAGGGGCTCCAGGGTGGACTCCAGCATATCCTGGGCGGCCACGTTGGCGGCTTTCAAATAGGATCGGGAAGAGAGGGTGCCCTGGAGGATGTCGTGGTCGCTGCCGTTGCGCAGCTCGCCCTGGTACATGGGCAGCTGCGTGCCCGATTCCTCCACATGCTCCTTCACCCGGCGGATGTACTCGTCCAGGCGGATCTGCTCCACCCGGTCCCCCTCCGGCAGGCGGGCGTTCAGCCGCTCCAGGATGGGCAGCAGGCCGTCCTGGACCTCCAGATGGTCCACGCCGTTCATCAGCAGCAGGTAGGGGGTGAGGGCCACGTCCTGGAAGAGCTCCTGGGTGCGGTCCAGAAGGCGCATGGCGGTGTCGATATTGTCGGAGAAGCGCTGGGCGTTGTTGTACCAGTACTTCATATGGATTGCCAGGGCCTCGGTGCCGTCCGGGCCCTTCCAGACGAACTCGCTCTTGGTGGGCTGGCGGGAGCCGTCCGGGTTAAAGAAGGTGTAGCCCCGGCCAAAGACCACGCTGTGGATGCCGAAGCCCTTAAGGATCTGGGGCATCTGGGAGATATTGCCGAACTGGTCCGGCAGGTACCCCACGGGACAGGGCTCTCCGCCGAACTCCCGGCAGAGGCGGCGGCCCTCTAAGAGGTTGCGCACGGTGGCCTCGCCGCTGGTGAGGTACAGGTCGTTCTGGAGGTACCAGGGGCCCACCACCAGACGGCCCTCCTTGATATGCTGCTCCAGCTTCTGGCGCTTGCCGGGGCGCACGGCCAGATAGTCCTCCAGGACCACGGTCTGGGCGTCCAGGTGGAAGATGAACTCCGGGTATTTCTGCATGGTAAGGAGGCACCGGTCGATGAGGTCCACCAGTTTGAGGCGGAACTGCTCGAAGGGCAGGTACCACTCCCGGTCCCAGTGGGTGTGGGAGATGACGCAATAGATTTTCATGAGAATTCTCCTGATTTCTCTTTTTTATGGGCGCGTGAGTGCGCCCGCCAGTTGATTGCGGAGCACAGGGTGGGGCGGGAACTCTTGACTATGTGCCTCCGCCCACAGCTGGCTGGTTCCGGGGTTAAAGGGATTGTCCCGCCTGCTCCGCAGTCGGGATAGGGGACCCCCGACCAGGATCCCCTACGTAAAACGTCCCACTGGGACGTTTTACTACCCTCCTGCGTTGTTTCCTCTTGATTTCAAGGTCAAGGGCAATACCTTGGGGACGCTGTCCCCAACCCCCTGCGAGCTTTTGAAAAAGCTCGAGCAAAACTTTTACGGTTGTTCGGCCAGCTCGTCAAACAACATAAATCTTCACGACGAATGTAATGAGGAGTGACATTGCGCGGTCAAGGGGCGTTAGGCCCCTTGCAGGGTGTGGGACAGAGTCCCACGACCTTGACCTTACTTCGCGGGCTTCGCCCCCATCTCGAGCACCAGCTCCCCGCCGGAGACGATCTCCTGATGGGTGAGGAAGGGCCGGTCCAGGGGCCTGCCGTTGAGCTCGGTCTTCTGGATATAGCGCAGGCCGTCGCCAGCGCCCTTGGCGGTCACCTTGAAGGACGCGCCGCTCTCCATCTTCATCTCCATGCTGTCAAAGAGGGGCGTGCCCAGGGCATATTCCGCCTTGCCGGGGCAGACCGGGTAGAAGCCCATGGCTGAGAACACCAGCCAGCTGGACATGGCCCCGCCGTCCTCGTCGCCGCAGATGCCGGTGGGGGAGTTGGGGAACCAGACGTCCATCAGGTCCCGCAGCTTCTTTTGGGCCTTCCAGGGCTGGCCGAAGTAATCATAGAGATAGGGGATGTGGAAGGAGGGCTCGTTGCCCATGGCGAACTGGCCCATCAGGCCCGTGGAGTCCGGGAACTGGCCCAGATAGACGAACTTGCTGGGCTCGTTGTGGAAGCCCTCCCGGAATACCTGGTCCAGGCGCTCCCCGGCCTGCTCCTTGCCGCCCATCAGGTCCGCCAGGCCCTCCGGATCGTGCATCACAGACCAGGTGTAGGTCCAGGTGTTGTTCTCCGTGGTGTAGTCCCGGCCGCCCATGCCGCCCGCGAACTTGGGGTCGAAGTCCTCCACCCACTGGCCGTCAATGGACTTGGGAGCCATCCAGCCCAGCTCCGGGTTGTAGAGGCTCTTGTAGCCCTGGGCGCGCTTGCGGAACATCTCGGCGTCCTCGGGCTTGCCCAGCCGCTCGGCAATCTCTGCGGCGCACCAGTCGTCGTAGCAGTGCTCCAGGGTCACGGCCACGGACTGCCGCCGCTCAAACTCGTGGGCCGCGGGGCAGGTCTCCGGCTCGCCCTTTCGGAGGGCGGGGAAGAAGCCCTTCTCCCAGTAGCACTCCTCCTCGGGACCGGCGGGGGCGTTGCAGGCCCAGGGCATCATGGACTGCTCCGTGGCGTTCTTGCGAATGCCCTCGTAGGCGGTCTCGTAGTCGGCCTCGATGCCCTTTGCCATGGCGTCCGCGAAAAGGGAGGCCGCATGGAAGCCGATCATCACCGGCAGGTCCCCCTCAAAGCCGGGGAAGCAGGGCATCAGTCCGCTCTGCTTGTACATCTCCACATAGCTCTGGAGGATGTCCTTGTGGCGGCGCTCGTCCACCAAGAGCTGCAGGGGGTGCATACACCGGAAGGTGTCCCAGAGGCCGTCGTTGTTGTAGAAGGTACCCTCGTGGACCTTGCCGTCAAAGCCGCTGAAATACTGGCCGTGCTCGGTGAGGTCGGTCATCCGCTGGAAGGCCCGGTAGAGGGCGGTGTAGAACACGGTTTTCTTGTCCTCGGTGTTGCCCTCCACGATGAATTTGCCCAGCTGGGCGTCCCAGATTTCCTGGGCCCGGGCCTTGACCTCATCGAAGCTCTGGCCGTTGGCCTCCAGCTCCAGGCTCTTTTTGGCGCTCTCCAGGGAGATCATGGAGACGGCGCCCCGCACCTCCGTGAGCTGGGGGGCGCGGAAGATCAGGGCGTCCTCCTCCTGGCCGGTGAGCTCCACGCCCTGGCCCAGCTGGATATAGGCATACTGGCGCAGGGGCGTGCGGCGGCCCCGGTTGGGCCAAGAGAGGGTGACCTCCACGGTATTGCCCTCCGCCTTTGCCTCGCCGCCGGGGAAGCTGAGGCGCAGGCAGTCCTGGCCGGAGAAGCGGTAGAGGTACACGTGCTGGGTGACGGTGGTTTCGGCCACGACGTCGTGCTCCTCCAGCTCCAGGCGCTTGTAGTAGCAGCGGGCGGTTTCCCGGCTGTGGTCCAGGGTGTTGTGGAAATCGCCGTCCTTGCCGGGCATGACGTAGGGCGCGCCCAGGGGGAAGCCCAGGACCTGATCGCAGCAGTAGGAGTCGCCGTTGTCGTGGGAGACGGGGGTGCTGCGGGCCATGCCGTAGGGGAGCATGACCTCGGGGTTGGTGGAGGTGAGCATGTGGGAAATGGTGCCGATGTAGGGATTGACATAATTGGAAAGATGCTTCATAATGGTATCTCCTTGAATTTAAATATAATAAGGGCCGGCCCAAACGGGATACCCAAACACAATGTAAGTTGTATCCGTCCGAACCGGCCCTCGCGTTTTATGTTGCGCGTCCTATTGGGCAAAAATTATTTGTTGGAGGCCCATCTGTCATAAGCCTGCTGGTAGGTGGCAATATACTCTTCCACGCCCAGGGCCTTCATGCCGTCCACAAAAGCGTCCCACTCGTCAAAGCTCTTGTCGCCAACCACAAACTTGGCGCTGTTCTCCTGACGGTAGTTTTTCAAGTCGGTGGCATACATATCCACCACGGCCTGCTCTTCCTCGGTGAGGAACATGTCGGGCAGGTACTGCTTGTTGTAGGGATTCAGGCTCTTATCGGACCAGGCAATGCGGGCCTGCTGCTGCACATCGTCCCACGCGCCCTCGGTGGAGTCGCGGACCCACTTGGGCAGGGCCAGACCGCAGTCGGGAGTGATCTCGCCGCCGCGGACCTCTTCCACGTTCCGTCCGTCGGTGGGGAAGATGTACTTGTGCAGGGTGGGGTCGTTCTCAGAGTACTCCCAGATGTGGCCCTCGGGACCATAGTGGATCAGCCAGGAGCCCTCTTCGCTGTAAAGGTAGTCAACCCAGCGCATCATGGCGATCACGGTCTCCTCGTCGCACTTGTCGGTCAGGGAGAAGGTGCCCTGGGTGATGCCGGTGCCGCGGATGCAGGTCTGCTCAGGATTCACAGAGCTGGACAGGGCGGGCATAATGGGGTAGGTGGCTTCCTTTTCCATCTCCATGTTGCCGAAGATGAAGCGGGGCAGGGCATGGTAGCCGGCGCCGTTGCGGCCTTCGGTACCTTCGGCGGTCGCGTCGGCGGCAGAGTGGGAATACATCTCCTGGCTCAAAATCTTCTCGCTGTACAGCTTGTGGAAGAACTCAAAGGCAACCTTGGCGTTCTCGTCCATCATGCCGTAGTGAATCTTGCCGCCGTCGTCCACATAGATTTCCGGACGCAGCACGCCAAAGTAAGCCATCATCTGGTTGTAAATGCCATCGCCCTTGTCAGCGTCGTCAAATACGTTCAGCGGAATCTCATCCTTCTCGCCGTTGCCGTTGGGGTCCTCGTCCCGGAAGCGGACCATCAGGTCGTAGAAGCCGTCCACGTCCGTGGGCAGGTCCTCGGGCTTCACGCCCAGCTTGTCCAGCCAGTCAATGTTTACCCACATGGCGGTGGACATCAGGGGGCTGTAGGAAACGGTGGGCAGAGAGTAGATGTGCCCGTCCGGCGCGGTGATGGAGGGACGGACGTCCGGCTTCTCCTCAAACATCGCCAGGATGTTGGGGCAGTACTTGTCAATGTACTCTTCCAGAGGAAGCAGAATACCCTGGGCGCCGAATTTCACCTGCTCCTCGCGGGTCAGCTGGCTGCCGAACAGAACCTGGGCATAGTTGCCGCTGTTCAGGGCCAGGTTCTTCTTCTCCTGGAACACCTCGCCGGAGGGGGTGTCATAGGTAAAGTTGATGTTGGTCATTTCGGACATGATATCAAAGAACTCCATCTTGTCCCAGTCGCCGTGGATGCCGGCCCGGGCGCCCATCATGCTGAGGGTAATGGGCTCTTTGACAATGGGATAGCCTTCCAGGTTCACGTTGCCGGCCTCGGTCTCGCCGCCGCTCTCAGAGGACTCCTCGCTGCTCTCTTCCTTGGAGGACTCGCTGCTCTCCTGCTTGCTTTCCTGGCTGCTGCTGCTCTCGTTGTTGCCGCCACAGGCCGCGAACACGGAAACCATCATGAGCACCGCCAGCAACAGGGCTACCAGCTTTTTGGCTTTCATTTCCTTCCACTCCTTTGTGAAAAATAAATTTATATCGAAAAGGGATTGGAAATTATCCCTTAATCGAACCAATCATGACGCCCTTCACGAAGAATCTCTGCAAGAAGGGGTAGACCACGATAATGGGCAGGGTAGAGACGATCATCACAGAATACTTGATGACCCCGGCCAGCTGCTGCATTTCGGCGGCGGTCTTGGCCTCCGTGTTGTTTATAACGGAATTATCCGTGTTCATCTGGGTGATGATGATCAGCTCCCGGAGCACCACCTGCAGCGGAATCTTGGCCCGGTCGCTGAGGAAAATCATCTCGTTAAAGTAGCTGTTCCAGTGGCCCACGCCGTAGAACAGGGCCATCACCGCGATGATGGGGGACGACAGGGGCAGCACGATCCGGAAGAACACCCCGAAGGGGCTGCATCCGTCGATTTCCGCCGCCTCCTCCAGGCCGTCCGGAATGCTGGTATCCATAAAGGTACGGGTGATGATCACATTATAGGCGGAAACCGCAGTGGGCAGCAGGACGGCCCAGATGGTGTCCATCAGCCCCATGTTGTTCACCAGCATGTACAGGGGGATCAGACCGCCGCTGAAGAACATGGTGAACAGGATCACAAAATTGATCAGGGACTTAAAGGGCAGGGTCTTTTTGGTCAGGGCGTAGGCGCAGGGCAGGGTAAAGGCCAGGTTGAGCAACGTCCCTGCCACGGTGTAAAATATCGTGTTCCGATAGCCCAGCCAGATATCGGGATCCCGGAATACCTTCTCATAGCCTACGGTAGTAAAGCCCACAGGCCACAGCCACATCTGGCCGGAGTTCACCTTGGTGGGCTCGCTGATGGAGGCGCTGACAACATAGATCAGCGGGTAGAGGGTAACCGCCACAAAGAAGAAAATTAGAATATAGTTAAAGGTGTTAAAAACGATGTCGTCTCTTGTCAGGCGCTGGCGGCGCTTTTTCCGCACTTCCGTCTTTGTCATGTATGCTCACCATTCCTTTCTAGTAGTCTTTGTCACCACAGGGAGTTCTCGCTGACCTTCCGGGAGAAGGTGTTCACCAGAATCAGCATCAGCATGTTGACGGCCGAGTTGAACAGGCCGATGGCCGTGGAATAGCTATACTGGGCGCTGACCAGGCCCACCTTGTACACATAGGTGGAGATAACCTCCGAGGTCGCCAGGTTCAGGGAGTTTTGTAGCAGGTAGGTCTTTTCATAGCCGACGGAGAGCAGGTTGCCGCAGTTCATGATCAGCATGATCACGATGGTGGGCATCAGAGTGGGCAGGTTTATGTACCAGATCTTCTGCCAGCGGGTGGCGCCGTCCAAGGTGGCGGCCTCCAAAAGCTGGGGGTCCACGCCGGAAAGGGCCGCGAAATAGATTACGCTGCCCCAGCCGGTGCCCTGCCAGATGCCGCTCCACACATAGATGGAGGGGAACATCTCGGCTTTCGTCAGGAAGGGAACCGCCTCAAAGCCCAGGGCGGTGATGGCCTTGTTGATGATGCCGGTGGAGGGGCTCATAAAGGAGATCAGCATGCCGCACATAACCACCACGGAGATAAAGTAGGGGGCGTAGGTGACGGTCTGGGCGAACTTTTTGAACTTCTGGTTTTTCAGCTCGTTCAGGGAGAGGGCCAGGATGATGGGAAAGGGGAACCCGGCGATCAGGCTGTAGAGGCTGATCGTAAGGGTGTTTCCCAAAAGCTTCGTGAAATTAGGGGAACGGAAGAACCGCAGGAAGTGGGCCATTCCCACCCAGGGGCTGCCGGTGATGCCGTCCCGGGCGTTAAAATTCCGGAAGGCGATCTGCGCGCCGTACATGGGGCCGTAACAGAAGATAATGAAGTAGGCCAGGGCGGGCAGCAGAAGGACGTAGTATTGCCAGTGCTTTTTCAAGCTTCGCACAAAGCGCTGGGAAAGGGATCTCTTCGGGACGGTTTCTTTGGCATTTGTCATATGCGGGTTCCTCCTGTTTTCTTTTATTTCTGTTCAAAACCGGGCGGGCCCGGATCAGAGCCGGGATTTGTATACTCAATTTACGAAACACAGTATAGCACATTTTTCCGCGATTGTAAATAGTTTTTACGAAATTTTTGCGTGAAAAAAACAAAAAAAATAAAAAAGGACAGTAATTATTGTAAAACTTGCCAAACCGGGAGGAACGTCCCCTTTATAGAAGCGCGGGCGGCAGAGACGCCAAAAATTTTCGCGCCCAAATAAACGGCCCAGGCTGCGGCAGACGCCGGAACCTGGGCCGTTTCGATTTCTTATCACGGAGGGACGCTAGACTCCTCTTAAGCTATGGGGGCCCTGCTTGAAAGCCGGCCTTACCGGTTTTCAGACGCGTTTACGCATCAGCCAGCTTCACCCGGACGTTCACCACCTGGTTCGCGCCCACGGGGACCCGCAGCTCATTGCCGGAAAATGCGGGTTCTCCTCCTTCGGGCTGCTCCAGGGCGTCCGCGAACGCCGCCGAGGCGATCTTTGCGCCCAGCCTGACCACGGCCTGGCAGTCCTTGCCGCCGGTCTCATACAGGCGCAGATAGAGCACGCCCGGCTGGGGGTCCTCCCCGCCCTTCACGGCGGAGAGCAGCACCGTGCCTCCTTCCAGGCGGAGGAAGCTCTGGGACACGGGCAGGGTCCCCTTCTGGGGCTTGGCGGACACGGCGTAGGGCGGGTCGTCAAAGTCCCGCACAGCCTGGGCGTACCGGGCAAGGTCCTGGCCGCCGGGCTGGCAGATCACCCCGAAGCTCAGCTGGTGCTGGCCGATCTCCGGGATGGGGTCCGGCTCGTAGGCCCCCCGGATCAGCACCAGGGACATGGCCCCGTCCCCGCAGCGGTAGGCGTACTTCTCCTTCGCCGCCAGAATCAGGGCGCTGCGGCCCGTCTCCCCTGCCATCACAAAGCTGGAGCCCGGAAGGTCCATGGCCCGGCCCTCCCGCTTCACAAAGCCGAAGGGAATGTCAAAGGTGTAGGCGTTGCAGCTGCACCCCTCGGGCAGCACAAAGCACAGGCAGGGCACCCCCTGGGGCTCGCCGCCGAACTCCCTCCAGTCGCAGTCCACCTTGAATTGCAGAGCGGAGCTGTCCTGGTCCAGATAAATCTCCGCCCGCAGGGTGGAGGCGGTCCCGAATGTCCCGGAGACCTCGATGCGCCCCCGCACTGGGCCGCTGGGAAGCGTGCGCACCTCGATCCGCTCCAGAGGGGTCCCCTCCCGGCGGTGGCCCACCAGCCAGGAGCTCATGCCCGGATTCCCGTGGACGGCCTCCTTGCGCAGGCTCTCCTGGTAGAAGAGGAACCGCCCCCGCTTGCCCTCGGGGATCAGCTCCGTGCCGCCCTCTTTTTCCACAAGGGAGACAAGGGCCCCGTCGTCCGGAGAGAACACCACCCGGAGCCTGCCGTTTTCCAGGACGAAGCTGTCCGGTGCCTGCACCCGCAGGTCGTTGAGCACGTTCCAACGGGCCTCCACGGGCTTTTCCCCCACCAGATAGGTGGACCACCCGCAGGCGGGCACGGAGACCTTCGCCAGAATCCGGGCGTAGCGGTGGCCCCAGGATTCCCCCTGGTCGATGATCTGGGTGTCCAGCCAATTGCCCTCCGGGTCCCGCACGGCAAGGCGGCTCTCGTCTCCCTCATAGTCCCACACCACGAATTCCACGGGCAGGGCACGGTCCTGGGGCTGGTTCTGGAACACATGGTAGAGGCGGGTTTTGCCCTGGGCACGGCCGCACATGTCAAAGCCCGCGCCGCCCCCTTCGCCTCTGGAGAACCGGCACCCGCTCTCCGGCAGGAGGGAGGCGCTGTCGATCTGCGCCGCGATGGCCCGCAGGGCCAGCTTGCGCCCGGTCTGGGCCGCGCCGCCCGCCTCCTGGTACAGGGCGGAGGCATACTCCGTGGTCTCCACCACGCCGGAGCCGGGGATGATGTCGTGGAACTGGTTGAAGAGCACCTTCTCCCAGGCGTCCGTGTAGAGCCCGGCGGGGTAGGGGGCCTTGGCGTATGCGTCCGCCATCACGGAGGCCAGCTCGGAGGAGGCCAGGGCCCGCTCGCTGCGGCGGTTTCCGGCCTTGATCCGGGAGTGGGTGGTGTAGCAGCCGTCCATCAGGAAGTTGATCTCCTGGTCCTTGATGGGGAAGCTCTCCCGGCGGGCCTCCAGGCTCTCAAAGTACTCCCGCAGGGTGGCGAAGCGGAACCGGGGGTACACCGGCCAGCCGTCCATCTCCAGGAAGACGTCCAGGTCCCGGCGGGTGGGCCCGCCGCCGTGGTCGCCCACGCCGTAGACCTTCAAAAGGGTGGAGGAGCCGGTGCGCTTTTCCAGCTCCACGGCCTGCTCCGCTAAGTGGTAGCCGATGTCCGCGTTGTACCAGTCCGGCTCGGTGAACACCAGCAGCTCCGCGCCGGAGGGGGCCCGCCAGCGGCTGATGATGTCCTCGGGGGTGCAGCCCCGGCAGTGGTAGTAGTACTTCACCCCGGCGTGGGAGGCGATCTCCGGCACGTTGGCGTTGTGTCCGAAGGTGTCGGGCTCGAAGTCGATGCACAGGTCCTCCGGGGAGAGGTCCAGAAGGCCGCAGAGGTAGCGCTTGGCCAGCAGGTACTGGCGGGTGAGGCTCTCGCCGCTGGGCAGGTTCTTGTCCGATTCCACCCAGGTGGAGGCGGTGACCTCCCAGCGTCCCTCCTTCACCCGGGCCCGGACCTCCTCCAGCATATCCGGGGCGAAGCGCTCCAGGATCCGGTACACCGAGGCCTGGGACTGGGAGAACCGGAACCCCGGGTACTCCTCCATAATGTCCAGCATGGTGCGGAAGGTGTCCACGGCGGCGCCCACGGTCTCGTGGAAGCCCCACATCCAGTTCATATCGATGTGGGCGTGGGCCACGCAGAGGAACTCATAGGCCTTGGCGGCCTGGGCGGCGGGAAGGAGGGCCTCTTCGGCCTTCTGTGCGGCGGAGTTGGTGATGGTCCCCTCCTGCGCCACGCACTGGCGGAGGATATCTTCGGCGGAAGCGATTTCTTTTTCAAAACGGCCGTCCCCGGCATTGGAGAGCACCAGGGCGAACCGCAGCTCGGCGAGAATCCGCCGCTGCCAGGGGCCGGGACTGGTCCCGGCGGCCTGGTGCAGATCCTCAAAGCGGGTAAAGTCATGGACTAGATCCATCATAGCAAAAATCCTTTCTCTAGATTGCTTCCTGTTC
This sequence comes from uncultured Oscillospiraceae bacterium, assembly GCA_948471095.1. Taxonomy (GTDB): domain Bacteria; phylum Bacillota; class Clostridia; order Oscillospirales; family Acutalibacteraceae; genus Acutalibacter. Next base: position 19,983 of record CAOKRG010000038.1, read on the forward strand.
TTCTTGCTGTGCCTCTTGTTCTTCCAGTTCGTCCGGCTCCGCCAGATCCTGGAGGTCTGGGTCCGGCTCTGGGTCCTGGCCGCGCCGCTTTCGCTTCGACGGGCAGGAGGGCGTTTTCTCAAAAAACCTTTCATAGCAGAGATTGCCGTCGAAAATCTGCTTTAGGGGCAGGGCGGCCGCGCCGTACAGGGAGGCCTGGGTGCCGAAGGCGCTGTGCATCACCTGGATCTTGGAAAGCCCTTTGGCCAGAATTCCCTGGTTCACCCGCCTTTCAATGGATTCCAGCTGGGAATCCGTGAGAAGCGCGCCGGAGTGGCCGATGACGATGGCCTCCGGGTCCGTAAGGTTGCACAGGTTGATCAGGGCCGTGGAGAGCTTTTCCAGTAGCGTGTCCAGCAGGGCGGCCCCCGCCGGGTCCTTTTCGCAAAAACCGCAGAGCCCTCCGAAATCCTCAAACTCCCGGCCCAGCTCCCGGCGGAACCGCTGCATAATCCGGGGCACGCTCACATAGGTTTCCAGGCAGCCCCGGTTTCCGCAGGTACACAGGGGGCCGTCGCTGTCGATGGTCATGTGCCCCAGCTCGCCGGCAAAGCCGTGGTTGCCCAGGAACAGGGAGTTGTTCAGCAGCAGCCCCGCGCCCACGCCATTGGTAAGCCCCACATAGACGAAGTTCCGCAGGTCCACGCATTTGCCATAGAGCTTTTCCACGGAGGCGGAAACGTCCATGTCGTTGGCCAGGAACACGGGAATCCCCAGACGCTCCCGCAGGGTTTCCGCCATGGCCACATGGCGGATGTTGTAGAAGTTGGGCGGGGTCATCAACTCGCCCCGGGTATAGTCCAGAGGGCCCATGGCGGCAATGCCCACCCCAAAGACCTCCCGGTCTTCACAGTGCTGGACCAGGTACCGGATGGCGGACTCCGTCTTGTCCAAAAGGGTGTTGGCGGTTTCCCCAGGACCCAAGGAGAACTCCACCTGGCTCAAGATTTCCATATCCATGGTAGCGCAGATGCCCGTGCAGCTGTCCCGGCGCAGAAAAAGGCCCACCTCCGCCGGGGACCGGCGGGTAAGGCCCAGGCGCACAGGGGGCCGGCCGGCCCCCTGGCGCTCCGCGGCCAGGGGCTCGATGAGCCCCGCCGCGATCAGCTCGCTGGTGATATTGGAAACCGTCATTTTGGCAAGGCCGGTCCTCCGGGCCAGCTCTGCCCGGGAAAAGCCGTTCCCGCTGCAAAGCAGCCGCAAAATAAGCAGCCGGTTGATTTTTTTCGTGTGTTCCAGATTGATTCCCGCTGTCCGCATAAATTCTCTCCCCAACCGCCGGGCCGGGCCCGGCGAAAATATTGATTCAAACAAGGCCAAGGGTCTGTTTTAAAGCTCCTATAAAGAAGCGCGGCCAGCAGGTCAGGCTTTGCCCTGGCAGCCGAACACCAGCATTTTCCGGACCGCGGCTGCCTTCACGCTCTCCACGATGCCCCCCATCAGGCCGGTCATTCCCTCTCCGGCGGTCCAGCCGTCGTGGGCGGCCCGGGCGGCGGCACAGTTGACGTCCGTGAAGATGTTCACCTTGGAGACGCCGCTTTGAATGCAGCTCCGAAAGTCCCGGTCAGACAGTCCGGAGCCTCCATGGAGCACCAGAGGGGCCTCCACCAGCCCGGCGATCTCCTTGAGCCGGGGAATGTCCAGCTTGGGCGCGGCGGTATAGGCCCCGTGGGCGGTGCCGATGGCCACGGCCAAGGCGTCCACCCCCGTGCGGGTGTAGTAGTCCAGGGCCTCCTTTGGGTCCGTGTACACAGAACCGTCCCCCGTGTCCGGGCCGGCGCTGCCCACATGGCCCAGCTCCGCCTCCACGGTGACGCCCCGGCTGTGGGCCTCCTCTGTAAGCTGGCGTACCGCCCGGCAGTTTTCCTGGTATCCAAGGGCCGAGCAGTCGTACATCACAGAAGTGAAGCCCAGGTCCATGGCCTCCCGGATTTTCAGCGGGGTGAGGCCGTGGTCAAAGTGGAGGACCACGGGCACGGGGCAGTCCTGGGCCAGGGGGATGAGCATGGGGGCCAGCTCCCGCAGAGAGGCGAAGGGCAGCAGCACCTCCGCCGTGCCGATGATCACCGGGGCGTTCAGCTCCGCGGCGGCGGCCAGCACGCCCTTGGCCATCTCCAGGTTCACGGTGTTGAACAGCCCCACCGCATAGCCCTCTTTCTTTGCCTTGGGAAGCACTTCGTTCAGGTTAACAAGCATAAAAAACTTCCTTTCTCAGAGTTCGGGCGAAACCGCAGAAAGCCTATTCTTCCAGGGTAGGAATGCGCTTGATATGGGGGTCGGTAAAAATGTCGTACTCGTCCAGGCTCTTGGTGCTGAACTCGGAGACGACGGCGCCCTCCGGACCGGCCTGGAACCAGTGGCGGGTGTTAGGCTCCATGGTGAACTGATCTCCGGGGCGGAGGACGACCTGGCGCTTCGCGGTGTAATACGCCTCGCCGCCCTTGGGGGGCTGGCAGGCCAGGTCCTCCGTGGGCTCGCCGTCCACATAGACGTAGCAGGTTCCATAGCGGCAGCGGAAGGTCTCCTCCTTGCCGGGATAATTCAGCTCCGGGATGGGGGCGTGGCGGTGCTCCGGGCAGGTCTGGCCGGGGAAGAGGGACATTTCCTTGGCGCAGCAGCGCTCGGTGTTCACATAGGTGACGATTTGCAGGCCGGTTTTCTCCAGCTCACCCAGGCCGAAGTCGGCCACCTCCAGGCGGTCCTTTTCCTCCTGGGTCAGGACGATGCGGGCCTTTTCGTAGAGCTCCAGGGCCCTGCGGCGGGCGTCCTCGTAGACGGATTTTTTCATAGATGCAGCTCCTCTCACTTAGAATGCTTTCTGACAATAGACGTAGAGTTTTTCTCGCAAATGTACAAGAGCACAGTTCCCAGGGCTCCCAGCTCCCCGGCCTCCCGGCGCAGCCGGTCCCAGGCCTCGGATTCTCCCCGTCGGATGCGTCCGGCCAAGCGCGCCAAACGCTCCCTGCGGCTCTCTTCCAGATGGGGGGACAGCTTTTGCAGCTCCGCCTCCAGGAAGAACACCGGCAAGGAAGGGACCTCCGGTTCCCCGGCTTCCCCGGCCAGAGGAAGGCCGGAAAGGTACTCCCGCAGCTCCCGGAGCCTGTGGCGGAATCCCTCGATCCCGGCGAACAGCGCCCCGTGCTCCGGCATCCGCAGCGCGTCCACCTGGGCGGAAAAATCCAGAACATCCAGCGCCGCCAGGCAGTCCTCCGCCAGGGCGGGGGAGATTTCCTCCGCCGCGCCTTCCAGGCGGGCGCAGATCCCCTCCAGCCCGGTGGAGAGATAGCCGTAGGGCGGGTCCTTGGGGATGACCTTTGCCGCCGAACGCCCGGCCTCAACCGTGCCGGCCGCTAGCCGCCGGGTTTCCTCCCCCATGGCGGCGAAGATCTCCTCCGCCAGCTCCTCCATCAGCTCCGCGATCTTTCCCGCGCCCAGCCGGGAGGACTCCGCCAGACGCCGGAAGCGCTCTTCCAGCTCCTGATAAGCCTGCCGGTGGGCGGGGTTCGCCCTGGCCATCGTGACGCCTATCTGAAAGGCGGTCGCCTCTGCCTGGAAGGCCGTCTCGTCCAGCGCCCGCAGCAGCGCGGCCCTGGCCCCGGCCCCTTGGCCCATGGCCTCGATCCGTTCCAGCGCCCGGTCCAGCTCCTCCGCGGACCGTTCGCTTCGTTTGGCGGCGGCCTCCCACAGGCCGGAGTAGAAGCGCTCCGCCTCCGGGCAGGGGCAGCGGTGCTCCCGGGCCTGCCGGGCCGTGCTTCGGGCCGCGGCGGCCAGCCCTCTCAGTTCCTCCAGAATACCCGCCATCGTCCTGCCCGTCCCCTTGGCCTCCATACTTTTTTTCATTGCCGGCTTCTCCTTCCGCTTGTTTTTTCCAAAGCGGCGGCGGTACTCCCTGGGGCTCATGCCTATATAGGCCCGGAAGCACCGGCTGAACCCTTCGTGGGAGTCATAGCCCAGGCTGAGGGCGATGTCCAGTACGGATGCGGCGGTTTCCGCCAGATCCCTTGCGGCCAGGTCCATACGCCTTCTGGCCACATATCCCATCACGGTCTCGCCCACCGCCTGCCGGAACAGCCGCTGGTAGTGGTACCGGGATAGGTACGCGCTGCCGGCCAGCTCTTCCACGGTGAGCTTTTCCCGGATCCGCCCTTCGATCAGGCGGAGTGTGGAAAGGATCCTCTGCTCCTGGTTCATCGCCCTGCCTCCCCGCTTCGGTTAATAACAATAAGTATAGAGCGGATTTCCGGAGATTTCTTGACGGGGAATGCTATTGTGCCGTGGGGCGTCTTACCTGTCTCAAAAGCGGCGGGGCCCAGCCGCCGGAGGCCTGCGCAGCAAAGCGGGCGCCTCTCTCTCAAAACTCCTGGGTTTTCATGAATTGCAGCACTTCCTCCATGGAGGGCACGCCGGTGGAGGCCCCGATCTTCGTGACGCATAGGGCTCCCACGGCGTTGGCAAACCGGCCGCAGGCCCGGAAGTCCCAGCCGTTCGCCAGGCCGCACAGGAACCCCGCGCAGAAGGAATCCCCCGCGCCGGTGGTGTCCGCCACGGCAATACCGGGGTAGGCGGGCAGGGTATAGCGTTCCTCCGGGGTGGGGCAGAAATATGCCCCCCGGCTGCCCAGCTTGACGATCACGCTCTTTACGCCCATGCCGAAGAAAACGTCGGCAATCTCTTTGGGGTCTTCCTTTCCGCTGAGCTTCTGCGCCTCCTCCAGGCTGGGCATGAACAGGTCCAGGCCGGGGAGGGCCGCTTGAATCTTCGGCAGCCAGACGCCGTCCGGGTCCCAGGCGGTGTCCATCACGGTATAAGCACCCTGAGCCCGGGCACGGGCCAGATATTCCCCGGCGGGCCGGCCGTCGAAGGAATCCAGCAGCAGCGCCTCCGCCACAAACACAATATCGCAGTCTTTAGGGGGCGAGGCGGGCAGGCTTTCGATAGAATAGGCGGAGGTGGAGCCCGGATAATAGAGGAAGCAGCGCTCTCCCTGGCTGTTCACGCACACTACGGAGCAGGTGGTGGGCTCGCTGCCCCGCACAATCCACTGGGCGTCCACTCCCGCGCCGTCCGCCTGCTCGATGACAAAATCGCCCAGGGCGTCCCGCCCCACCTGGCAGGCCAGAGCCACAGGCACGCCCAGCTTTCCCAAGTCGATGGCGGCGTTGGCCGCGCAGCCGCCTACATGGGTGCTGGCGCTTTGGACGGCCCGGAGAACGCCCGGCGGCGGAAGGCCGTCTACGGGAGAAAGAATGATATCGGTGGTCACGCCGCCGATGCAGAGAATTTTCTTCATGTCGTCACCTCTCCTTGCATATCAGAGATTTCTTGCCCCTCAGCATATAGCAAACGCATTTGAAAACCGGTAATTACCGGTTTTCAAGCCGGGCGGGGCTCCGCCTAGCTTGGGCGAAGTATCCCGCCTCTTTTGAGCTGTGCTAACTATACCATATTCTTCACGATTTGTAAATAGTGTGTACTAATTTTTTGAAAAAACCTTCCACTTTTTCGGAAAATCCCCACCCCGGGCAGCAAAGACCCTTTTCGGGGAAGCGCCTTTCACTCTGTCCCTGTTGTGAAATTGTACCACAAATCTTTTCAAAAATCCAGAAAAATTTCGCCTTGAATACCACCTAGCAAAAAGGTGATGTAGAAAGCGGTTGAATATGGTATTTCCCGCCCCATTTTTCTGCTGCAGTTGCTATTCGGACTATCTGGGTTCCGTCTTTGTAGGAGCGGGAGCCGGTGCGGTTCTGTGTAAGCGTTCCGAGATACACTTTATCCCGCAGGATATTCCTGATTGTGGCACAGGCCCATGTCTTGATATATTTGCAGGAGCCTTTCCCGTAGTGTGTTGGAGTTTGATGTGCCGGAAATCTACCTCTTGGGCGACGCGAAGACGGTGTCCAACATTATGTACGCCATCTGGGACGCTTTCGAGGTTGCAAATCATATCTGACTCCTGACCCCAAAGCAAAAATACAGAATATGGAACACCCACACGCACCCCAGTACGACCCGCCCCACAGGCACGGCGTGCATCATCACAAAGCCGATGGACATGAGAAGGGTCACCGTCACCATATCCAGCGAAAAATGGCCGACCAGGGGTTTACCTTGACGGGCACAAACTCTATCAGGGCCAGCAGGAGAAAAATCCCGCCGCCCGCATAGGGCAGGCCCCCCACAGGCAGGACAGAATTTTTTCTAAAGTCATTGGCTTTCACCTCTTTGGAAAAATGAAGGCCCCGGCCTTGCCTCTTGACAAAGCCAGAGCTTGTGATATAATAAATATAAAGAGGGCGCTGCCGCATGGCGGTTAGCCCGAGTAACTAATCATCGAATCAATGTTAGCCGTCTGGGGCCGAACCAGGCGGCTAACACGCTTTTGGGGCTAAGTACAGGACCGCCGCAAGGGCAATCAGTACGCAAACTGCGAAACGCAGTATTTTTGCTCCCATCGCGCGTCACCTCCCTCCTTGTAAAAGTAGGGAAATGAACCACCCCCTTTCGGGGAGAGCTGCATTCGAGATAAATCTCACAGCTCTTGTGGCTAACCGCTTTAAATTATGCAGCAGCGTCCTCCGGCCTCCCTTTACAGGGAGGCCGCTTTTATTATACCAAAATGTAAAACTTTGTCAATCCTCAGGCCTCGACCTCCAGGTCCAGGAGGATGTCCTTGACCTGTTCCCGGAGAAGGGCCGGGACCTGATCCAGGGCCTTTTTGCCCTTTACGATCAGGGTTGCGTACACCACCGCCATAATTTCCACCTCCTCGTATAATAAGATTTGCAGATAATTTTAAGTGCATCTGTTTAGT
>CAOKRG010000039.1 GCA_948471095.1 uncultured Oscillospiraceae bacterium
TTTGCCACCATTTGCCGAGTTACATAAGGTTAGGGCTGGAAATTACAAAATGTTTTGTAAAAATAGTTTCGAGGCTTTTGTGCAAAGCATAGTTTAAGGGTTTCAAAGTGTCATTTGTGTCTTCATAGGCATAAGTGACTTTTTTGTGCTTAAAAATGCACATAACTTTGAAGGTCGCAGCAGAGAACCTGTGGAAATACAATCAAGTTATGGCTACGGTCAAGGTATATTATGCCATTAGCCATGAAAAACTAAAAAATGATGTCCTCTGTCAGAAAGGAGAATAACTGTACATTGAAAGATAACCATAAGCACCCAAATATTTCCCGTAGCCAGCACAAGGAAAAACAGGCAGCAGATGCAGTTGTTCGCAAAATCTGGCTGAATTACTTCAATGACTACTTGTACCAGCACAACCTGATAACAGAAGAGGAGAGGCAAAAGCTACGCCGCATGATCGGTTAGGCTCTTGCCTTTTCGATTTCTTTCTGTTATACTGTAATCATGATACAACGAACTGAACGGAGGTGCGGGATATGGACATCCATACCATCCGCCAACAGTTGAAGACCAGACCCATCTACGACCTGCCCCTGCGCGTCACCTTTTACGCTCGGGTCTCCAGCGAAAAGGACGAGCAGTTAAACTCCCTTGGCAACCAGATCGCCTACTACCAGGAGCTCATCCGCAAGAACCCCGCCTGGGAATATGTAGAGGGCTACATCGACGAGGGCCTTTCCGCGGCTACCACCAAGAACCGGGAGAACTTCCACCGTATGGTAGAAGATGGCAAGGCTGGGGTTTTCGACTTCATCATCACAAAGGAGATCAGCCGCTTTGCCAGAAATACCCTGGACTCCATCAGCTACACCCGGGAACTGCTGAACGCTGGGGTGGGCGTATTCTTCCAGAACGACAATATCAACACACTGGACGAGGACAGCGAGCTGCGGCTCACCATCATGTCCGGCATCGCCCAGGACGAGCTGCGCAAGCTCAGCAGCCGGGTGAAGTTCGGTCATGCCCAGGCCATCAAAAACAGCGTGGTGCTGGGCAACAGCCGCATTTTCGGCTATATAAAGGATGGCGGCCGGCTGGTGATCGACGAGGACGAGGCCCGAATGGTCCAAGAGCTTTTCGAGCTCTACGCTACCGGCGAGCACAGCATGAAGCAGATCGAGACTATCTTCTGGGAGAAGGGCTACCGCAACCACAACGGCAACCGCATCGCCCACACTACCATGTCGGGGATGATATCTAACCCCAAATACAAGGGCTACTATGTAGGGAACAAGGTTAAGGTGGTGGATCTGTTCACCAAGAAGCAGAAATTCCTCCCCCCGGAGGAGTGGGTGATGTTTAAGGACGAGACAGGGGAGATTGTGCCCGCCATTGTGGATGAGGACTTGTGGGAGCGCGCCAACCAAGTTCTCCACAAGCGCAGCGAGGACGTAAAGAACCGCCAGGGCATCTGTAACCACGCGAACCTCCTGACCAGAAAGCTCATCTGCACCCATTGCGGCGCGGCCTACTACCGCCGGGATTCCGTCAGCCGGGACGGAAAAAAGAACAGCAAGTGGGTCTGTTCCGGCAAAATAAAGAACGGCGCGGACGCATGCCCATCCTTTGCCATCTATGAGGAGGAAATAAAACCGCTGCTTTTTCAGGTGTTCAGCGAGACAGAGGCCGACGCGGAGGCCCTCATTGAGGAATATGTAGAGATGTACAAGTCCCTGCAAGATGACGGGGACACGGCCCGGCAGATAGAAGAGCTGAAAAACAAAATTGGGCTGGCCCAAAAGAAGAAGTCCAAGCTGCTGGGCTTCAACGCCATGGGTGAGCTGTCCGACCGGGACTTCCTCTCCATGAACAAGGCCTGCGACCAGGAGATCAGCGAGGCCGAGAAACAGATCTATGAGCTTGAGCAAAGCCAGCTTTCCCGGGGCGAGCTGAAAAAGCACATCGACACCATCCGCCGGGTGCTGCACGAGGCAAAGCGGGATGCGGCGGAGGGCATCATCAACAAGGAGTTTGTGGATAAGTATATCGACAAGATATATGTGACCCCGGAGGAGGGTCGTATGCTCCTGCAAATCAAGATTTTTACCGGGGAGACAACGGACAAGTACCTTCAGAATCTCAGAGGTCGTACGGGTCACACGTTCAAGAAGATGATCGAGAGCTACGAGAAGGGTATGAAGTAAGGCTTCCCTCTGGCGAAAAGAGCGCTCTGCCACGCGGTTGGCAGGGCGCTCTTTGATTTTTCGTTCCCACGGCTCAAAAGAGCGCTCCTTTTCTGAATAGGCGCTGCTCCGCCTGGCCGAGGACCCGTGTGGAGCGGCTCTCACACGGGCTTCCGCTTTCAGCGGCCCAGCCGGGCAAGGACCATTTCCGCCGCCTCTTCCAGGCCGTCCGCTACCGGCGCTCCGGTGGCTTCCAGGCGGGCGCGGCTCTGGTGCCCCCCAGCCACCAGCACGCAGGGCCGGCCCATGCGCCGGGCCACCTCCCAGTCGTGGACCGTGTCGCCCAGGAACGCCGCGTCTCCGGGCTCCGCTCCCTCCAGGTACGCCCGGGCCAGGTCCTCTTTGCCCGCGCCCAGGGAATCGCCCACGCCCAGTATGGCCGCAAAATACCCCCCTATGCCGTGCCGGGCTACCTGGGCCGCCAGGGCGCTCTTTTCCGAGGCAGAGGCCAGCACCTGGCGGCATCCGGCCCCCGCGAAAGCGTCCAGCGCCGCTCGCGCTCCGGGGCGCAGGGCGCAGTCCAGGGCCCGGCGGTTGTACTCCTCAATAAATTCCACGGCCAAGGCCTCAAAGGGCTCCTTGGCAAAGTCCAGACCGGCCTCCCGGTAATAGGTTTGAACCGGGAAGGTGAAGATTTCCCGGTACCGCTCCACGCCGCCCAGCCCGGGCAGGCCCCGCCGGGCCAGCAGCCCGTCCATTACCTCCATGCTGGCGGGCGCGTCGTCCAATAGCGTGCCGTTCCAGTCCCAGACTATGTATTTCATTGGTTTCCTCTCCTTTTACGTCAGGAATTTTTTACCGCCGGACAGACGAAATGCCGCCCCGGCCCCCTGTTGTGGGGCGGATGCTGGTCTGCCGGGGCCTTCGCCGGCAAACCGGCATGAAATTAACCCCCGTCTCCGTCTGGCGGCGTATTCTCAAAGCTCCGTGCCCCGCGCCTCTTCCAAGCCCAGCAGACGCTCCGCGTTGCCGCCCAGAACCGCCTTTTGCTCCGCCTCCGTCAGGGGCAGGGCGCGCAGCCAGTCCAGGCTTTCCTTTTGGCCGCTCCAGGGGCTGTCGCTGCCGAAGAGCACCCGGCGGGCTCCAAAGGCCCGCAGCAGCTTCATAAACCGGGGCGGGTCCAGCAGCTCCAGGTCCTGGGGGCGGTAGTACCCATCGTCCAGAGGGGCCATGCGGCCGGTGGAGAAGCTGGTATCGAGAAACACGGGCAGGCTGGCCAGGATAGTCTCCACCCGGTCCCAATTCCGCCAGCCGCCCATATGGGCCAGAATCAGCGTGACCGGCCCCGCCTGCTCCATGGCCCGGCGGACCATCTCCGGGGAGCAGCGCACCGCCCCGGGAAAGCCCACGTCGTCCCCGGCGTGGGTGACGATGATGAGGCCCAGCTCCCCCGCCCGGTCCAGAATGCGCAGGTAGCGCGGGTCGTCAAAGTCCACGCCCTGGTACACCGGGTGGAGTTTAATCCCCTTAAGCCCCAGGGCCTTCACCCGGGCCAGCTCCTCATGCCAGCCGGGAAAATCCGGGTGCATGCAGCCAAAGGAGAGCAGTTTTCCCCCGCTCTGGTTCAGCTGGGCGCTGCGGTCGTTGATGTGTTCCACCTGCCGGGGGGCGGTGGCCACGGGGAGCACCAGTGAGAGGTCCACCCCGGCCTCTTCCATAGAGCGGAGCAGCCCCTCCTGGGTCCCGCTGGTAAAGGGCCGGGTGTGGCTGGCCGCGCTGAGCTTTTCCAGGGTGCTGGCGGCGATTTTATCCGGAAAGGTGTGGGTGTGCATGTCGATGATCATAAAAAGACCTCCTAAAGCAGGCTGTACGGTAAATACATCTTAAACCCGGCAAGGCCAAATTTCAAGCGCGGCTTTGCCTTCCAGTCAAAAAAATCAAAGAATATACTTTTTGCCTCCATAAATCTCAATATACGATCGAATAAGGCAGAACAAGAACCGGGAAAAGGCAAAACTCCCTTCCCGGTGAAAAAACCGGCCATAAAAGTTTTTTGAAGATTCTTAAGGGGCTTTTTTCAAAAAAGTCCCTTAAGCCGCCGGAGGCCCCCTAATTCATAAACCGCACCTGCTGCTGCTCCTCCAGCTCATAGACCGTCAGGTCCTTTCCGTTCTTGTTGGCGTCCGTCATACGCACCGCCGTAAGCTGGCTGTTGGTGTAGGTCTTATAGTAGTACACGCCCCGGGTGGCGTTGGCGCAGCAGGCGTAGTTGGTCACATTGCACTGGTTGTCCTCCATCAGGGACGCGCCCCGGACGATGGTCACGGAATCCAGAATGTGGAAGAACTGCGACACCGAGCTTTCGTCGTCGCCGCCGCATACGGAATTCCACTTTGTAAAGCAGGCCCGGACAAAGCGGGAGGTTGGCGAGTCGTCCCCCGGCAGGCCCATGGCCCCCATGCCGTTGCCAAAGGCCTTTAGGTCCAGGCCCCGGCAAAACCGGTTTTGGGGCGGACGGCTGGTAAGATTCAGGTAGGAGTTCAGGTGGGTGGCGTGGTAGGGGAACTCCGGATTGTTGGTCAGGACTCCGGCGGGGTTGTCATATAGGTGGAGGCCGGAGCCAGTCTGCTCCACCACCAGGCTGCTTGCGCCGTCGCTGACCATCCAGTGCAGGGCGGGAACCCCCATGGACTTATTGAAGGTTTGGTCCGTCAGGTTTACCTGTTCCAGCTCCCGCCGCAGGTCCTCCACCGAGGAAAAGTTGCCTATGGCCCAGGGGATCAGCTCATAGGTGGCCAGGTTGCGCTTCCCCGGCGCAGGAGGCCCGAAAGCGGCGTTGCCGGGGAAATAGAGGCCCGCCATGGAGAGGCCCTTCTCGTTGGTGGCTTCGGCGTAAAGGGGGTATCCGTTTTCCACCCGGGCCATGCCGATCATGGCATACCAGGTGTCAAAGGCCTCGCCGGAGCGCAGGGTAAAAGGGTAGCCCCGGGGCGTGACGGCGACCTTTTCCCCGAAGCGGTATTGCAGGTCCAGCGTGCGGCCGAAATAGACGTCGCGGGTTTTCATGGCGATGCAGGTGCACATAATGTCTCCATCCTTTCATAGTCGCTGCATACCGTATAGTATGACTGCGCCGTGGGAGGATATTCGGATAGAGCGAAAAAGCGGGCGGAGCGGAAAAAACAACAAAATCCCCGGAAATTCAGCGAATTCCGGGGATTTTGACTTGGCGGGGCCAACGTCTTTTGGAGCTGGATGCCGGAATCGAACCGGCCACCTCATCATTACGAGTGATGCGCTCTACCGAATGAGCTAATCCAGCGAAAAAGGCAAGATTATTATAGCGCATTTTGGCGGCGGAGTCAAGGGGTAATTTTGCGGGAGAGAGGGCCCGGGAGTAGAATTTTTCACGGCGCAGCGGCCGCCGGAGGCCCCAAGACCGCTTAAAAAGGGACCCGCCGGCCGGCGGGTCCCTTTCCGTCTGTGCTCCGCCTTAGGTCATCAGCCGGATTTTTCCCTCGATGGCCATGGCGGTGCTGTGCCGGGTCTCGGTGCGGATGCGCATCAGGTCCTCCTCCATCTTGATGCGCGTGCCCGCGTGGGCCACGTCGAAAGTGACCCGTCCGGGCTTCTGGTTCTGGGCCTGGTAGGCCTCCAGGTTTTTATCGTACTGGCGCAGCTTCAGCTTGTTCACGGAAGCCTGCATCCGCAGCTTAGCAAGCCGGGAGGTTCTGGCGGGGTTGCTGGGCTGGCGCTCCACCTCCTGCGTCTCCTTTTCCAGCCGGGCCATTTCCTCCAAAAGCAGGGCGCGCTCAAAGTCCTCACAGGGCAGGCCCCCGATGGTGATGGTGGTGCGCACTTCCATTTTCGAGCCGATGGCGTTGGCCTCCACCAGCCTCGCGGCCCAGATTTTGCCCCCGATAATGGCCCCCCGGCCGTTTTTGGCGTACACCGAGGCGTTGCTGTACACATTGCAGCCGATGATGGCCTCGGAGTACAGGTCCTGGCGGGCGTAGACGCTGCAATTCTCCAAATACTTGGCGTAGATGTCCTTATGGGCCCGCAGCACCGCCTGGTTGTTGCCCTGGACCCCTTTGGCCAGAATCAGGTCGCCGCCGGCCTCGATGGTGGCGGACTCCACCACGCCGTCCACCTTCACGGTGCCCATGGCCCGCACGGTGAAGCCGCTGCACACGTCGCCCTGGATGTGCACGTCCCCCAAAAAATTCACGCTGCCGGTGGAATAGTCCACATTGCCGGAGATGTCCATCACCGGGTTCACCTGGAAGGCGCTTCCACTGAATTCCAGGCTTCCGTCCCGTCCGGCCAGCAGCTGGGAGCCGTCCTCGCTCATCTTGGTGTTGCGGCCCATGGGCGGGGCGGCGGGCACGCCGTTGGTGGTGGGCAGCTCTTTGCCCAGCACGTTCCGGCCGGGCACGCCGTTGGTGGGGGGCAGGATGTTGCAGATCACCGCGTCCTTTTCAATGTTTTGGGTGTTGCCCACCGCAGTGTAGTCCACCCGGTCGTACTCGTCCACCGGCAGGCTCTGCTTGCTCACCCGGGGGTACAGGTCCTCTACCACCCCGTTTTTGCCGGGAACCGGGGCCTGGCCCTGGGCGGCCAGAAACAGGTGGAAATAGCGGTCCTCCTTCTCCGGCAGGGTTTTCACCAGTTCTTCGTCAATGCCATACGTCACCTTGGCTCCGGCCAGGGCGGAGGAAACGTCCTGAGAGGCGAGCTCCGCCCCCCCGCCCACGGGGGGATAGGCCAGCACCCAGGCGGAAAGCCCGCTGCGGGCCGTGTAGACCATGACCTGGGCGTTCAAGCTGACGGGCGGGGCGTCCTCTGTTTTGGGCAGGGCCGCGCCCAGCCGGGCCTTGGCGGAGCTGTTGACGGCCAGCTTCACGCCGGTCTGCTCCGCGGCGGCGGTTTCCGGCGTGAAGGGCGGCTCCGCCGCATCGGGGGCTTCCAGCCGCAGGGAGGGCGAGGGGGACCAGCCGGCCTCGTCCCGCCGCAGCCGCCACAGCTGCTGCAAGGGGTGGTCGATGGGGATCTCCAGCTCAAAGGGGTCCGCCGGGGGTTCGCCGCGGCGCTGGTGCTCCGAGAGCTTTAGGGGCCGGTGCTGGGGGGGCTCGGCGGGGCCTTCCTCGGGGGAAACCGCCTTTTTCTTGCGGGAGAATTTAAATCTGTTTTTAAAGAATTGAAATTCCAGAAGCTTTGTCAGGAAAGAGGGCTTATTGGCCATTGCGGGACACCTCGCTTTCTCCTCCCATTATATCCTGTGCGGCAGGTTTTGACAAGCGGAAATCCGAAAAGAATCTATATAATTTTTTGCCCGCATGGGGATAACTTTTCTGCAAATCAGTTAGAACCTGTATCCACAACCGAAGAACGATTACGCTGACAGGTAAAAGTAGGGAATATACGCGGTCCAGGTGCGTCGACCTTCGCTACGCGAAGTCGCGGCACCTGGCGGATTCTTAAGGCAGAGCCTGCAAGTTCATCGGAGATGAACTTGGCTGCCGGAGGCCGTCGGCCTCTTCGGGACGTAGTCCCGACTCTAGATTCCCTGTCGTTTTGTGGCAGAGCACTTATGAATACAGGTTCTAAGGGGGAACGTCTGGGTCGGGACTACGTCCCGAAGGGGGCCTAACGGCCCCATTTTGTAATGTTTGGGGTCTCGCCTCCCGGCTCGGTCGGCGCTGAACGGTCGCCGCTGGCGACCAACGCCCTCCGGCGGCTTAGGGACTCCGTCCCTAAGAACCCTGCCAGGGGCCTAACGCCCCTGGACCGCGTATATTGCCCATCTGTAACTGTTAGCGCAATCGTTCTTCAGTTGTGAATACAGGTTCTTATGTGAACACGCCCTAGGCCGGACCGGCCTCCTCCGGCGCGGCTTCCAGCTCGAACCAGAAGGTACTGCCCCGGCCCAGCTGGCTGACGACCCCATAGGTCCCCTGGTGCAGGTCCAGCACGTTCTTCACAATGGAGAGCCCCAGCCCTGTGCCCACCTGGGCCCGGCGGTGCTCCCGGTCCACCTTATAGTACCGCTCCCAGATGTCCTGCAGCTTGTCCGGCGGAATGCCCTGGCCGTGGTCCGTGACGGATATCCGCACCCGGCCCTCCCGCAGCTCCTGGCGCAGGGAGACGGTCTTGTCCTCTCCCGCGTAGTTGACGGCGTTGTTCACCAGGTTGTACACCACCTGGGAGATCTTCAGCCGGTCCGCTACCACGTAGGCGTCCTCCTCCGCCTGGAAGGGGAAGGAGAAGTCCGCCAGCTTGTCGTACCGGCCCAGAATCTCCCGCACGCTCTCCGTCAGGTTGAAGCGCTCCTTGGTCAGGGCCAGCGCCCCCGCCTCCAGCCGGGACAGGTCCAACAGGTCGTTGACCAGGTCGTTGAGCCGTCCGGCCTCGTCGATGATGATCTGCACGTTCTCCGGGGTGTTCTCCCCGGGCAGGTCCCGCATGACCTCGGCATAGCCCTTGATCATGGTCAGGGGCGTGCGCAGGTCGTGGGAGACGTTGGCCAGCAGCTCCCGGCGCAGGGCGTCGGCCTTGGAGAGCTCCGCCGCGGCATAGTTCAGGGTCCCGGCCAGTTCGCTGACCTCCCGGGCCCCTTGGGGGGCGAAGCGGATGCTGTAGTCGCCCCGGGCCAGGAGCTTGGCGGCCTCGTTCATTTCCGTCAGGGGGCGGGCGATGCGGCCGGGCAGGAAGGCGGCGAAGAACGCGCCCAGGGGGGCCAAAATCAGCGTGATGCACAGAAGCTGCACCAGCAAGGTGTCCACCGTGGAGTTGAGCATGGTGACCTCCACCTCCACCACCACCAGCCACCAGAGGCCGGAGGCCTGGGCCGTGGAAGCGTAGACCAGCAGCTTGGTGCCCTCCGCCCCGGAGAACCGGGACAAAAACAGCTGGGAGTAGCTGCCCCCCTGCAGGTTCACCTGGTCGAAAAAGGCGGCGGCCTCCCGCTGGCTGAGGGCGGAAGCAAGGCTCTCCTTGTAGCTGTATTTCCAGCCCACATGGCTGCGGCCCAGCTGGTCGAACACATAGATGTTGGCCCCGGTCTTGGCGCACAGGTCCCGGGCGGCGGCGTCCAGGTCCGGGCTTTCCAGCTGGCGGGTCAGGGCGGCGGAGATGTTCTTGGCCTCGTGGGTTTTAATGGCCTGGTAGGTGGGGGCCAGCAGAAAGAGCTGGAACACCCACAGCAGCGCCGCCGTGGCCAGGGCGAACACCACAAAGCCCAGGGCCATCCGCCCCCGCACGCCCATGGGACGGAGGGGCCGCCTGCTGCCCCTCATTTGCGGCCGTTCCTCTCCCACAGCACCCGGGCCACGGCCAGCCCGGCGTTGGCGAGAAAGCCCGCGACGCCCAGCCCCGCGAAAATATACAGGGGAACCAGGTTGTCCAGCCCGTGGCGGCTGAAGATCAAAACGCCCATGCCCGCCAGGCCGGCCAGCGCCAGGCCCAGCGCCGCCAGCTGGAGCCAAAAGAGCCTTTGTTTCATGAAAAGTCTGCCTCCTCTCATTCCCCCGCCTCAAAGCGGTAGCCCACCCCGCGCAGGGTGACGATGCGCCCGCTGTAGGGACCTAGGCGGCGGCGGAGCAGCTTGATGTGGGTGTCCAGGGTCCGGTCGTCGCCGTAGAAGTCGTAGCCCCACACGTGGGTCAAGATCATCTCCCGGGTCAGGGCCAGGCCCTTGTTCTGCACCAGGTAGCTTAAAAGCTCGTACTCCTTGGGGGAGAGCTCCACCCGCTGGCCGTCCACCGTGACCACCCGGGCGGAAAAGTCGATCTCCAGCCCGCCGAAGCGCTCCGCCTGCCGGGCCGGGGCCGGGCCGGGGCGCACCCGGTTCATGATGGCGTTTACCCGCAGCATCAGCTCCTTGGGGGAAAAGGGCTTGACCACATAGTCGTCCGCCCCCAGCTCGAAGCCGTGTATCTTGTCGTACTCCTCCCCCCGGGCGGAGAGCATCAGCACCGGGACGGGGGAGATCTTTTTAATTTCGGCGGCGGCGGAGAAGCCGTCCAGCTCGGGCATCATCACGTCCATGATGATCAGGTCATAGGCCTGGGGGTTTTTGCGGCACAGCTCCACGGCCTCCATGCCGTTGCGGGCCTCGGCCACCTGGTGCCCCTCGAACTCCGCGTATTTGCGGATGAGCCCGCGGATCTTCTCCTCGTCGTCCACTACTAAAAGCCGGTAGATAGGCCTCACTCCTTCGGGACCAGCCGCTCCTGGCACTCCAAATATTTTTGGCGGGTTTTTCCCACCACCTCATCCGGCAGCTGGGGGGCGGGCTCTTTGCCGTTCAGGCCGTTGGCGGTCAGCCAGTCCCGCAGGTACTGCTTGTCAAAGCTCTCGGGGGAGGTCCCCACCTGGTAGGCGTCCCGGCTCCAGAAGCGGCTGCTGTCCGGGGTCAGCACCTCGTCGGCCACCACCAGCCCGCCCGCCTCGTCCAGGCCGAACTCGAACTTGGTGTCCGCGATGACGATGCCCCGCTCGTAGGCGTAATCATAGCAGCGCTTGTAAAGGGCCATGGCCGCATCGCAGACCTTCTGGGCCAGCTCCGCGCCCAGCTTTTCCTCCATGTATTCGAAGGAGACGTTCACGTCGTGGCCCTCCCCGGCCTTGATGGAGGGGGTGAGGATAGGCTCGGGGAGCTTCTCCGCCTGCCGCATTCCGGCAGGGAAAGCCTGGCCGCAGAAGCCGCCGGTTTTCTCATACTCTTTCCACATGGAGCCAAAGAGATAGCCACGGACGATGAACTCGAAGGGGATCATCTTGAGCTTTTTCACCAAGATGGTGCGGCCCTCGAACTCCGGGCCCCGCAGCTCGGGGGGCATGTCCGCCTGGGACTCGGAGACCATGTGGTTCTTGACGATGTCGCCGGTGTAGGAGAACCAGAAGGAGGAGAGGGCGTTGAGGACCCGGCCCTTGTCCGGGATGGGGGTGGGAAGGATCACGTCGAAGGCGGAGACCCGGTCGGTGGTGACGATGGCCAGGCGGTCTTCGGCGACCTGGTAGACTTCGCGGACTTTGCCGCTGATGATCTTTTGCATGGCATGGACCAGCCTTTCTATAAAAAATTTTTGACGTCTCTAGTATATACGATAAAAAAGGGATTTTCAAGAGGGCCCTTTGTCCGGGGAGCGTCCAAATGCGTTGATAAATAAGAACAGCTCAGTCAGTGAGCCAGTAAAAGTTTCGTCAACCTTTACAAAGGTTGCAGGGTTCTTAGGGACGGAGTCCCTAAGCCGCCGGAGGCCTTCTAATACTTCAATAACAACGCATTTGGACCCTCCCCCTTGTCCGGGAGCGTTCAAAAAACCTTGCAAAAACTGAAAAAAGGTTTGAATCTTCCGGGAAACTTTGGTATAATTGAGATAGAGATTCTTCACAGGAGGGATTCGCTTGAATAAGAAAAACGCCCCGAACATTGGGGCGGTCATCGAGATAGGCACCAACCACGTCAAGCTGCGGGTCTCCCAACTGGTCAAGGGCAAGGCCCAGACCCTGGACTACCTGGAATACCCCGTGAGCCTGGGCCGGGACGTGTACGGCTCCGGCTCGGTCAGCTTCGAGAGCCTGCGGGAGCTTTCCGCCGCCCTGTCCAAGTTTTCCTCGGCCCTGCTTTCCTACAACATCGAAAAGCCCCGGGTGGTCTCCTGCACCACCCTGCTGGAGGCGAAAAACCGCGCCCTGGTGGCGGACCAGATCCGGGTGCGCAACGGCATGGACGTGGAGATTTTGGGCGGCAGCCAGGAGAAAGCCTACATCTTCTCCGAAATGCGCCACCAACTGGCCCAGGAAAAGCTGGAGGGCAACACCTTTGCCGCCTACGTCGGCTCGGGCAGCATCGGCCTTTCCGTGTTCGACGGGGAAAAGGCCGTATACTTCCAAAACATCCCCGTGGGCACCCGGAAGCTCTACGACGTGCTGGGCGAGCTGCGGCGGCAGGCCCAGGACTTCCACTTCATTATGGACGAGTACATGGAGGCCCTGCTCAGCCGCATGAACCTTTCCGGCGTCCCCCTGCAGAACCTGGTGATCACCGGCTCCCGCATCGAGCAGATCGCCAAGCTCTGCGGGGCGAAAAAGACCGGGGGCGCGTACCGCATCGAGTCCCAAAAGCTCCAGGAGCTCTACGAGTCCCTGCGCTCCATGACCGCCGGGGCCATCGCGGCCCGGTACGGCATTCCGGAGCGGCAGGCGGCGCTGCTGTACACCGCCGTGTTCATCTACCGGGGCCTGATGGACTTCTGCCCCCAGGCCGGGGAGGTTCTGGCCCCGCCGGTGGACGTCTCCCAAGGGGTGATCCGCTATATGCTCAGCCCCAAGGCCGGGGCCGAGTGGGCGGCCTTCCTGCGGGAAAACGCCCTCTCCTGCGCCCAGACCGCGGCCAAGGCCTTCCGCTGCGACCAGGCCCACAGCCAAACTGTGGGAGGCTACGCCTGCAAGCTCTTCGACCGGCTTAAGAAGCTCCACGGCCTGCCCGCCTCCAAACGGCTGATTTTGGAGCTGGCCGCCGTGCTGCACAGCTGCGGGGGCTTTGTCAGCGCCCGGCAGCACAGCCGCTGCACCTTTGACATCATCCGGGGCATGGACCTGTTCGGCCTTTCCAGCCAGGAGGTGCTGGAGGTGGCCCTGGTGGCCGGCGGCGAGGGCCTGGACCTGGACGCGGAGGCCGCGGGGCTCTCCCAGGGGGAGCGCATTACCATCTCCAAGCTTTCCGCCATCTTCCGCCTGGCGAACGCTTTGGATAAGTCCCACCAGGGCAAGCTGCGGAACCTGAAGGCCGCCCTGGACGAGGACCGGGTGCTGCTGAAGGCCGAGTCCTCGAAGAACACTTTGCTGGAGCGCTGGGCCTTTGAGGAGGCCGCGGGCTATTTTAAGGACGTCTTCGGGCTTTCGCCCGAGCTGGCCGTAAAATTCGATATGATTTGAGGTGCGCCCCATGCCGGAAAAAACCGAGAAAAACATGGAAAAGAAAATGCCCTACTACAACCGGGAGCTTAGCTGGATGGACTTTAACGCCCGGGTGCTGGAAGAGGCCATGAAAAAGGAGAACCCCCTGATGGAGCGCCTGCGTTTTTTGGCCATCACGGGCTCCAACCTGGACGAATTCTTTATGGTGCGGGTGGCCGGGGTCAAGGCCCAGGTGAACTCGGGCTACAAGCCCAAGGAGACCTTGGACCTCTCCCCCCAGGAGCTGCTGCGGGAGCTGGAGGAGAAGGCCCACCGCTTTATGGAGCGGCAGTATTCCTGCCTGCACCGGTCCATTCTGCCCGCCCTGGAGAAAAGCGGAATCCGCTTTCTGCCCGTGGAGGAGATGGACCAGGCCCAGAAGGACTATATCTCCGCCTATTTCGAGCAGGTGCTCTTCCCCGTGCTCACCCCCCTGGCCGTGGACGGCAGCCGGCCCTTCCCGCTGCTGGCCAACAAGTCCCTGAACATTGCCGTGTGCCTGGAAAGCCGGGAGGACAAGGAGGCGGAAAAGAAGTTCGCCATTGTGCAGGTCCCCGCCATTCTGCCCCGGTTTTTGGAGCTGCCCGCCCAGGAGGGCCGGGCCTTCGCCCTTTTGGAGGACGTGATCATGGCCCATCTGGACGTGCTCTTCGAGCTGCACCGCATCGACGCGGCCTGCCCCTTCCGGGTCACCCGGGACTCGGACCTAGAGATCGACGAAGAGGCCGAGGACTTTATGAGCGAGGTGAAAAAGTCCATTAAGAAGCGCAAGCGGGGCAAGCCCGTGCGCCTGGAGCTGCTGCAAAAGTGCGGCAAGGCCATCCGGGGCTTTTTAATCGACATGCTGAAAATCAAGAAAAACGAGATCTACCAGCTGCCCGGGCCCCTGGACCTGACCTTCTTCTCCAAGTTCGCCGGAATCAAGGGCTGCGAGGACATGTGCTTCAAGCCCATCACCCCGGCCCCGCCCGCGGGCTTTTGGGGCTATGACGACGTTTTCGAGGCCATTCGGGACAAGGACCGGATGGTCCACCACCCCTATGAGAGCTTCGACTGCGTGGTGAAGTTCATCGAACAGGCCGCCGAGGACCAGGACGTGCTGGCCATCAAGCAGACCCTCTACCGGGTCAGCGGCAATTCCCCCATCATCGCCGCCTTAATCCGCGCCGCGGAAAACGGCAAGCAGGTGACGGTGCTGGTGGAGCTGAAGGCCCGCTTCGACGAGGAGAACAACATCAACTGGGCCCAAAAGCTGGAAAAGGCCGGCTGCCACGTGATCTACGGCCTGCATGGGCTGAAGACCCACTGCAAGATCGCTTTGGTGGTCCGCCGGGAGGAGGAGGGCATCCGCCGCTACCTGCACCTGGGCACGGGCAACTACAACGACTCCACGGCGAAGATTTACACGGACGTGGGCCTTTTCACCTGCAACCCCCAGTACGGCTCGGACGCGTCCTCCCTGTTTAACGTGATCACCGGCTACTCCCGGCCCCCGGAGTACCAGCACTTCGCCGTGGCCCCCCACGGCCTGCGGGGCTTCTTCCGCCAGCGCATCCGCCAGGAGACCGAGAACGCCAGGCAGGGCCTGCCCTGCGGCATTACGGCCAAGGTGAATTCCCTGGTGGACCAGGAGATCATCGGGCTTTTGTACGAGGCCAGCGGGGCCGGGGTGCCGGTGCGGCTGATCGTGCGGGGCATCTGCTGCCTGATTCCGGGTTTGGAGGGCGTCAGCGAGAACATCCAGGTCATCAGCATCGTGGGCCAGCTTTTGGAGCACAGCCGGATTTTCCGCTTTGAGAACGGCGGCGACCCGCTGGTCTATATGGGCAGCGCGGACTGGATGCCCCGGAACCTGGACCGCCGGGTGGAGCTGGTCTTCCCCATTGAGGACCCGGACCTAAAGGAGCGGGCCTTCGGCATTTTGGATACCCTGCTCGGCGACAACACCAATGCCCGGGTCATGCGGCCGGACACCAGCTATGTGCACGTGAGCCGCCGGGGCAAGGCCGCTTTCAGCAGCCAGCTCAGCTTCCACCGGGAGGCCCAGGAGAAGATCAAGGCCCTGCAAAAGGTGGAGCACGACAGCCCGCTGATCCCCATCCACTCGGCGGAGGAGGCCGGGTCGTAAGGGCCTGCCGGAACACGGAGGCGGGCCCCAAAGGGGCCGGGGCGTAAAAAACATAAGGAAAGGGGCGGTACCAGGCGCAAAAGCCCGCGGCTTCCCGGCGCTTTCTGGTACGCGTGGTGATTGAGATGAAACTGGTCTTTCTCTTCGGCAGCGCCGCCGTGGGCAAAATGACGGTGGGCCAGGAGTTGATGAAGCTGACCGGCCTACGGCTGTTCCACAACCACATGACCATTGAACCCGTGCTGGAAATCTTCGGGAATTTCAACGTCAAGGCCATTGAACGCTGCCGGGAGGCCATCTTCGAGGAGTTCGCCAAAACAGACAGCTACGGCATGATCTTCACCTATATGTGGGCCTTTGACCAGCAATCGGACTGGGACTATGTGGAGCATATCAAGAGTATATTCGCCCCCTATGGCACGGAGTTCTATTATGTGGAGCTAGTGGCGCCTCAGGCGGTGCGGCTGGAGCGGAATCAAACCGAAAACCGGCTGCGGAACAAGCCCTCCAAGCGGAATATCGAATGGTCCGGCCAACGGCTGCGGGAGGACGAAGCCCGGTACCGGCTGGAAAGCTATGAGGGGGAGATTCCCTTCCCCAACTATCTGCGGATCGACAATTCCCATATTCCGCCGGAGGACGCGGCCAGGATGATCCAGGAGCGGTTTTCTCTGTAGGCGGGGCATAGCCAAGGAGAAACGTTTTTCAAGAGGCTGTTCCGGCCCCCGCGTTGTGTTAACATGGCCGACGTCCACAACGAGCGGCAGGAAAAGTTTCGTCCGTCTCAGCTGCCGCTTCGGTCGGCGCTGGACAATCGCCACTGGCGATTAGCGCCCTTTTCAAAGGTGGTGGGAGTTTGAGGGCAACGCCCTCAAGGTCTTAAATCAAGGAGGCAACCAGCGCTGGCCCGTTCCGGGACAAGGGAAACCCCCGGCGAGGGTTTCCCTCTGAACGTCTCCACTGGAGACGTTCATTCACCCTTCCTGCGCTGTTTTTCTCAGGTATTAAGGTCAAAGGAAAGACCTTGGAGGCTCTGCCTCCAAACCACCGCGAGCTTTTGAAAAAGCTCGACCAAAACTTTTACGGTGGTTAGGGCAGCCCGTCAAAAATATAATATTTTCACGACAAGTGAAACGAGGAGTGACAGTAAAAGTTTCGTCCACCTTTTCAAAGGTGGCAGGGGCTTGGGGACAGAGTCCCCAAGGTCTTAAATCAAGGAGGTAATCGACATGAAGCGAGTAGGCATTTTAACCAGCGGCGGCGACTGCCAGGGCCTGAACCCGGCGATTCGGGGCGTGGCCAAGGGGCTTTACGAGGAATTTGGCAAAAACGTGGAGATTTACGGCATCAAGGACGGCTATAAGGGGCTGATCTTCGGAGAATACAAGCTCATGAAGCCCTCGGACTTTTCCGGCATCCTCACCGAGGGGGGCACCATTCTGGGCACCTCCCGCCAACCCTTCAAGACCATCCGGGTCATTGACGAGAACAGCGTGGACAAGGTGACCGCCATGAAGGACCACTATAAAAAGATGAAGCTGGACTGCCTGGTGATTCTGGGCGGCAACGGCACCCAGAAGACCGCCAACCTGCTGCGGGAGGAGGGCCTCAACGTCATCCACCTGCCCAAGACCATCGACAACGACGTGTGGGGCACGGACGTGACCTTCGGCTACCACAGCGCCGTGGAGGTGGCCACAAACGTCATCGACTGCCTGCACAGCACCGCCACCTCCCACGGCCGCATCTTCATTGTGGAGGTGATGGGCCACAAGGTAGGCTGGCTCACCCTTTCGGCGGGCATTGCCGGCGGCGCGGACGTGATTCTGCTGCCGGAGATTCCCTACGACATCGACAAAGTGGCCAAGACCCTCAACAACCGCATTGAGGGCGGAAAAAAGTTCTCCATTTTGGCCGTGGCCGAAGGGGCCCTCTCCAAGGAGGAGGCCAAGCTCTCCAAGAAGGAGTTTAAGAAGAAGCGCGCCGAGGAGAATTACCCCTCCATCGTCTACCGCATCGCCAAGGAGCTGGAGGACAAGATCGACAACGAGATCCGGGTGTGCGTGCCGGGGCATTTCCAGCGGGGCGGCAGCCCCTGCGCCTATGACCGCATCCTCTGCACCCGGCTGGGGGCCACCGCCGCCCGGTTTGTGAAGGAGAAGACTTTCGGGGTCATGGTGGGCATGGTCAACGGCCAATGCGTGCCCGTGCCCCTGGCGGACGTGGCGGGCAAGCTCAAGTCCGTGCCCGTGGACTGCGGGGAGATCGAGGCCGCCCGGCAGATCGGCGTCAGCTTTGGAGACTGAGCCGGGGGGCTCTAGGCCTCTTGCAAAATAGATTTATGTTGAGTAATAGATGGCCGCAGGGCGCAAAGGACGCGGTCTCAGCTACCGCTTCGGTTGAGTTGGCTTCGCCAACTCATGTTCGCAGCTTGCTGGCAGACGCTCACCCTGCGGCAAGGCCGTGGGGCTCTGGTCTCGTCTGCCGGCTCGGTCGAGTTGACAAAGTCAACTCGTGCGCTAGACGATTGCCACCGGCAATCAGCGCCCCACACCCTGCCAGGGGCCGCGCAATGTTTCCTGCCGTTAGTTTCTGGAGTAAAATAAAAACATTTTTAAGGAGCTTTCGTATGGATTTCCGCATTATTTCCCTTCCGCCCTTTCCCGCCGTGACCTCCGGCCCGGACCCGGAGATGAACTTCTCGCCCCAGGGCGTGCTGGGCAAGTTCAACGAGTATTTCAGCGCCATGACCCCCGATAACTGCCCGCCCAGGGATTTCCTGTTCTTTAATAAGGAGGCCGGAGGGCTGGAATGGTGGTGGGCCATAGAGGAAGATATGCCGGACGGCGGCTTCGAAAAAGTCGAGTTTGACGGCGGGATGTATCTAACATACACCTACCGCGACCACGATGAGGAAGCCAATAACAGACTCTATAACGAGGCCGTCGAGCACATAAACAGCAGCGATGTTCTGGAGCTGGACGAGCGCCCCGGGCACTATTCCATGGGCCATATCATCACCCCGCCGGAGCTTATCAAGGCCCAGGGCTATGCTGTGATGGAGTGCTTCGTTCCTGTGAAGCTCAAGGGGAACTAATTCGTTGTTCCATTAAATTCAGTATATTATTATATTAATCAGAAAGGACCGTTTTTATGAAATTCTCAGTCAGCCTCTACAGCTTTTTCTCCGCCCTGCGGGCCGGGGAGCTCACTCTGTTGGACTGCGTGGACAAGGCCAAGGAAATGGGCTTTGACGCCATCGAGGCCGTGGACTTCGTGATGGGCTGCCCCCCCGAGGAAATGCCCGAGATGGCCAAAAAGATCAAGGAGCGGGCGGACCAGAACGGCCTGGAAGTCTCCTCCTTCGCCGTGGGCGCGGACCTTTTGAACGGCCAGGACGGCTCCGGCGACGTCCAGAAGGAGATCGCCCGGGTCAAGTCCATGGTGGATATCGCCGCCATTCTGGGCGCGCCCCGGATGCGCCACGACATCACCATGGGCCAGAAGGGCAGCCCCAAGAGCTACGCCGCCCTGGTCCCCCAGCTGGCGGAATATGTGCGGGAGATTGCGGACTATGCCCAGAGCAAGGGCGTTTTGACCATGACCGAGAACCACGGGTTCTTCTCCCAGGACAGCGAGCGGGTGGAGCTGCTGTACAACACGGTGAACCACCCCAACTTCGCGCTGCTGTGCGACATCGGCAACTTTACCTGCGCGGACGAGGACCCGGCCAAGGCCGTGGCCCGGGTGGCCCCCTATGTGAAGTACGTGCACGCCAAGGACTTCATCATCAAGAGCTACTATGACAACGACCCGGGCGAGGGCGCGTTCCAGACCCGCGCGGGCAACTACCTGCGGGGCACGGTGATCGGCCACGGCAACGTGCCGGTGAAGCAGTGCCTGCACATCCTCAAAAAGGCCGGCTATGACGGTACTATCGCCATCGAGTTCGAGGGCATGGAGCCCGCCCTCACGGCCATCCGGGTCGGCCTGGCCAACCTGAAGCGCTACTGGGAAGAGGCCTGATCAGTAGAAAAAGCCCTCCCGGCGCAGGAGCTTCGCAAACTCAGATAGGAAGCCCGCGTCCACGTCAAAACCAAAGAGGAAGGAAAATCCCAGTGCCGCCTCCTGGGATTTTTCCATCCTGTTTCGGAATTCCTCCATAGAGAGGCCGGGGTTGTAATAGTCCTGGCCCAGATAGTCCTCTATGCTGAAGCACTCGAAGGGGACGCCCTGGAATTTCTCAAAGGAATACGCCAAAGTATCCAGCCGCCGCCTTTTGGTGGAGACGCTTACCTGGTCCAGGCTGATTTCCACATCGCAGAGGCCCTTTACGGAGATCACGGGGATGGGGTATTCCGCCCTCTCGTATTCCCCCTCCTCGTTCTTGTAATAGTGGCCGCCGTACCAGCCCCATTCGGATTCAAAAGCCCGGTGGTCCAGGCCGTCCATCAGCTGCATGCAGCGGGCGCGCAGGCGGGAATAGATCTGGTTGAGTTCTTTTTTCTCCATGTGGAAAACCTCCCTGTTTTTTTCCTCATTATTATAGTTCATTTACTATACCATTCGGAGAAAGCCGTGTCAAGGCGGCTGCTCCCCCACAGAAAGGAACATTATTATGCTGCGATTTGGAACCATCGGCACCGGCTGGATTACGGACGAATACATCCGGGGCGCTAAGGACAGCGGGCTGTGGCAGCTTGCCGCCGTCTACTCCCGGGACCTGGCCAGGGCCCGGGCCTATGCCCAAAAACACGGCGCGGAATATGCCTATGACAGTGTGGAGGCCCTGGCCCAGTCGGACCTGGTGGACGCGGTGTATGTGGCCAGCCCTAACGCCCTGCACTATGAACACTGCAAGGCCCTGCTGCGGGCGGGCAAGCATGTGATCTGCGAAAAGCCCCTGTGCGCCCAGGCTGCTAAGGTGGAGGAGCTGAACCGCCTGGCGGCGGAGCGGGGCCTGGTGTTTCTGGAGGCCATCATGTTCCTGCACCAGCCCCAGCTGCGGGCCTTGGAGCGGGCTCTGGGCCAGATTGGGCCCATCAGCCTGGCAAAGCTGGACTTCTGCCAGCGGTCTTCCAAGCTGGACCGGTACCTGGCCGGGGAGCTGCCCAACATCTTCAACCCCAGGCTGGAAACCGGGGCCCTGATGGACCTGGGCGTCTATTGCGTCTACCCGGCCCTGTACCTGTTCGGGGAGCCGGAGAGCGCGCAGATCAGCGCCCACATGCTGGAAAGCGGAGCGGACGGCTGCGGCGTTGCCACCCTGCGCTACCCAGACAAGCTGGTTACCCTCACCTATTCCAAGCTGGGCCAGGCCGGGGCGGACTCGGAATTCCAGGGCCCGGAGGGCACCGTGGCGGTACAGTCCATCTCCCGGCTGGGGGGCATAACCCTGCGCCGCAAGGACGGCACGGTGGAGGAGATCCATGGCCAGGATGAAAAGTACCAGCTCATGGGCTGGGAGGCCAAGGACTTTTACCGCTGCATCACCGACCCGGCGGGGAGCCGTCGGGAGTATGCCCGCTGGGTGGAGCTGAGCCTGCAAACCGCCCGGCTCATGGAGGCCCTGCGGCGGCAGGCGGGCGTGCGCTTTGCCAGCGACGGGGCGCCCCAATGACCCCGAGCAGAAAAAAGCTGGCCTGGATTTTGGCCGGTGTGCTGGCCCTGCATCTGATCATCGCCGGAGCAAAACGCTGGGGAAGCTTTATAGACTTTTTGAGCGGAAACCACCCCAACAACTATTTTTCCCTTTTGGAGCCCAATGGCTGGCAGGAGGTGGAGGTCATTGAGGATGTAGCCAGCCCTGCCATAGAGCACAACGGGGGCTGGGCGGGCTGCACGGACTTGACCCGGGTGCTGCTGGCGGAGAAGGCCGGGCAGACCCACCTTCTTCGCGTGGACAAAAGCCACCTGGATGACTGGTCCGGCCCGGTGGAGGCCGAGGCCCTGGAAGGGGAATTTGCGGGGCTGGAGCGAATCTGCTTTTTCCGGTACCCCCTGCACAACACCTACGGCGGCTTTGGAGAACAGGAGCTCATCCAGCGCTGGGACTGGTTCTATTACGGAAGCAACGCCCAGGCGTTCATCGACATTCCGGAAGAGGCTCTGCCCCGGGACGCCACGGTGCAGATTTGGCAGAGGGGGGAGGAATATGTGCTGCATTTCTCCGCGTATATCAAGAAAAACGAGTACCGGGACGGGGGCTTTATGGAGGTTTACCGGGCCCTGCGGGAAAGCGGCTGCGTGGGGGAGTGACAGCGCCGAAGAAAGCCCCCTGAGCGCAACAGCAAAAGTTTTGTCCACTTTTTCAAAAGTGGCAGAGCGCGAGACAGAGTCTCGCGGCCTTGACCTTAAAAAGGCGGCGCAGTAAAAAAAGCTTAGCGCACCACGCTTTTTCATCCCCCCAAGAAAAAATGGCGCACCAGTTCTGCGCCGCCGCCCCTTATAGCGTCTTCGAGCGAAGCGATGAACAGCGGCCTGTTCGATGCGGCCGCCCTCCTTGCGGAACAAGCGGCTCATCCCACAAAAGCCAGCCACGGGAAACAGGCCACTGTTATTCGCTTCGCTCTAAAACGTTACTCTAAGGGCGGCGGCGCAGCATAGGTGCATTATGGATGCTTGGTGGGACGATTTGGTGTTGTGCTCTATCGTTTTTTTACTGCGCCGCCTTTTAAGGGCAAGGCCGCGGGGCGCTGCCCCGCACCCTGCCACCTTTGAAAAGGTGGACGAAACTTTTACTGTTTGTCCGCCGGGGCCTTGTTTCTCACTCTTCACCCCAGGAAATGCCGTTGACAAAGCCCCGCCGCCGCTCTATAATGACAGTATATGTCGAATTTCCGGCGGGAGAAACCCGCCTCTTCTAAAAGGAGTGCCGCCCATGACTGCCCTGTCCGCCCGGCTCAAGCCCTTCCGCTTTTTGGCCCTGCCCCTCTTTTTCCTGGCCCTGGTCTTTTTGGACTATTCCTTCCGGTTCGTCTACGCCTTTACCGGCCCCACCCGGCTGTTAGCTCTGTGGCCCATGCTCTTTACCGGCGGCTGGGCCCTGCTGCTTACCTCCCTCACCGCCCTGCTGCCCCGGCTGGGGCGGCGCATCGCCATGGGGGCCGTGGGGGTCTTCTATGCCTTTCTCGCTCTGCTCAACGGGGTGATGTTCAACATCTTCGGCCACTTTTTCAGCTTTGCCGACATGAACTTTGCCGGGGACGGGGCCAAGTTTTTCAGCTGGACCTACCTGCGCCTGCCCAAAAAGCTCTGGTTCTTTTTGACCCTCTTCCTGCTGGCCGTTGCCCTGGCCGTTCTGCTGGCCGGGGAGCCCGGCGGGCGGCGGGAGCCCTGGAAAGTCCGGCTGGGGGCCCTGGCCCTGGCGGGGCTCTCTCTTGTGCCGCTGGCCTGGGCCTCCCACAGCCTGACCCCCAAGGAGGACGCCATGTGGTGGGGCAGCACTTACGACCCCAACGACGAGAAGGAGATCTACCGGGAGTTTACCGACGTCAACCGCTGCCTAAAGCTTACCGGCCTGTACCAGTACACGGTGCGGAACCTGGGGGTTTCCTTCGGCCTGGGCGCGGACGGCGGGAGCCGGGAGGAGCTGGACCAATATTACGCCCAGCGGGCCGGGGAAATCAGCGGGGAAAACCCCATGACCGGCGCTTTGAAGGGCAAAAACCTGATTATGGTGATGATGGAGTCTGTCGACACCTGGCTGGCCGTGCCGGAGTATATGCCCAACCTGTGCCGCCTGCGGGACGGCGGCGTGAACTTTACGGACTTTTATACCCCCCTCTTCCTCTCCGCGGGTACCTTCAACACGGAGATCATCTCCCAGACCGGCTTTATCCCCCCGGCCTCGGGCATGTCCAGCGCCGGGTATTCCACCAACGCCTTTCCCCTCTCTCTAGCCCACCTCTTCGCCAAAGAGGGCTACGCGGCCAACTCCTTCCACTCGGCCAGCCCCGCCATCTACTCCCGGGGCAGCGTCCACCAAAACCTGGGCTTTGCCCAGTACCACTGCTATGAGCAGATGGGCATGGAGGACTATCAGCTGGACTCCCAGATGATGGGCGGCTATGAGCTTATGGTCCCGGAGGAAGGGGAATTTTTCACCTATATCATTACATACTCCGGCCATGGCCCCTACACGGAGGAGCTGGGGAACATCGCCGCCCCCCACTATGACGCCGCCAAGAAAGCAGTGGAGGCCTCGGGCGTTGCCAGCAGCCCGGAGAACATGGAGGAATACACCCGGGCCGTGGCCCACGCCATGGAGACCGACCAGTTCATCGGCGAGCTGGCGGACCGGCTGGAGCGGGAGGGCCGCATGAAGGACACGGCGCTGCTCTTCTACGCGGACCATTATGGAAAGTATATGAGCGACAAGGAGTTCCTCAACCAGCTGAAAGGGGTGCAGAGCCCCGCCAGCCTGTACCGGACCCCCTGCTTCCTGTATGGGGCGGGCCTGGAGCCCGCCGCGGTGGACAAGCCCGCCTCCTCGGTGGACCTGGTCCCTACCTTAGTGAACCTGTTCGGCCTGCCCGCAGACCGGAGATACTATGTGGGCGACGACCTATTCGGCGACCGGGGCGGGACGGTTTTGCTGCCCAACGGGGCCTGGTGGGACGGAACCGCTGCCCACTCGGGCAGCGCCTCGGGGGGCGGGGAGGCGGAGCGGGCCGCAGATTTAAAGCAGCGGGAAAACGCCTCTATGGAGACCGTGCGCAGCGATTATTTCAAAAACTGGGAGGAATGACCCAAAGCCTCACCTTTCTACCCAGCTCCAAAATGAGCACACAGTCCCCGCCTCACGCATCGCGTAACAACGTAAAAGTTTTTGAAGGTCCTTAGGAAACTTTTTTCAAAAAGTTTCCTAAGCCGGAGGCCCCTCGTACTCATAACAAAGAAAGAAGGGATCGTATGACATGGCAGGACGCGAAGTTGGAACAGAACTGGACCACGGACAACGGAGGATTCCCCCTGATGGACGGGGAGGTGCGGCGGTATTTGCGGGCACGGCCCTCGGGGGCCCAGCTGCGCCATGCCCAGCGGCCCTTTTACTGCTTTCTCCATTTTGGCATGAACACCGCCACGGGCCGGGAGTGGGGCTGCGGCCGGGAGACGGCGGCGGACTTTGACCTGGGAGAGGCCTGCCCGGAGCAGTGGGTGGAGGCGGTGAAGGCCGCCGGAGCGGCGGGGGTCATCCTCACCTGCAAGCACCACGACGGCTTCTGCCTGTGGGACACGGCCCAAACGGACTTCTCCGTGACGCACACCGCCTTTGGCCGGGACATTGCGGCCCTGACCGCCCAGGCCTGCCAGAGGGCGGGGCTGGCCTTTGGGGTGTACCTTTCCCCCTGGGACATGCACGAGCCCCGCTATGGCACGGCCGCCTATAACGACTTTTTCTGCGCCCAGCTCACCGAGCTGCTGACGGGCTACGGGCCGGTGTTCGAGGTGTGGCTCGACGGGGCGAAGGGAGAAAGCGCCAAGGAATTCTCCTACGACTGGGACCGGTACTACCGGCTGGTGCGGCGCCTGCAGCCCCAGGCCTGCATGGCCGTGTGCGGGCCAGACCTGCGCTGGGTGGGCAACGAGGCGGGCAAAACCCGGACCTCGGAATTTTCCGTGGTGCCCGCCAGCCTGACCCGGGCGGAGATTGTGCAGGCGCTCTCCCAGCACGCCGAGACGGAGGCCGGGAAAATGCAGACGCTGGTTTCCGGGGACGAGGACCTGGGCTCCCGCCAGGTGCTGGCCCAGGCGGAGGAGCTGCGCTGGTACCCGGCGGAGGTGGACGTGTCCATCCGGCCGGGCTGGTTCTACCACCCAGAGGAGGACGGCGCGGTGAAGTCCGGGGCGCGGCTGTGGGAGCTGTATTTACAGTCGGTGGGGCGCAACTGCTCACTGCTGTTGAACGTCCCCCCGGCTCGGGACGGAAGGGTGGCCCCAGCGGACCAGGCGGCGCTGGCGGAGCTGGGGCGGCGAATCCGGGACATGACGGCTTGCCCCCTGTTGGAGTCCGCGCCCGGGCGGCTGACGCGGGGCTGGCTGGAATATGATTTTGCGCCAGGGCAAAGGGCGCGGTTCTGCATTTTGGAAGAGGACATTGCCAAGAGCCAGCGGGTGGAGGCCTTCGACCTATACTGGAAGCTGCCGGGCGGGGAGCTGGCCCTGGCCTACGCCGGAACGGTGATCGGGGCGCGGCGGATCATTCCGGCGGACGGGCTGGAGGCGGCGGGGGCGGTGCTGGTGATCCGGCAGTCCCGAGGCCGCCCCTGGCTGAAGCGGGTTGGCTTTTACGGCTAGGGGCTCTGGCGGAGTCCCGGGGCCGGGGGCTAGGGGTTCGTTTCCAGGGACAGATAGGGCAAAGAAAAAAGTTTAAAAAAATCGAAAAAAACGCTTGCATTTTTTCTCAGGTTGCGCTATAATAAATGCGTTGTCCGGGTGTGGCGCAGTTGGTAGCGCGCTTGACTGGGGGTCAAGAGGCCGTGAGT
>CAOKRG010000040.1 GCA_948471095.1 uncultured Oscillospiraceae bacterium
CGCGAATTTGCTGTAGGTAAACAGGGCCCTGGCTTGCCAGCGTGACGCTGGACCCGCACGCGCGTGGGGGCTTGGGGTTGTGCGTTAGGTTTGTTGCCCGCGAATTTGCCGTAGGTAAACAGGTCCAGCGTGACGCTGGACCCGCACGCGCGTGGGAGCTTGGGGTTGCGCGTTAGGCTCGTTGCCCGCGAATTTGCTGTAGGTAAACAGGGCCAGCGTGACGCTGGACCCGCACGCGCGTGGGAGCTTGGGGTTGCGCGTTAGGCTCGTTGCCCGCGAATTTGCCGCAGGTGGACGGGGCCCTAACTTGCCGGCCTCAGCGGTAAGCCCATTCGCGGGCAACAAAGCTAGCGCGACCCCCGCGCTGGCACGCGCGTGTCGGTCAAGCGGCACGCTTGATGGAACATAATAAACCTCCTTACATACAATGGAATACCAACCCTAAAGGAGGAGATACTATGCCAGAACTGGAAGGCATGCCCGGCATGGAGAACCGGGACTGCTTAAAAGAGGCGGTTTGTGTGGACGCGTCGCGGATTTATGATTCGTGCAGCGATAAAGACTGCATCGAGGACCTGCGCGTGCTCTTTCCCGCGGCCCGCCAGCCGGTGGTGGACAGCGCTACCAGCGTGCGCGTGCGGGACGTGTCGGTCATCACCGTTTACATCGACCTGCAGCCCATCCCCTTTAACAAGGGCTTCTACTCCGTCGACATGACCTTTTTCTTCGACGTCTCCGTGGAGCTCTCCGGCGGTCCCGCCGCCTGCCCGGTTCCCATCAGCGGCGTGGCCGTGTTCAACAAAAAAGTGGTCCTGTATGGCAGCGAGGGCAGCGTCAAGGTGTTCCACTCCGGGTGCGGCGGCGAGCCGGAGCTCTCCGACGACCCCCGGGCCCTGCCCCGGGCCACGGTCCAGGTGGCGGAGCCCGTGGCCCTCTCCGCCAAGCTCTGCGACCGCCCCTGCCGGGCCGAGCCCTACTGCCGCATTCCGGACTGCGTCTGCCAGCGCTACGGCGGGGAGTTCGACCCCGCGCCCCAGCGCAACACGGTCTATGTGACCATCGGCCTGTTCACCATCGTCCAGATCGCCCGCAACGTGCAGATGCTGATTCCGGCCTATGACTTCTGCGTGCCGGAGAAGGAGTGCGTGACCACCTCCGACAACCCCTGCGAGCTGTTCCGGCGCATCGACTTCCCCATGGGGGAGTTTTTTCCGCCCCGGGCCGGGGAGGACGGCTGCGGCTGCGGCGACGGCCGCTAGGAAGCGCGCTATAGAGCCAGCGCGCGCATATGGCTGACAGGAATCAAAAGGGCCAAAGGCTCCCTTGAGCCGGGCGGTCCGCGAATCACAAAAAAACAAGCGTCCCCCTTTCGCGGCGGGGGCGCTTGCGTTTTTTTTTGGCGGCGCGGCTAAACCAGGGGAAGCTGGCCCTGCGGAGAGGCCTGCGAGGCCTGCACCGCCTGCCCGGGGGCCGCGGGAAGCCCCCCTATGGAGGAGAGCAGCAGCAGCCCGGAGAGCAGCAGGGCCTCCAGCAGGCCCACGGCCACCATAAGCGCCAGCAGGAGCGAGCGCGCCAAGCCCAGCCCCCTAGGCGGCGGCGAGGGGACAAAAACAGGAGCCTCGGGCGCTTCGGGGCCCGGGGCAAGCTGGTCTTGCTGTTCGGGGTCCATGTGATACACCTGCCTTATTGAAAATTGGCTGGCCGGCAGAAAGCGGCATGATTCTCTATTTTACACCAAAGCCCCCGGGTTGTCAACCGGCGGAAAGAGGCGCGAAGGCCGAAAGCCAGGCCGGAAAAGGCCGGGCCCGCGCCTTACTTAATTGAAAAAAAGGTAACGCTCCTTCCCCCCCACCGGCAGGCGGGCAGACCGCACCCCGAACGCGGCCTCCGCCGCGCCGCTGCGAAAAACCTCCTCCGCGCTGCCAAAGGCCCGCAGCCCGCCCCGGTCCACCAGGGCCACATAGTCGCTGTAGCCAAAGGCCAGGGACAGGTCGTGGAGCACCATGAGCACCGTCTTGCCCCGGGCGTTCAGCCGCCGCACCAGCTCCAGCACCTCATAGCGCTGGCCCACGTCCAGGTAGGTGGTGGGCTCGTCCAGCAGCAGCACCTGGCTGTCTTGGGCCAAGGCCATGGCAATGTAAGCCCGCTGCCGCTCTCCCCCGGAGAGGCTGGCCAGGTCCCGGTCCCGCAGGTCCCGCACCCCTGCCTCTTCCAGGGCCCGCTCCACCAGGACCCGGTCCTCCCCGGCCAGCTCCCGGCCAAAGCCCAGGTGGGGGTAGCGGCCGTGGGCGGCCAGCCGCTCCACGGTGATGGCCGGGGTCTCCCGTATTTGGGGCAGCGTTGCCGCCAGACGGGCCAGCTCCCGACTCCGGTAGTCCCCCACCGGCTTTCCGTTCAGCAGCACCCGCCCGGCCTGGGGAGCCAGCAGCCCCCCCGCCGTGCGCAGCAGGGTGGTCTTCCCCTGGCCGTTGGGGCCGATGAGCGAGGCCACCGCCCCCCGGGGCACCGTAAAGCTGACCCCCTCCACCACCCGCCGCCCCCCATACCCGGCGCTCACATTCTGAAACTCAATCATTCGCGGTCCTCCTTAGTGGCCTCCGGCGGCTTAAGAAACTTTCTGTAGAGAAGTTTCCGACTTCAATAAATGAAGTCGCAGAATCTTCAAAGACTTTTAGACGTTTGGGTGGGGTGGAAATCGTTAGCGTGGCGCTCGGTTTGGGGTTGCGGCTCTCCCTTAGGTCGAGGCGGGCTTGCACGTTTGCCACCCAGCACCCTCGCGGGCGGCTTTGCTAGACGATACCCCAACGTTGCCTCCGGCGGGTTAAGGAACTTCTTGAAAGAAGTTCCTTAACAATCCTCAAGAACTTTTACACGTTTCGGTGGGGTGGAAATCGTTAGCGCGGCGCTCGGTTTGGGGCTGCGGCTTTCCCTTAGGTTGAGGCGGGCTTACAAGTTTACCACCCAACACCCTCGCGGGCGGCTTTGCTAGACGATATCCCAACGTTGCCACGCGCGTGTGGATGCAACGTCACGTTGCCTCCGGCGGCTTAAGAAACTTTCTGTAGAGAAGTTTCCGACTTCAATAAATGAAGTCGCAGAATCTTCAAAGACTTTTAGACGTTTGGGTGGGGTGGAAATCGTTAGCGTGGCGCTCGGTTTGGGGTTGCGGCTTTCCCTTAGGTTGAGGCGGGCTTGCACGTTTGCCCTCAAGCGCCCTCGCGGGCGGCTCAACTTGCCGGTAACCCAATACCCGCACGCGCGTGTGCCCACCGCTAGGTGTGGATGCAACGTCACGTTGCCGCGTTATCCGTGTCTGCTCCTTCCACCTCTCCAGCGACTGGAAGGAGCGCCCCGCGGATTGGGTCCAGCGTCACGCTGGCTGGCGGCGCTTTAAAATAAGCGTTAGGAAAAAAGGACCGCCTACAAAGCTGAGCAGAATGCCCACGGGGATTTCATAGGGCGCGAACAACACCCGGCTCAGCAGGTCGCACAGGGTCACAAAGCCCGCCCCCAAAAGGGCCGCTCCGGCCAGCATCACCCGGTGGCTTGTGCGGGACTCCCCAAAAAGCCGCCGGACAATGTGGGGGACCAAAAGCCCCACAAAGCTTAAAAGCCCCGAAAAGCTCACCGCCGCCCCGGCCAGCACGCAGGCCGTGACGATCAGCAGAAAGCGCACAAGGCCGGTGTTCTGGCCCAGGCTCCGGGCGGTCTCCTCGCCCAGGGCCAGCAGGTCCGCCTGGCCCCCTAAGAGAAGCGCCCCCACAAGCCCCAGCAGAATCATCCCCCAGGCCGGGGTAATATCCGCCAGCGAGACCCCCGAGAAGCCCCCGATGAGAAAGGTGCTGCCATTATACAGGGTCTCCGGGAAAAAGGTCTTAATCCCGTTCACGCCCGCCGTGAACACGCTGCTCACCGCCACGCCCGCCAGAATGATGGTCAGCTTGCCCGCCCCGGCCCCCGCCGCCACGGCATAGACGATGAGGGTGGCGGCCAGCGCCCCCAGAAAAGCGCCGGTGGGCGCGGCCCCCCGCACACCCGGGAAAGCCGCCATGGCCAAAAAGGTGAAGAAGCCCGCCCCCGCGTTCACGCCGATCACATTGGGCGCGGCCAGGGGGTTGCCCAGGGCCCCCTGAATCAGCATGCCGCTGGCCGCCAGCGCCGCCCCAGCCAGCAGGGAGGCGCACACCCGGGGCAGGCGCACATAGAGCAGAATGCGGCTTCCGGCGGAGGACTTGTCCCCTTGCAGCAGCCCGGCCAGCGCCTGGGCCGGGTTCAGGGCGGTGGAGCCCAGGGTCAGCCCCAGCCAGGCGGCGCAGATCAAGAAGAGCCCCATGGCCCCCAGCTTCAGGGCGTTTTTCCCCCGGTCAGTCAAGGTCCGGCTCCTGGCCGTGGAGCAGCCGCCCCAGATACTCGTAGCTCTCCCCCCAGCGGGCGTTGGGCTTATAGTGGAACAGGTCCTTGGGCAGCACCAAAAACCGCCCCTCCTGCACCGCCTCCAGGCCGGACCAGGCCGGGTTCTTCTCGATGAGGGAATAAAGGTAGTCCAGGGCCTTTTCCTCGCTGCCCATGGTGGTGACGAAAATAAACTCCGGCTCCGCCCCGATCACTTCCTCCAGGCTCAGGTCCTCCAGCATGGAGGGATGCTCGTCCGCGATGTTACGGCATCCCAGGTCCTTCAAAATGGCCCCGGCCAGCTCGTCGTCCGTCTTGGCCTTCACCCCGGTGGAAAAGGCCCGCATCAGCAGCACCCGGGGGCCGTCCTCCGAGAAGCCGTAGGCCTCCTTGGCCGCTTTTATCTGCGCCTCCGCTTTGCCCACGGTCTCCTGGTAGCGCTCCGGCCGGCCCGTGGCCGCGCAGAACTGCTCCATCATGGCGGCGTAGTCCGCGAAGGTGTCCGCCCGGTAGCTCAGGCAGGGCAGGCCGGCGCTTTCCAGCACGTCCACCATGTCCTGCTGGGCGGCCACGTCCGCCGAGAGGATCACCACGTCCGGTTCCAGAGCAATGATCTTCTCCGCGCTGGGCTCCTTCACCGTGCCGACGATCTCCGCGCCGCCCACGTCCAGGCCCCGCTCCTTGACCGCGTCCTCGGTGGTCCCGGCCAGGGTCCCCCCCGCTGAAAGCCAGGCGTCGCTGTAGGACCCGTAAAGGCACACCACCCGGGGGGGCGCCGGCACCCGGACCGTGTTGCCCAGGGAGTCCGCCAGCACGGCCTCCTCCGGCTGCGCGGCCGGAGAGGGGGCGGCGGAAGAAGAGGCCGGCGGGGAAGCCGCCCCTTCGCTGCTAGATGGCAGGCCGGGGGCGCTTTCCGGGGCCTCCTTTGCCCCGCAGGCGGTCAGGGCCAGGGCCAGCGCCAGGGCGGATAGGGCGATTCTGTATGGTTTCATGGCGTGTTCCTCCTAAATGATTTGTGCGGCAGGGGGGAGCGTCCTGCCGGAGTCAGGCCTGAAAGTCCTCCGGGAGCAGCAGCTCCAGGTCCCGCTGGGCTTCGGGGGCTTTCAGGTTCCGGCGGGAGCAGGCGATGACCGCCGCCTCCACCTTGTTGCGGGCCATGCGGCCGTTGCCGTTTACCCGGGGGTCCCCGGTGAGCTGCATGGCCTCGTAATAGCCCAGCAGGGGGGCCTTGCAGGCCGGGTCCAGCCGGTAGCCCATGCCCCCGGCAATGCTCTCCGTGATGGCGAACAGCTCCTCCGCCGTGTAGTCCGGGAACTCGATGATGTGGGGGAACCGGGAGCGCAGGCCCGAGTTGGCGGAGAGGAACTCCTCCATCTCCCGGGAGTACCCGGCCAAAATCACGATGAGCCGGTCCCGGTGGTCCTCCATGCCCTTCACCAGCGCGTCGATGGCCTCCAGGCCGAAGCTGTCGTCCCGGCCCCGGTAGAGGGAATAGGCCTCGTCGATGAACAGCACGCCGCCCATGGCCGCCTGGATGGCCTTCTGGGTCAGGGGGGCGGTATGGCCCACATACTGGCCCACCAGGTCCGCCCGGGTGACCTCCACCAGCTGCCCGCCGGTCAGGGCCCCGATGGCCTTTAAATACCGGGCGGCGATGCGGGCCACGGTGGTCTTGCCCGTGCCCGGGTTGCCGGTGAAGATCATGTGCATGGAGGGGGTCTCCGCCTTAAGGCCCTTTTGGCGGCGGAGCTGCTGCATGTTAAAGTTGTCCTCCAGGGAGAGGATGTAGTCCTTCACGCTGGCAAGGCCCACCACCCCGGCCAGCTCCGCCTTGGCGGCCCCGGCCTCCGCCTGGTTGACGGTCCCGGACTTCCGGCGGGCCAGAATCTTCCCGCCGGCATGCTCCGCCTCATAGGCCACGGCCAGCTGGCCCTCTTCCGCCAAAAGCCGCGCGCGAATGGGGGGAATCAGGGACTTTTTCAGCTTCTCCTCGCCCATCAGCCGGTAGAGCTCCTCTGCCGCCCGGGCAATGCCGCCCGCGCCGCTCTCCTGGTCAAAGCGCTCCGCCAGGGCGTTCACGCCGTCCTCCCCCCAACTGAGCTGAAAGCCCAGCCGGGCCTGGGCCCGCTGGCCCAGGGCCTTCAGCTCCGCCTGGGCGATGCGCCGCAGGTCCTCGGGCTCAAAGGGCCGGGTGCGCAGCACATCGTCCAGCGCCGCCAAAAAGCCGCCGCCAAAGGCCCCGGCCAGCTTGGCCTCATCCTCCCCGGCCAGCAGGAACAGGTACTTCCCCGCCGCCGAAAGGGAGCGCACCGCCCCCGGGGCCAGGGCCCCGCCCACGTCCACCAAAAGACCCTTCTGCTCCGCGTACCGGCCCGGAAGGGGCAGGCTGCCCCTGGTGAAGAGCCCGGCCAGCATGGGCAGCAGGGAGGGGTGGCAGCTCTGGTAATTCTCGAAGATGAGGGCCGGGGCCCCGCCTTTCAGGGCGGCGTACAGGTCCTGGATGAAGAGCTTTTCCGAGCCTGGCACGGCGTAGGCGGAAAGGTCCAGCCGGACGGTCTTGGGCGACTTTAAGACCCCCTGCCGTCCCAGGGAGCCGGTAAGGGCCTCCACCGCGCCGCGCCGCCCGGAGCCGGTGCGGCCCAGCAGGGCGGCAGAGCACAGGGGGCGGTCCTCCTCCCGGCCAGTGACGAAGGGCCGCTTAAAGGCCAGGGTCAGGCCGTCCAGAAAGGCCTCCTGGCCCAAAATCTGCGAAAGCGCCTCCTGCCGGGCCACCTGGAAGGCGGTCTCGATGTCCTGGGCGCTGCCGCCGTTTCGGGCGGTCTGGTCCCCCACCCCGTCCTGTTCCAATTGCAGGCGCAGCCCGGCCATGTCCTCCTGGGCCTCCCGGGCCATGCGCTCAATGCTCTCCTGCAGGGACTCGGCCATCCCCTTTTGGGCCTCGGTAACCGCGTCCACGGCCTGCCGGGCCTGGGCGTTCCGGGCCTGGGCCTGCCGGACCCCGGCCAACGGGGGGGCCTCCGGCGGCTTGGGCAGGGCAGGGCCCGCCGCTTTTTCCGGGGCCTTGGCGGGCTTGGGCGCTTCCCCGGAGCGGAAGCTGAGCCTCCCGTCCCGGAACATGGAATTTAAAATGGAGTCGATGTCATTCTTCACGGCGGACCTCTCCTTTCTCCTGATGCAGCAGCGTTAAGGCCTCCCACAGCTTTGCGGCGGGAAGCTGCCCCGGCGCGGAGGCATTGGCCCCGGCCCCGAAGGTGAGGCAGGAGCCGGTGAGCTCCCCGGCCAGGCGGCTGACGGCCCCCAGCGTCCCCATGCTCATGGTGATCACCGGGCCCAGCCGCTCCCGGGCCCTGACGCTGGCCTCCATCAGGGCCAGCACGTCCAGGGGGCCTTGGGGCATAACCGCCAGCTTGGGCAGACCGGCCCCCAGGGCCTTCATGGCGGCAAGGGCGTCCACCATTTGGGGCACGGGCGGGGTCCTTTCAAAGTCGTGCTTGGAGACCACGGTGAGAACGCCCCGCTCCCGGGCCTTTTTCACCAGGCGGGCGGCGCGCTCCCCGCCGCAGGCCAGCTCCACGTCTATCAGCTGGAATCCCCCCTGGTCCAGCAGGCGCTCCAGGGCGCTCTCATACTCCGCCGGGTCCAGCCGGGCCCGGCCCCCCTCGCCCTGAGTGCGCAGGGTGCACAGCAGGGGAAGCCTCGCCCGCTGGGCCAGCCGGGGCAGGACGGCGGCGGCGTCCCCGGCAAAACAGTCCATCCGCCATTCCAGCACATGGGCGGGCAGGGCCTGGGCCTGGTCCAGCCCGGCCAGCAGCCCGGGCAGGTCCGGGGCCGTGAGCGGAACGCATATTTTTGGCGGGCCTTGGGTAAAATCCAGCCCGGCCGCACAGAGTTCTTCTTTCATCGGAAGCCTGATCTCTCCCCTCTTTGGGCGCGCGCGTCCCGGCGGCTCCCCGAAGGCCCGCCCTTTGGTGCTATTCTGCCCGCTCCCCGCAAAAATAACGGGAGCGGGCCGCGCCGCTTTTCTCTTTTTTATAGTATAAAGGGACGGGAGAAAAAAGTCAATGGGAGCGCCGGGCCGTGAGCGGCCAATTTGCGCGGTGGCGGGCCGCGAAAGGGAGCGTCCAAAGGGCGCTGCTATAGAAGCGTTAGGCAGCCGGGAATGGCGAAACCTTTACTGCTGCGCTCCGCTTGGAAGCGCGCCTAAAAAAGCTGTTGCACAAGCCTGCGTTT
The DNA here is from genome assembly GCA_948471095.1 of uncultured Oscillospiraceae bacterium. Classification (GTDB taxonomy): domain Bacteria; phylum Bacillota; class Clostridia; order Oscillospirales; family Acutalibacteraceae; genus Acutalibacter. The sequence continues at coordinate 8,623 of CAOKRG010000040.1, forward strand.
TGCGGTAAAATAGAACTGTATATTTTGCTCCCGAAAGGTCGTGTCAATCATGCAGGATCAGTTCCCTAAGCGCCCCTTCCATACCCACGGCGGCGCGCCTGTGCCCCACCATAAGAACACCTGGCAGCACGAATCCCATGTGATGCCGCCCCCCCAGAGGGTCGTGCTGGCCATGCAGCAGCACATCGGCGCGCCCTGCAAGCCCGCCGTGAAAAAAGGCGACCGCGTCTATGTGGGCACGGTGGTGGGCGATTCCGAGGCCTATGTAAGCGCCCCCATCCACGCCTCCGTGTCCGGCACCGTGGCGGAGGTCTCCCAGATTATGCTCACCGCCGGGCAGATGGTAGACGCGGTGGTCATCGAGTCGGACGGCCTGATGGAGCCGGACCCGGCCATTCAGCCTCCGCCGGAAATCAAGGACAAAAAGGCCCTGGCCAGCGCGGCCCGGTCCGCTGGGCTGGTGGGCCTGGGCGGCGCGGGCTTCCCCGCCCACGTGAAGCTGAACGTGCCCGACGGCAAGAGCATCGACACCCTGATTATCAACGTGGCCGAGTGCGAGCCCTATGTGACCGCCGACCACCGGGAAGCCCTGGAAAACGGCAAAAACGTCTTGGACGGCATTTACAAGGTCAAGGAGATTTTGGACGTGCACCGGGTGCTCATCGCCGTGGAGGACAACAAGCCGGACGTGATTCAAAAGCTCAAGGAAATCGCGGACAACCCCCAGATGGACCCAAAGGACGAGGTGCGGGTGCTGCCCCTTAAGAGCCGTTACCCCCAGGGCGCGGAAAAGGTGCTGGTGCAGGCCTGTACGGGCCGGAAGGTGCCCGCCGGAGGCCTGCCCGCGGACGTGGGCTGCCTGGTGATGAACATTGCCTCGGTGTCCTTTTTGGCCAGCTACCTGCGCACGGGCATGCCCCTGACCAAAAAGCGCGTGACCATCGACGGCTCGGCGGTGAAGGAGCCCCAGAACGTGATCGTGCCCATTGGCACGCCCATCAAAGACGTGATGGAATTCTGCGGGGGCTACAAGGCGGAGCCTAAAAAGATGCTAATGGGCGGGCCCATGATGGGCATTGCCATCACCACGGACGAGCTGCCCATCTTAAAGCAGAACAACGCCATTCTGGCCTTTGACGAAAAGGAGGCCAAGCTCTACGAGACCACCGCCTGCATCCGCTGCGGCCGCTGCGTAGCCGCCTGCCCCATGAACCTGATGCCCACCAAGCTGGAAAAGGCCGCGGAAAAGAAGGACGTGGAGGCCCTCCTCGCCTTAGACGTAATGACCTGCATGGAATGCGGCTGCTGCGCCTTCTCCTGCCCAGCAGGCCGCCGCCTGGTGCAAAGCATCCGCATGGGCAAAGCCTACGTGAAAAAAGCTGGCCAGCGGTAAGGCCGCGAGACTCTGTCTCGCGCTCTGCCACCTTTGAAAAGGTGGACGAAACTTTTGTAACATTTGGATGAGGGAGTAAACCGGTAGCTTCTGGCTCGGAAAGGCGCTGGTCGGGAAACGCAGCAGGGCTTTGCGCGGGCGGGAGCTGGCGCACCACTCCAACCCCGTGCGCGAAGTAAAAGCTTTTGAAGATTCTTAAGGAACTTTTCTCGAAAAGTTCCTTAAGCCGCCGGAGGCAAAGCGGTTCGATGCGAACTAGCCAACTCGCGGGCAAAGAGCTAACTCATCCCACACCTTAAAAAGCGCGTATTAAAGTTTTTTGGAGTTCTTAGAACCTTTTTTACAAAAAAGGTTCTAAGCCGCCGGAGGCGGCCTTCAATACTCCGCAAGCGCAGGAAAATAGGGAAACGTCCCAGTGGGACGTTTCCCGTAAGAAACCCTCGCCGGGGGTTTCTTATCGAATGTCCGCTTTAGCGGATATTCGACAAGCCCTTACGCCCGAAAGCCCAGGTCACAGACATAAACGCAAACCATCAAAGCACAAAAGAAAGCTCCCCAAATATCCTGCCATCCTTCCCCAAAAGAAAGGAACTGATAGAATGGAAAAACTCATCGTGTCTTCCTCCCCCCACTTTAACGGGAAGAAGACCACCCAAAACATCATGCTGGACGTAATCATCGGCCTGTGCCCCGCCGCCATTGCGTCTGTCATTATCTTCGGGCCCCGGGCCCTGCTGGTCATCGCCGTGTGCATTGCCAGCTGCGTGCTCAGCGAATATTTGAGCCGCAAGGCCATGCGCCGCCCCCAGACCGTGGGAGACCTTTCCGCCGTGGTCACCGGCCTGCTGCTGGCCTTGAACCTGCCTGTCACCATCAACCCCCTCATCGCCGCTTTTGGCGGGGTGGTGGCCATTGTGGTAGTGAAGCAGATGTTCGGCGGCATTGGCCAGAACTTTGTAAACCCGGCCCTCACCGCCCGCATCGTGCTGATGAACTCCTTCCCCGCCCGCATGACCCACTGGACGGCGGCTTTCGACTACGGCGCCACGGCGGACGCGGTGACCACCGCCACGCCCCTTTCCGGGATGATGTATGAATTCTCCCCGAACAGCGCCCCGGACTATTGGCAGCTTCTGCTTGGGACCCACGGGGGATGTCTGGGCGAGACCTGCGCCCTGGCCATCCTCATCGGCGGGCTGTACCTCATCGTTCGAAAAGTCATCAGCCCGGTGATCCCCGTTACATACCTTGCCACCATGGCGGTCATGTCCACGCTGCTGGGCCGGGACCCGCTCTTCGACCTGCTGGCCGGGGGCCTGATGCTGGGGGCGTTCTTCATGGCGACCGACTACACCACCAGCCCCCTGTACTTCTGGGCCCGGGTGATCTTCGCCGTGGGCTGCGGGCTTTTAACGGTAATAATCCGGGAGTTCGGCTCCCTGCCCGAGGGCGTCAGCTACTCCATCGTACTCATGAACATCGTCACCCCGCTCATTGAGCGCTATGTGAAGCCCACAGCCTTTGGCAAGGCCAAGGAACAGAAGAAAAAGGAGGGAGCGGCATGAACCCAAAGGAAGTGCTAAAACCGGCGGCAATCCTTTTTGTCATCTGCGTTCTGGTCTCCGCCGCCCTGGCGGGCACCAATCTGCTGACCAAGGACCGCATCGCCCAAGCCGCGGCCCAAAAGGCGGAGGAGAGCCGCATGGTGGCGCTCCCCGGGGCCGAGAGCTTTGAAGAGCGGGACGGCCACTACGCCGGTCTGGACAGTGCCGGACAGGCCGTTGGCTATGTGTTCGAGACCGAGGGGAAAGGCTATGGCGGCACCGTAAAGGTGATGACCGGCGTCAGCGCCGGGGGCGAGATTACCGGCGTGATCGTCCTAAGCCACAGCGAGACCCCGGGCCTGGGGGCCAACGCGGAGAAGGAGGGCTTCCGGGACCAGTACAAGGGCCAGCCGGTGGACAACCTTACCGGCGGCATCCAGGTGGTAAAGTTCCAGGCTCCCCAGGAGGGGGAGGTCGAGGCCATGACCGGGGCCACCATCACCAGCACCGCGGTCACCAACGCCGTGAACGCGGCCATAGAGCAGTACCAGAACGCCTATCAGTCGGAAGGAGGCAACTGAGCATGGAGAAGAAAAAGGGCCTTTTGCATGAGTTTACAAAAGGCATTATCATCGAGAACCCGGTGCTGCGGCTGATGCTGGGCTGCTGCGCCACCTTGGCCGTCACCACGGCGGCCTCCAACGCCATCGGCATGGGCGCGGCCACCACCTTCGTGCTGGTGTGCTCCAACGCGGTCATATCCCTCTTACGCAACGTGATCCCCAACAAGGTGCGCATTCCGGCGTTTATCACGGTAATCGCGGGCTTCGTCACGGTGGTGCAGATGTTCATCAAGGCCTTCTCCCCGGCCCTGGACACCGCCCTGGGCGTGTTTCTGCCCCTGATCGTGGTGAACTGCATCATTTTGGGCCGGGCGGAGATGTTCGCCAGCAAGAATAAAATTCTGCCCTCCATCATCGACGGCCTGGGCATGGGGGTGGGCTTCACCGCCGCCATGCTCTGCATGGGCGTCATCCGGGAGCTGCTGGGGGCCGGGACCGTGTTCGGCCTGCCCATTCTCTCCGGGTTCATGGAGCCCATCATCATCTTCCTGCTGCCTCCGGGGGGCTTCTTCGTGTTCGGGATGCTCATCGCCCTGGCGGGCAAGCTCTCGGCGGAGGGCAAGGCCCCGGAATCCATGGGCTGTTCCCACTGCCCGTTGGCGAATAGTTGTTCAAAAGTGAAGAAGTAGAGAAGAAAGCTGGCTGAGCGCAACACGAAAAGTTTCGTCAACCTTTACAAAGGTTGCGGGGTTCTTAGGGGCAGCGCCCCTAAGCCGCCGGAGGCCACTCCGTATTACTCTTCCCAAAAACCACATCCCACTCCAACGTTTCAAGTTTCGTTTTCCGGTTTAAAAGACCGCAATTTTGCTTCGCAAAACCACAAAATGTTTGGCTTTGCGGGGGATAAGAAAGAAGGTATAGAATGGACGCGCAAACCATCCGTTCGCTGGTGGCCATTTTCCTGGCCGCCATTTTGACAGAGAACTATGTGCTCAATAAGTTTTTGGGCATCTGCCCGTTTCTGGGCGTCTCCAAAAAGCTGGACACCGCCTTTGGCATGAGCTGCGCCGTCACGGTGGTCATGGTGATCGCCACGGCGGTGACCTGGCCCATTTACACCTATATTCTGGCGCCCAACGGCCTGGAATATTTGCAGACCCTGGTGTTCATCTTGGTCATCGCCGCCTTGGTGCAGCTTTTGGAGACGGCCCTTAAGAAGTACATGCCGCCCCTGTACAACTCCCTGGGCATCTACCTGCCCCTGATTACCACCAACTGCGCGGTGCTGGGCGTGACCATGCTGGTGCTGGAAAAGGGCGCGGCAGACCCCAGCTTCGGCTATTTGCAGTCGCTGGTAAACGCCTTCGGCTCCGGGATTGGCTTTTTGGTGGCCATGCTGCTGTTCGCCGGGGTGCGGGAGCGCCTGGAGGACTGCGACATCCCCGCGACCTTCCAGGGCCTGCCCATCACGCTGGTGGCGGCCTCCCTGGTGGCGGTGTCCTTCCTAGGGTTTAACGGCGTGGTGGACCGGCTGGCGGGGTAAGGAGGCCCCCTCCCCGTGCCACAAAAAGGATGCTGGCGGAGAGCCGGCCCCGAAAGGAGAAACAAAATATAAACGCATTACAAAAAAACGGTACGATAATATGAAAGCAAAGTGCATAGCTCTGCTGCTGGCCCTGCTGCTCTGCCTGCCCCTGGCCGCGTGCCAGGGCGCGGGGGAGGAGGGCGGCCAGTCCAAGACCATGGCCGAAACCCAGAAGGAAGCCGCGCAAGCCAAGGCCTCGGCGGAAGCAAAGGAAAACGAGGGCAAGGATGTTTTGCGGGTGGTGACGGACCAGTACATTTGGGCCGACGGCGACAGCACATTGCTCACCAAGGGCGGCAAGGCCCTGACGCAGATGGTTGAGTACTTTGAAGGCACTCCGAGCGGGGCAGACGTAGAGCTGGTAATACTGCCCGATATGAACCATGGCTATGACGCGGAATTGACCCATATCCGCACAGAGATTATGGCTGGCGGCGGGCCGGATGTGTTCCTGATGTCCGGCTTCGGAGGCAGCTTTTCAGGGACGCCCGCCAACACGCTGTTTCAAAATCCCGAACACGCTATGGCGGCTGGATTCTTCCTGCCTCTGGACGAGTATATCGAAACCGCCAAGCTTATGGAATTTGATCAGCTGGAGCCAAAGGTCATGGAGGCCGGACAGTACGAGGGAAAACAGTACATTATGCCCATGTCGTACCTGATCCCCGCGGGGGTTTTGCGGCAAACCCCGCAGGCCCCCGTCGCGGGCTGGGACGCGGTAGTAGCCAGCGGCGATCCCGAGCTGCGGCGGCTGTACGCCCAGGCGACTGTGGAACTGCCGGGGTTCCGGGAGACGGCGTTTGGCCGGATTGCCGACAACGCCGGTGAAGAATTGCTGATCAGCCAAGAAGAATTGTTCCAGCGCACAAAAGAGGCGTTGGCGCTGTATCGGGAATTCCCCCAGCGCGCAGCGGCGGCCACGGATTCCACTAACGCCTGGATCATAGACCGCTATCTTCTGGACGGCGTCAGCGAAGAGGATGAAACCTATTACTTTTTCCCCATGGGCAACGGGCAGGGCGGCGTGTCCGCCGCGGTACAACAGTGGTCGGCGGTCAACGCCCATACAGAGCGCCCCGAGGACGCGTTCTTTGTCATTGACATGCTCCTGAGCCGTTCGGTGCAGAGCCGCCAGCTGTTTTGGCCCACCAAAGACCTTATGAACTCCGCGCACAGCATCCCCCTGCTGGGGCTGGACATGGCGGGAACCCTGCCGGTTTACACCGGCCTGGTAACGTCGGGCGGATTCATAGCGGATACCCCGCTCATTGGCGAAAGCCAGAGCGCGGGGTTGAAGGAGACGCAGGCAAACATCGATTATGCCTATGTTACCGGCAGCATCGACCGGGAAATGGACCGGATGTATATGGGCCTAGTGGAAAAAGTAGACAGCGGCAGTGCCCTCTCCGATGAGGAGGTCCGCAAGGAGACCGATCAATGCTACTCCACCCTAAAAATGATGTTGGCCGAAAGTTAACGCAAAAATAACGGGGCGCGGGCCCCGAGCAAGGAAAGTGAGAAAAATGGATATCCTAACACCGATTATCATTGTGGGCGCCATCGGCCTTTTGGCCGGCGTGGTGCTGGCGGTGGCCTCCATCGTCATGGCCGTGCCCAAGGACGAAAAGGCCGAGGCCCTGGAGGCGGTTCTGCCCGGGGCCAACTGCGGGGCCTGCGGCTATTCCGGCTGCCCCGGCTACGCCGCCGCCATGGCCAAGGGCGAGGCCGCGCCCGGCCTGTGCTCCCCCGGGGGGGCCGCCGTGGCCGCCCAGTGCGGGGAGATCTTGGGCTCCGGCGCGGTGGAGATGACGCGCAAAGCGGCCATGGTCCACTGCATGGGCAGCGGGGACAACACCCAAGAGAAAATGGTCTACGACGGCCTTGCCAGCTGCTCCGCCGCCGTGCAGCTGGCGGGGGGCGCTTCCAGCTGCCGCTTTGGCTGCCTGGGCCTGGGCGACTGCGCAGCCGCCTGCGATTACGGCGCGGTGGAGGTCTGCAACGGAGTGGCCCTGGTGGACCCGGAAAAATGCGTGGCCTGCGGCAAATGCGTGAGCGCCTGCCCCAAGGGGCTCATTCATCTGGCCCCGGTGAAGCCCCGGGCGGTGGTGCGGTGCTCCAGCTGCGACAAGGGCAAGGCCACCATGCAGAGCTGCAAGGTGGGCTGCATCGGCTGCATGAAGTGCCAGAAGGCCTGCGAGTTTGGGGCTGTAACCGTAAAGAACGGCCTGGCGGCGGTGGACCCGGAGAAGTGCACCGGCTGCGGCAAATGCGCCGAAGCCTGCCCCCGGCACATCATCACGATGGAGTAACAGGCAAGCGGCAGTAAAAGTTCTTGAAGATCCTTAAGAAACTTCTTTCAAGAAGTTTCTTAAGCCGCCGGAGGCGACCTTAAAAGGCGGCGCAGAGAAAACGATTGGAGCGGCAGCCTACCTCATCACCCAAAATAAAAAACAGCGCGCCCCATGCTGCGCCGCCGTTTTGCAGCGCCTTTGCGCGAAGCGAAAACAGCGGCCCCCTCCCCCAAAGCTGCCCGCGCGGAGCCGCCCAAGGCCCCGCAGCTATAGTAGACACACTCAGGCTTTGCCATTTTCAAATTAGGCGGCTCTGCCGCCCAGTTCAAAGGAATCAAACGATTCTTCTGGACGGCGTTATAAGCCCCACCCCATGTCGGAATCAACTCACTCAGGGCCCTGCTGCCCCGGAGAAAGGCGGAATTATTTATTATGAAAAAAATCGCGTTCGCACTGGCCGTTCTGCTCATGGCCCTGCTTCCCGTTGGCGCGGCGGCGGAGACCTGGTCCGGCCCGGACTTTAACATGGACGTTCCCGACGGCTTCTACCAGTTCACCCCCTCCACCCCGGAAGACGACCCCCTTTGGGCCCTGGCCGGAGTTGGGGACGCGGGGGCCAAGCTGAAGGAGTACCGGGAGATGGGGGTTCTGGTGGAGCTGCTGCCCAAGGAGGGCGGCAAGCCCATGTCCCTCATCCGCAAGGAGTCCGACTATGCCAAGTCCGTCTTCGACCTCCGGCTGCTGGACGAGGAGAAGAGGGCCAAGGTGTTGGAGGAGCTTTTGCAGTCCAACAGCGAGAGCCTGACCCTGGACAAGAGCTGGTTTCCCGCGGGGGACTACCTGTTCTACCGGGTCCAGCTGGACCTGGTCCCCTCGGAGGAGGAGGGCCAGACCCAGGAGCTCCACGAGTTGATTTACGGGACCATCATCAACGGCTACGCCCTGAACTTCCACCTGTTCGGCAACGCGGACCCCATTGAGCCCCAGGAGGCCCAGGCGCTGGAGGACCTGGTGGGGTCCATCCAGTTTACCCGGGTGCTGGAAAAGCCCGAGGCGGACATGGCGGAGCTGCGCAACAGCCTGATTCTGCTGGGGCTGATGGTGGCGGCGGTGGTGGTGCCCCTGATCTACGTGCCGCTGAAAACCAAGTCCGACAAGAAGAAAAAGGCCCGGCTGGCCGAGCAGCTCAGCCAGTACCACAAGACCCACGGCCCCAACGAGGCGGAGGGGGAGCCTCTTTTTGCCAACAACACGGACTGCACCAAGGAGGCCATCCACCACTTCAGCATGTACCAGGCCCTGGTGAAGAACATGGGCGAGCTGATTTTCGGCACGCTGATGTGCGTGGTGATGCTCTCCGCGGCGTTCCTCATTGACAGCGAGTGGTGGATGAAGCTGGCGGCCGTGGCGGTTTCCGGCTACTATGCGTACAAGCTGTTCTCCATGCCCGCCGCGGTGGAGAAGGTTCAGCGCAAGGTTTATGGCCGGGGCCCCTCCCAGACGGCCCATTATGTGTTCTATCCGGAGGTGTTCCGGGTGTCGGGCATCCAGTCGGCCAGCGTGGTGCCCTATTTCCAGCTGACGGACCTGCGCCGCAAGGGCCAGTACCTGTACCTCTACTACGGCCCGGACAACGCCTACATGGTGGACCAGTACGGCTTCACCCAGGGCGGGGCGGAGGAATTCGCCCGGTTCATCGAGGGGAAGATGCGGGAAAATCAATAGGAAAAAACCGGCGCCAGGCGAAAGAAACCGTATGGCGCCGGCATTTTATCCGGATTGAAGGGAGGAACTGAGATGGAGCGGCAAGACAGGTATATCAGAGAGACGCTTTTCCACAAGTACGAGTTTGCGAGCTTTGGACATGCGCTAGAAATATTGAATGAGGCGTTCCCCGCTGAGTGGAATGAGATTCAAGACTGCTTGGAGAATCTAAGGGTCTCAATTGAAGACATTCAAGCCGCGGGAGGAAACGAAAGCCCGATTCCGAAAAAATTCGATGAAGCTTTATACCCCCTGGGCTGGAGGGAGCTTCGCATAACGGGCGATCTGCTGGTCAAGCTGTATCCCCGCCGGGCCAGCCATATGGAGCAAGCACAACCTGGATGGGCAAGCTGATCTACCGGCTGAAATCCCGCAGGAACGGCGGCTGCCCGATCTTAGCGGTGGGGATCAAAAAAGCCTGCATTGAGGGGGACATGTGATGGCGGAGATTGAGAGAACGATAGAGGAATTCCGAAAGTACATCTCAGGAAAACAGTATAAAACGATTTACGCGGATCCCTCCCTGGCAATTTCAGAACCGCACCGGAAAGGTCGCGCCGGAACACCGCCGCTTAAGCCGGTATGAAACGATGTCTTTGGAAGACATAAAAAAGCTCCCGGTAGCGGAAGCGGCGGACGAAAAATGCCACCTGTATCTGTGGGTTCCCAATGCACTTTTGCCGGCGGGACTGGAAGTTATGGCCGCCTGGGGCTTCGTCTATAAAACAAACATCATTTGGGAAAAGGTACGCAAAGACGGCATGCCGGACGGAAGGGGAGTGGGCTTCTATTTTCGCAATGTGACGGAAATACTCCTGTTTGGCATTCGGGGAGAAAAAAACCGGACCCGGGACCCGGGACGGTCCCAGGTGAATTTAATTCGTTCCATCAAGCGAGAGCATTCCCGCAAGCCGGACGAATTCTATACGCTCATTGAGCGCTGTTCGTCTCCTGCCTATCTGGAACTATTCGCCCGGGGCAGGCGGGAAGGCTGGGACATGTGGGGCGATCAGGCTACTGACGCCTATGAGCCCGACTGGAGCACATATGCCAACCACACGGTGGCGGACCGGCACAGTTAGATTGGAAGTTTTTAAGAAATTCCAAGCTGGATGGAGACGAATTTTCGCAATCTGCTTAATTTTTTCTAAAAAAATCCGACTATATTGGTGAAAGGGGAAATTAGACGGCGCGGCCCAGGGCTTGGCGGGTGCGCTAGAGTCTGTTTTAAAACAGACTCTAAGGAGGCCGCCTTTCCGCCTGCTTTCCCAATCGGGCCGGAAGGAATGCGGCAGGCCCGCCGGTAGGCGGGGACCGCCCAGGAAGAAAGGAGAAGATTATGCGGAAGAGGAGTTTTTTCAGTTTTTTGGCCGGTTTCCTGTGCTGCCTGCTGGCGGCGGGAGCCGGGCTGGGCGCGTCGGCGGGGGAGCAGAGCATCCGCGTCAGCCAGGACGTGAAAATGGTGGTGGAGGACGAGCCCTTTGCCCCCAAGGACGCCAACGGCAAGGAGCTGCCCATCTTCGTGTATGAGGGCTCCACCTACGCCCCGGTGCGGGCCTTGGCGGAGAAGCTGGGCGCTTGGGTCAACTATGACCACCAGGAGCGCACGGTCCGGGTGGACGCCTCGCCCAAGCCGGAGTACTATGCGCAGGAGGCCCTAAAAGAGGACCTGGAAAAGCGGATGGCGCTGGTCCGCGGCATCCGGTTCCGGGATGCGGAGGGCCGCACCGCCGATGTGGAGGCCTATGACGGCCAGGAGGACCCGGTTTCCTCCTGGTTTGGGCGGCTCTATATTTACAACCATTATTACAAGGTGGAGGATGGAACGGTCCCCGAGGACTATGAGGGCAGCGGCATCGACGTGATGTTCCTGGACGAGGACGGGGACTGCCTGTATAAGTACCAGAACATCACGGAGAACTATGCCATCATTAACGGGGAGCTTTACACCAACGACCAGCATGGCGGCGGCGACCTGGACCTGGACCGCATCCGCCGGGTGCTGGAGGGCAAGCCGGAGGAGTTTGAGCCGGAGAAGCTGTTCCAGATCGAGGACGCGGAGTGGCTGATCCTCCGGGGGTATGGGCAAAAGGAGGTGCGGGTGGACGGCGAGGCGCTGGCCCAGCTCACCGAAGAGGTCAACAGCCTGGAGTACCGCCGGGGCGAGCCCTATGCCGGGTGGGCTGGCTGCCCGCAGTACAACGTCACCTGGTACAACAGCCAGGGCCGCCGCATAGGCTGGCTCTCCACCAACGCGGGCGGCGAGGGTATCTTGGCCCCGCGCTTCCGCTACCAGGTGGTGGGCGGGACCATTGACACGGACCGCTATGAGCGGCTGGTCAACGAGCTGCCCGAAGCGGAGCGCTGGGACACGGACCCCATTTTGACCCTGAAAGGCGCGCTGAATGCGGAAAAAGTACAGATCGAAGACGGGCTGGGCACGTATCGGGCAGAGGTGACAGACCCGGAGCTGGTGAAGCGGCTGGCGGAGAACATGGGGACCATGGAATTCCGGGTGCAGGGCCATGTGACGGGCAGCGCCTGGGATGAGGCGGATGACGGCCGGTGCTTTGTCCATTGGAGCCGGCCGGAGGAAGACTATTTCACCCCAGCGGAAATAACTGTGTGCGTGCGGGATGAAAAGACGGTGGCATTCGCTGGGGATAACGGCTACCTGGCCACCGCCATGGACGGGAAGACCATCAATATGGAGCTGATAAACGCCCTGCTGGACCAGGACGGTCCTTATGCCGGCCACCCAGGGGTCTCCTACCGGGACCTGCCGCCGGAATAGCCGGAAGGAGGGGGACTCTATGAAACCAGTGGCTCTTTGGATTTTATGCGCCCTGCTGGCGCTGAGCCTGGCGGCCTGCGGAGGGCGGGAACTCCCCGCCCTGGAGCCGGACCCCCGGGACATTGATCCGGAACGCGTGGCGTACATCATTTACGGCGGGGTGGTTGTGGAGGACCGGGAGCTGATTGGGGAGCTGACGGACAGCCTGAACCACCTCCGTCCCGAGCTGGGCACGTATGATGAGGAGAGCCATTACCCCACCCACCGGTTTGCGGGATGGTCGGCCTTTCCGGGGGAGAGGCCGCGCTTTGAGGGCCGGGTGGACTTTTTTGACCGGGAGGGCCAGGTGCTGGCCCAGGCCGCCTATTGGGACGGCCGGGTGTACCGGGACCACTACCGCCATCCGGACTGGGCGGACTGGGGCGGCGTCCTCTTTGACAGGGAGTGGATGGAGGCGTTGAGAGAGGGCGCGGTCCCGGGGGTTTCTCCGGTGATCTCCCTGTACTATGAGTGCATGTACCCGGCGGAGAAGCTGTGGATTGAGGACCTGGAAACCGGCGGGACCGTGGTGGTCACGGACCCGGAGCCCAAGGAGGAGCTGACGGACTATTTCGCCCGGATGGATTTCCGGGTGGAGGAGGACTGCCCCGAGGACGCGGCCTTCCGCTACCGGCTGCGCTGGACCTACACGGAAAACGACGACCTGCTGGAAGAGGTGAAGCTTGCCCCGGACGGCCGCATTGAGCGCCACGGCAAATACGCCGCGCCCCTTTATGGGGACTGTCTGGAACGCATAAAAAGCTTTCTGGAGGAGGCCTCCGGCCTCGATTAAAAAAGAAGGCCGTGGGCCTCTCATACGCAAAACAAAGACAGGCGCTTGCAAGAAAGCGCCTGTCTCTTTTTTATCGGAACGCCTATACCTCTGCCCGGCCCGCCAGAATGTTCTGGTAGTCCTCCCAGTTGCGCTTGAGCAGGGCGGGAGTGTCCAGCTCGTAGGGGCACTTGCCCGCGCATTGGCCGCATTCCAGGCAGTTTTCGATGTTCTTCATCATGGCCTGGGCCTCCGGGGTCAGCCAGTTGGCCGAGGGGCTGCGGCGGATGAGCTGGCTCATGCGGGCGCACTGGGGAATGTTGATGCCCGCCGGGCAGGGCATGCAGTAGCCGCAGGACCGGCAGAAATTGCCCACCAGCTCGGCCCGGTCCTTCTCAATGACCGCCTGAATAGCCGGGTCCGCCATGCTGGGCGGGTTGGGCGAGGCCTGGTAGCTCAGGAACTCATCCAGCTCCGCCTCCCGCTGCACGCCCCAGATGGGCAGCGCGTGGTCAAAGTCCGCCTGCCAGGCATAGGCAGCGGCGGAGTTGGTAATCAGCCCGCCGGACAGGCCCTTCATGGAGATAAAGCCCATGTTCTTCTCCTTGCACAGCCGCACCAGGGCCAGGTCCTTTTCCGTGGCCAGGTAGCAGAAGGGGAACTGCAGGGTCTCGTACAGGCCGGACTCCACCGCCTCCGTGGCCACGCCCAGCCGGTGGTTGGTGATGCCGATGTGGCGGATTTTTCCCTGGGCCTTGGCCTCCAGCATGGCCTCGTACAGGCCCGTACTGTCCCCGGGCTTGGGGCAGAAGGCCGGGTTGTGGAACTGGTAGACGTCGATGTAATCCGTCTTCAGCAGCCGCAGGCTGGTCTCCAGGTCCTTCCAGAAGCCCTCCACGGTGGTGGAAGGGGTCTTGGTGGCAATGTGGATTTTCGCCCGCACGTCCGCAAGGGCAAGCCCCATTTTCTCCTCGCTGTCCGAGTAGGACCGCGCCGTGTCGAAAAAGTTCACCCCGGCCTCATAGGCCTTGCGCAGAAGCTTCCCGGCATACTCCGGGCTTACCCGCTGAATGGGCAGGGCCCCAAAGCCGTTTTTGTTGGCCACGATCCCCGTGCTTCCCAGCACAACCGTTTTCATTTTGACTTCACTCCTTTTATCGTTGCTTATCGTAAACACACTTGAAAACGGTATCTGCCGGTTTTCAAGCTAGGCGGCGCAGCGTCCTGGTTTAAAAGAAATGGAATGCCTCTTGTAAACTGTGTTAACTATATATGGGCCCTAGCCCCGGTTCCTCTGCTTTACCGCCTGTTCGATGTCCCGCTGGGCCGCCCGCTTCGCCATGTCGGCCCGCTTGTCATAGAGCTTCTTGCCCTTGCACAGGCCCACCTGGACCTTTACCCGGCTCCCCTTGAAGTACAGGGAAAGGGGGATGAGGGCATAGCCCTGCTGCTTCACCAGGCCGTAAAGCCGGTTGATCTCCCGCTTGTGCAGCAGCAGGCGGCGCACCCGCAGGGGGTCCTTGTTAAAAATGTTTCCAAAGTCATATTGGCTGATGTGGCAGCCGTTCAGGAGCATTTCGCCCCCCACCACAGAGCACCAGGCGTCCTTTAGGTTGGCCCGGCCCTGGCGCAGGGACTTGACCTCCGTGCCCACCAGCTCGATGCCGGCCTCCAGGGACTCCTCCACGAAATAGTCGTGATAAGCTTTCTTATTCTGGGCGATGGTTTTGGTGTTGGATTTTTTCTCGGCCATGTGGGCCTCCTTTCTGAGCGGCTGGCTCTGGGGGATGGGGGGAGCGGCGGGGGGCAGGCCGCTGTTTCCGCTGCGCGGAAAGGCGCTGCTGGGGAGAGCGGTTGGAGTAGGGAATGGGGGGAGCTGCATTGAGGTGTCCGCTGTTTCCGCTGCGCGGAAAGGCGCTGCTGGGGAGAGCGGTTGGAGTAGGGAATGGGGGGAGCTGCATTGAGGTGTCCGCTGTTTCCGCTACGCGGAAAGACGCTGCTAAGGGCGCGGCGCAAGCCGGGCGGCGCTGAGGGCTTTTAGCGTGATGATGTTGCTGCGGTGCGCTGAGTTTTTCTCTTTGCGCCGCTTAAGGTCAAGGACAAGGTCACGAGACGCTGTCTCGCGCTCTGCTTAAGGACCTTTCTGAAGAAAGGTCCTTAAGAATCCCCAAAGACTTTTGCGCCGCTTCGCTTAGAGACGGGATTTGCCTTTGTGCTCGGTTTCTGCTTTGATCTGGGTTATAGCTCTTGGCGGCCTTCCAGCGCACGCTGTAGGGTCACCTCGTCTGCGTATTCCAAATCCCCGCCCACCGGGATGCCGTAGGCCAGCCGCGTCACCCGCACCCCCAGGGGCTTGAGCAGCCGGGAGAGATACATAGCCGTGGCCTCCCCCTCCACCGTGGGGTTGGTGGCCATAATCACCTCCTGGACCGTCCCGTCCACCCGGGCCAGCAGCTCCTTGATGCGCAGCTGGTCCGGGCCAATGCCGGACAGGGGCGAGATGGCCCCGTGCAGCACGTGGTAGCGGCCGTTGAAGTCCCCGGCCCGTTCCAGGGCGAACACGTCCTTGGGGTCCTCCACCACGCAGACCACCGACCCGTCCCGGGCCTCGCTGCGGCACACCGGGCACAGGTCCCCGTCCGTCAGGTTGCAGCAGACGGAGCAGTAGTGGATTTTCTCATGGGCCTCGGTAATGGCGGAGGCGAAAGCCTGGGCCTCTTCCTGGGAAAGGCCCAAAATATGGTAGGCCAGCCGCTGGGCGGTCTTGTGGCCGATGCCCGGCAGGCTCTCGAACTTTTCCACCAGGACCTCCAGGGGCGGCACATGATAGCGGGCCATCAGAGCAGGCCGGGCACGGCCATGCCGCCGGACACCGCGGAGAGCTTCTCTTCCTTCTCCTTGGCGGCGGCGCGCAGGGCCTCGTTCACGGCGGCGGTGACCAGGTCGCCCAGCATCTCCGCGTCCTCCGGGTCGATGACCTCGGGCTTGATCTCCACGGACTTCACTTCCAGCTTGCCGGTCACGGTGGCCTTCACCGCGTCGCCGCCGGAAGCCGCCGTGTACTCTTTCTCCTCCAGCTCGGCGGTCACGGCCTCCATCTGCTCCTGCATTTTCTGGGCCTGGCGGGCCAGCTGCTGCAAATTGGCCGCGCCGGGGGTATTGTAGCCTTGAGGCAGTCTTGCTTTCATAAGGGATCTCCTCCAAAAAATAATATAAATCTATGTTATAATAGTGACTTGTTTTTTAGTTACCCCGACAGTTAGTAGTAAGCAATATTCGCGGTCCAGGTGCGTTAGGCACCTGGTAGGGTTCTTAGGGGCAAAGCCCCTAAGCCGCCGGAGGCCTTAACAATACTTAAAAGGAACGTAGGGTCCCTGCGGGACGAGGTCCCGTATAATATTTGATTTGAGGCGGCGTCCCTGGCGGGACGCTGGAAGGGCGTTTTTAAAGTGTGGGACGGCCTCCGGCGGCTTAAGAAACTTTCTGTAGAAAGTTTCTTAAGAATCTTCAAAGACTTTTAATACGTGACGCTTTGGGGTAAAAATTTTCTGAGTGCTCGTTGTTTCGCGCGCTTGGTTACTCGGGGGGCGCTTCCTCGTCCCGCCGTTCCTCCACCGGCACGCCCAGCTCCCGGGCCCGGCGGGCCAGCTCCTCCATGGGGTCCGCCTCCTTCTGCTCCGCGGGCTTGCGGTAGGGGCCCAGCTTGTACACCCGGCCCGTCACCTGCAAGACCGCCTGGCGCAGGCGGTTGCGCTGCTCGTGCTTTTTCAGCAGTTCGAAAGCGATGTCCGGCGCGTCGATGAGCAGGTAGTCCCCGTTCACATAGGCGGCGCTGCCCTCGAAGGCCATTGCCACGCTTTTGGCCCCGCCCTTGATCACCTGCAAAATCTCCGGCCAGCTCAAGAAGCGCTGGGCTCCGGCGGAGAGAGCCCCAATGTCCGGGGCGTTCTTCGCCGGGGGAGCCGGGGCCGGTTCCGGGGCGGGAGGCTGGGGGGGCGGCGCGGGCTGAGGCTTGGGGGCGGGCCGGGGCCGGGGGGCCGGTTCGTCGTCCAAAGCGTCCAGGCCGGGGATTTCCGGCTCGGGGGA
>CAOKRG010000041.1 GCA_948471095.1 uncultured Oscillospiraceae bacterium
TGCTGATGGACTGGAAGCTAAAGCCCTTTTCCCTCATGCGGATGGCCCACTCCTTTGCGTCGGAGGGCTTCACCGCGTCGATGCTTTTTCCGCCGAGAGGGTCGTCCCGAAGGAGGCCCATCAGGTATTCCCGCTGTTTCTTGGTGCCCCGCTTCACATCCGCCCGCTGACTGTTCTGCTTGGCGTAGAGCTGGCAGACGGTCATTTTTTTGCCCACGGTGTCGATGCCGTCCGCAATATCCCGGTTGATCTCCTTTTCTTTCTCCCGCAGGGAAATGTCGTCCCGCTTGCCAGCCGGGGTCTTGTCCGTGGATACCAACTTCCAGGCATAGACGAATTGGGGCTTGCCGGTGCTGTCTGTGTACTTATATGCGTATCTCCCGTCTTTTCGCTGGCTCTCTCCAGTTCTTAATATGCGGCCTTTGCTGTCACGTCGTTTTTCCGCCATTGGTACCCACATCCGCCAACTGAAACATGAAATGCGGGGCCACATGACCAACATCAAGGTGCTGGCTGGTCAGGGCGAGTACGCAAGCCTGGAGGACTATATCGCCAAGCTGGATGAGAGCATGAGCGGCTTTGAACTGACGCTCCAGACAGGAAACCCGGTCACGGATGTGATCGTCAACGATACACGGCGGCGGAGCCTTGACCTGGGCATCCGTTTCCAGGTGGATTTCCATTACCCGGAGCCGGGGGCCTATGACGCTTTCGATATGGGTAAGAAAAGCCAAGGTATCAGTTTCCTGGATATGGCATCCGCAACGGCGGCGTCAAGTGCTGCGACAGCGCAAAACGTAACCGGGGTGAGCTTTAAGGAAATGTGTCAGGCAAGGTTTCCGGGAGCGTACTACCATGTGATGGACGCATCGAATATTCCTCAATCTCTATGGGAAAGAAATGATTTCCCGTTTGAGAAGTTTTTTGCCGATGAGGTTGACGAATCTGTATTGAATTGGGCACCTATGCGTATATTGCCGAGTGGGAAACGCCGAACAGTTAGACGGCATGGCGATGAACGCCCAGCGCAACAGGGTCAAACGCTTTGCGGAGGACAGGAGATGGCAGATTGTCAAAGAGGTCTGCGAGTACGGTGCCGGCACGGCAATGACCCGCCCCGGCTTGCAAGAAGTCGCAGAGCTTGTCCGAGCCGGTCAGGTAGACTTCGTGCTGATTCAAAACCTGTCCCGACTATCCAGACGCAAGCAGGAGGCAGACGATTTTCTGAATCTCCTGCATCAGCACAATGTCACGCTGTTTTCTATAAACGAGGGGCTGGCGCTGCCGCCCCGCCAAGAGCTGAATATCGCACTGCTTGCCTCGCTTTGAACATAAAAAAGCGAGTGTTCTTACAGCATCTTTCAAATGCTATAAGAACACTCGCAGTGGTGGGGATAACAGGACTCGAACCTGTGACCTCCTACGTGTGAAGCAGGCGCTCTAACCAGCTGAGCTATACCCCCGTAACAGCAATTAGTATAACAGACTCTGCCGGAAAAGTCAAGCGTTTTTTTCGACTTTTTCTATTGCTTCATTTTGTATTATTTCGTCATAAAGATTCTAACCGGCGGAGCGGTCCGCACGGGCCCTGGCGCCGGACCGCTGGGGGCGGGAGCTTGCTTGCGGCGGAGGAATTCTCGGCAGGGAGGCCCTTCCGCTGGAAAAGCGGCTGCGGAGGCAAAACCGCGCCGGAAAGAAAGGGGCAGGGAGGCCGCCCCTGGAAACTCTTTGCGCCGCCTGGCTTCGGGCTTGCCTGAAAAATCGAAAACGCCCTCTTTTGGCCCATAGCCGGGCGGCTTCCAACTGGAACCGCCCGCCGCCGGTCCCACATCCGCCTTCCCTTTTTAAACAAGGCCTACTAGGCGCGCCTTTCAAAATCCAGCTGCACGAGCTTTTTCCCGTTGGGCAGGGGATGCTCCACCGCCCGAATTATACGGTAGTGGATTTGCGACAGGGCGCTTTCCAGGGCCCGCCTCTCTATGGGGCGGTGCACGGACTCCAGCCGGTCAAACACGGCTTGATAGGGCGAGGGGGAGACCCAGCCGCCGTCCCCGTCCGCCTGGATGACGCAGGAAACATACCGGGGCTCCACCTGGAGGAGGACTTTCTGAAAGCAGGCGCAGCCCACATACTCCACCAGCAGGTTGGCAATCACCAGCTCCGCCCGGGGAAGCCGGAGCGGCTCACAGGTCAAGTCTACCCGCAGGCATTCCAGGCGTCCGCCCAATCCGGGGTTCCGGCGGGCCGCCTCCCGCAGGTAGTCCCGGTTCACGTCAACTCCATACACCTTTTCGTATTGGTCCTTGGCGATATGCTCCAGGCCGTTGCCGCCCGCCACGCCCAAGATCATCACGCTGGAGGCAGGGTAGCGGTTCAGCTGCTCCTTCATCCTCTGGTTCAGCGCCTGCAGCTGCATCACGGAATCCAGCCTCATATGGCTTTCATAATCCGCCAGGAGGATTTCCTCCCAGGGGTTTTTCATAGACCGGCCTCCTTCCGCCTCTGGACCCGTCCATAGGCCCACAGGGTCCCCAGCCCGCACAGCGCTCCCAGCGCCGCCCCAGCCAGCACGTCGGTGGGGTAGTGGACAAACAAAAACACCCGGGAAAAGGCGATAAGCCCCGCTAAAACCAGAGCCGCCGCTCCCCAGCGCCTGTCCCGGCAAAAGACCACCGCCGCTGCCGCGAAGGAGGAACAGCTGTGCCCCGAGGGGAAGGACCAGCCCGAAGGCGGCGGAATCAGCAGGGAAGCATAGCCGGGAAAGGCCGCAAAGGGGCGGGGCCGGCACACCAGGTTCTTTAGACCCAGCTCCCCAACGAGCAGCCCCGCCAGCATGGCGCAGAGCATCAAAAAGCCCGTGGACCGCCAGCCGGACTTCTTGCCCAGAACCACCAGCAGCAGAGCCGCGGCAATCCAAAACACCCCGCCCTCCCCCAGGCCGGTAACGGCGGGAAAAAGCCGGTCGGCCCAAGGGCTGTGGCAGTGGGACTGCACCCAGGCCATGATGGTTTGGTCAAAGGCGTTTAATCCGCTCACGCGGAAACCTCCTTTCATATTTCCCCCGCCCCTAGCGTATAGATGTACCCAACCACTTAGGAGGGGGAACAGCTATGGAGCTCCACCACATCAACGTGCAAGAGGCCGCCCGGGCCCTGGACGCCGACCCGCAGCGGGGCCTGTCCCGCCAGGAGGTCCTGCGCCGCCAGGCCAAATATGGACGCAACGAGATCCGCGCCGCCGGGCGGCAGAGCCTGCTCGCGCGCTTTTTGGGCCAATTCCAGGACTTCATGGTGCTCATTCTGCTGCTCAGCGCCGGGGTGTCCTTTTGGGCCTCCCGGCTGCGGGGGGACAATGAGTATATTGACTCTATTATAATCCTTGCCATCGTAATTTGCAACGCCATAATTGGCACAGTCCAGGAGCTGCGGGCCGATAAGGCCATCGACGCCCTGAAAAAGCTCTCTTCCCCCCACGCCCAGGTGCTGCGGGAGGGCAAAAAGCGCACGGTGGAAAGCTGGGAGCTGGTGCCCGGGGACCTGGTGGTGCTGCGGGCCGGGGACCTGGCCCCCGCCGACCTGCGGCTCATCCGCTCGGCGGACCTGCTGGCGGAGGAGTCGGCCCTCACCGGGGAATCGGCCCCGGTGGAGAAGGACGCCGCCCTGCTCTGCCCCCAGGACGCCCCCCTGGCGGAACGGCGGAACACGGTGTTCGCCTCCACGGGCATCGCCTCCGGGGCGGGGGTGGGGCTGGTGTGCGCCACGGGCATGGACACGGCCATGGGCCGCATCGCCGGGCTTTTGGAACAGGAGAAATCGCCCGAGACCCCCTTGCAGCAGCGCCTCAAGCAGACCGGCAAGGTGCTGGGCCTGGGGGCCGTGGCCATCTGCGGGGTGATCTTCCTGCTGGGGCTTTTGCAGCGGATTCCCCCCCTGGAGATGTTCATGATCGCCATCAGCCTGGGGGTGGCCGCCATTCCGGAGGGCCTTACCGCCGTGGTGACCATCGTGCTGGCCATGGGCGTGAAGCGCATGGCGGGGAAGAGGGCCATTGTGCGGCATATGCCGGCCGTGGAGACTTTGGGCAGCACTCAGGTGATCTGTTCGGACAAAACCGGCACCCTGACCCAGAACAAGATGACCGTGGCCGCCTTTGAAGGGGCTTTTGGGCCGGAGCCCCTGGACGGGGCCAACGCCCAGTTCTGCCTGGAGCTGTGCACCCTGTGCAACAACTCCGAGGAGGAGGCCGGCGGCTATGGGGGGGACCCCACCGAGACCGCCTTTCTGCGGGCCTGCCGGAAGAAGAAGTCCCAGCTGGAGGAGGAATACCCCCGGGTGGGGGAGATCCCCTTTTCCTCCGCGCGCAAGCGCATGACCACCGCCCACCGCCTGCCTGGGGGCGGGTTCCGGATCGTCACCAAGGGCGCGCCGGACGTGCTCGTCGCCCGGTGCGCCAGCCAGCTGCGGGGCAGCGGGGCCGCCCCCCTGTCGGGCGCGGCCAAGGCGAAGCTTCTCTCGGACAACGCCAGCCTGGCCGGCCGGGCCCTGCGGGTGCTGGCCGTGGCCTATAAGGACGTGGACCGCCTCCCCGGCGGCGATGAGGAGATGGAGAGCGGCCTGACCTTCTGCGGCCTCATCGGCATGGAGGACCCGCCCCGCAAGGAGGCCCGGGCCGCGGTGCTGGAGTGCAAACGCGCGGGCATTGTCCCGGTGATGATCACCGGCGACCACGCGGCCACGGCCCTGGCCATCGCCCAGCGCATCGGCATTGCCGGGCCGGGGGACCCGGTGGCCACGGGGCAGGACCTGGACCGGCTCAGCGAGGGGGAGCTGGCCCGGAAGCTGGACAGCTGCCGGGTGTACGCCCGGGTGTCCCCCCAGCACAAGGTGAAGCTGGTGAAGGCCTGCCAGCGCCGGGGCCTGGTGGTGGCCATGACCGGAGACGGGGTAAACGACGCGCCCGCCCTGAAAGCCGCCGACGTGGGCTGCGCCATGGGCAAAAACGGCACCGAGGTGGCCAAGTCCGCCGCCGACATGGTGCTCACGGACGACAACTTCTCCACCATCGTCTCCGCCGTGCGGGAGGGCCGGGGCATTTACAGCAACATCCGCAAGGCCATCCACTTCCTGCTCTCCTGCAACATCGGGGAGATCCTGGTGGTGTTCGCCGCCTTCTTGATGCGGGCCCCAACGCCCCTCTTGGCCATTCAGCTGCTGTGGGTCAACCTGGTCACGGACTCCCTGCCCGCCCTGGCCCTGGGGGCCGAGCCCATCCGCCGGGACGTGATGGACCAGCCGCCCCACCGGCGGGATGAGAGCGTCTTCGCCGGCGGCATGGGTCTGGCGGTGGCCCTGGAGGGCTGCCTGGTGGGGGCGCTGGCCCTGCTGGCCTATACCATGGGCCGGGTCTGGTTCGATGTGGACCCTATGTTGCCCGTCATCGGCCGCACCATGGCCTTCGCGGTGCTCAGCCTCTCCCAGCTGGTCCACAGCTACAACGCCCGCTCCCAGGGGCCGGTGCTGGAGCTGGGGCTCTTCTCCAACGTCAAGCTGAACCTGGCCTGCCTGGCGTGCGCTTTTTTGATGGTCAGCGTGATCCTCTTCCCGCCCCTGGCGGCGGTGTTCCAGACGGCGGCGCTGACCCTGCCCCAGTGGGGGCTGGTGCTGGGGCTTTCCGCCGCGCCCCTGGCCGTGGTGGAGGCGGAGAAGCGGCTGCGGGCCCGGCTTTCAAGGAAGCGTCGAAAGTAAGCGGTCCATATCTGTTGTATTATGTAAACTTGAAAACGAAGATATATACCTTACAATGCTAAATATAGCGATATCCACAATAACTAGAAAGAGGCTCCCGCCGTGGGGAGCCTCCCTCTTCCTCTGCCCGAAGGGCCAAAATCCGCGGAAAATCAAAAAATTTTACGAAATTACCGCATTTTCCCGCCCATTCGACAATTTTCTGCTTCACAGGGATGCTATACTACATGTAGTGGAACCCTCAAGAGGTCCCAGCCGCCTGCAAACAGAGCTTGTCGGAGATCATGGCGATGAATTCGCTGTTGGTGGGCTTGCCGCGGGAGTTATGTATGGTGTATCCAAAATAGGAAGTCAGCACGTCCACGTCGCCCCGGTCCCAGGCCACCTCGATGGCATGCCGGATGGCGCGCTCCACCCGGGAGCTGGTGGTGCTGTAGCGTTTGGCCACGCTGGGATACAGCTGCTTTGTCACCGCGTTGATGATCTCGGGGTCCTCGATGGCCATGATGATGGAGTCCCGCAGGTAGTGGTAGCCCTTGATATGGGCCGGCACGCCGATCTGGTGCAGGATCTCCGTGACCTGCAGGCGCAGCTTCGGGTCTGCGGGCTCCGAGTCAAAGTGCTTGCCCCGCAGGGAGTAGACGGAGAACACCCGGTCGATCATCTCGTCCTTTCCATAGGGGGAAAGGACGAAGCAGGAGGCTCCGGCGGCGGCTACCTCCCGCTCCAGCAGGGGCGTGGTGTAAGAGGCCACCACCGCGAAGACCGGACGGTCCAGGTCCGGGTCTTTCAGGGCGGCGCGCATCACGCCGATGGCGTCCAGGTTGGGCATGAAGAGCTCCATAATCACGATCTGGGGCGCCTCCTCCCGGATGGCCTTGAGAACCAGGTTCCCGTCTCTTCCCACCAGGACCGCCGTTGCGCCCCGCTGTTGAAGCTTCTCCAGGGCCCCGGCGGTCCATTCGCCTTCTTCTGAACTGATTAGTACCTTTATTTGTTTTTCCATGTCAAACCTCCTTAGGTCTGATTATTGTGAATAAATTTTACCATACCTTGAGTGTTCCCGCAAGAGGTTCTGAGAAAAATACTGTAAAATCTTTTTGTAACCTTTTGTCGAACGCTGTCGGTTTTCCGTGAAAAACACAAAACCGGCACTGGTTTTGAAGAATGCTTTTTGATAAACTTTATATGGTTTTCAGAATTTACCCTTCCGCTTTATGTATTCAAGGATAGGATGCAATGAAGAAGCGAAGGGGCGCGGCTTTTTCGATAGCTTCCGAATCGGAATGGATGGCTCGAGGAAATTATCGAAGGGACCCGGGAAGGCGCCGCCCTAGCCGCCGGGCCAACGGGCGAGACCCATCCTGCCGCGAAAAAATTTTTTCTCTTGCGCACCCCCTGGCACAAAAGGCTTGACAAATCCCCGTCCATGCGCTATAATGCGGGTAGAGAAACCTTCGAGAAAGTGTGAGTAAGCCGGAACGCAGAACCTAGAATGCCCGTGCATTCGTCAGAGAGCCGCGGCAGGGTGGGAGCGCGGCGGGGATCTTCCGGCCCAATGGGCTTTTGAGGGCGGACCGAACGGCCGGAACGGGCGGCGCGAAACGCGGGGAGATTCGCGGGACGCGGCGGGCGGAAGCCGGGCCTAGTAGGCGAGCCGGAGCGGCGCTCCGTTATCAAAGCCAGCGCATAAAGGCGCGGCCTGTGCCGCCCAGGTGCGCATGAGAGGACGCGAGGCCGCGTCAAGCCGGGTGGCACCGCAGGAGAGAATATAGGAAGCTTTCATGTAATTACTCCTTTCTTTTCCCCTGTCCCAGCAGAAATCCTGCCGGGACAGGGGCTTTTTTCGCCCGCTCCCGGACACACTATAAAATGAAAGGACTGTGCGAAGCATGAGTGAAAAAATCCCTTACAAAATCTACCTGAGCGAAAACGAGATGCCCAAAGCCTGGTACAACCTGCGGGCCGATATGAAAAACAAGCCCGCCCCCCTGCTGAACCCCGGCACCCGCCAGCCCATGACCGCCGAAGAGCTCTCCGTGGTGTTCTGCGGCGAGCTGGTCCGCCAGGAGCTGGACAACGACACCCCTTATTTCGAGATTCCCACGGAAATCCGGGACTTCTATAAGATGTACCGCCCCTCTCCGCTGGTGCGGGCCTACTGCCTGGAGCAGAAGCTGGGGACCCCCGCGAAAATCTACTATAAGTTTGAGGGCAACAACACCTCCGGCTCCCACAAGCTGAACTCCGCCGTGGCCCAGGCCTATTACGCCAAGCAGCAGGGCCTTAAGGGCGTGACCACCGAGACCGGCGCGGGCCAGTGGGGCACCGCCCTCTCCATGGCCTGCTCCTACCTGGGCCTGGACTGCAAGGTCTACATGGTCAAGTGCTCTTACGAGCAGAAGCCCTTCCGCCGGGAGGTGATGAAGGTCTATGGCGCGGACGTGACGCCCTCGCCCTCTGAGACCACCCAGGTGGGGCGGAAAATCCTTCAGGAGTTTCCAGGCACCACCGGCTCCCTGGGCTGCGCCATTTCCGAGGCCGTGGAGGTAGCCACCTCCACCCCCGGCTACCGTTATGTTCTGGGCTCCGTGCTCAACCAGGTGGTGCTGCACCAGTCCATCATCGGCCTGGAGGCCAAGACCGCTTTGGATAAGTACGGCGTCAGGCCGGACGTGATCATCGGCTGCGCGGGCGGCGGCAGCAATCTGGGCGGGCTTATCGCGCCCTTTATGGGCGAGAAGCTGCGGGGCGAGGCGGACTACCGCATCATCGCCGTGGAGCCCGCCTCCTGCCCCTCCTTCACCCGGGGCCAGTACCGGTACGACTTCTGCGACACGGGCATGGTGTGCCCTCTGGCGAAGATGTACACCCTGGGCAGCGGGTTCATCCCCAGCGCGGACCACGCGGGCGGCCTGCGCTTCCACGGCATGAGCAGCATTTTGAGCCAGCTCTATGCCGACGGGCTGATGGAGGCGGTCTCCGTCAAGCAGACCGACGTATTCCAGGCGGCGGAGGACTTTGCCCGCATCGAGGGCATCCTGCCCGCGCCGGAGAGCAGCCACGCCATTCTGGCGGCGGTCAACGAGGCCCTGCGCTGCAAGGAGACCGGGGAGGAGAAGACCATCCTCTTCGGCCTGACGGGCACCGGATATTTCGACCTGGTGGCCTATGAGAAGTTCCACAAGGGCGAGATGAAGAACTATGTTCCCACCGATGAGGAGATCGGCGCGGCCCTGGCGAAGCTTCCCACAGTCGAATAAGCGTGAAAGAGAGGCGGGCCCTGGGCCCGCTTCTTTTTTGGGGAAATTGTAAACTTTTTTATTTTCCCTTTCCACAGGGGCCAAAGCCTTGCGAAACCCGGAGAAATGGGATATAATGAATGGTATTATGACAAGGAGGTGCCGCGCTTTGGCGAGAGAACGATATCTGGTGGGCGCCGGGGAGGATACCATCCATGCCGGCAAGATCGAGCTGAAAACCGCGAAGGATAAGCGAAGAAATTGGTGGGATTACCACAAAAAGCATGTGTTTTGGGGGGCGGTGCTGCTGGCCGCCGCCGTAAGCGTGGCCTACTCCATTGCCTCCAAGGTAAAGCCGGACTACAGCATCGGCCTTTTGACCTCCTTCCAGCTGCCGGACCGCATCCTCGTCCAGCTGGAGGAGCACATCGCCCAATACGGCGAGGACCGCAACGGCGACGGCCGGGTGGTGGTGGATGTGTGCCCCTATGTGTTCTCCCAGTCCCAGTCCGCCCAGGACCCCCAGGCCGTCCAGGCCAGCTTCACCCGCTTTGCCGGGGATGCCGCCATGGACTCCTGCATGGCGTACTTCCACGATGATGAGGCTTTCTGGATCATGCAGGAAAACTTCGAGGGCTTTTTCCAGTATAACGACGGCACTCCCATGGAGGAGGGCGCACAGGACTATCAGAACGCCATGCGTCCCTGGGAGGAGTTCACAGGTCTGGCGGATTTTGAGCCCTCCTTGGAGGACTTGGAGAACTGGACCCCGGAGGTGGTGGACGAGCTGGTGGGGCGGCTGCGCCTTTCCGTGCGCACCAGCCAGGGGACCAGCTTCGCCTCCAACGAGAAAAAGATGGCCTATTACGAGGACACCCTGGAGCTGCTGGACCGGCTGCGGGCGGGAAAGTAAAGCAATTTCACTACGCGCGTGCTATTACTTCTGCGCGAAACGACCGGAAAAGAAGGACGGGACTGCGTCCCGAAGGGGCCTACGGCCCTTTTAAGTATTGTTAAGGCCTCCGGCGGCTTAGGGGCGTTGAGTCTCGGCTACCGCCTCGGTCGGTTCGCGGCATGTCTGCCGCTGGCAGACGCTCACCCCCTAAGAACCCTACCAGGGGCCGCGACTTCGCGGAGCGAAGGTCGACGCCCCTGGACCGCGTAATTTTTCCTACTACTTGATTCTGAGGTAATAGCGTTGGGGTATCATCTGGCAAGCCCGCCTCGACCTGAGGGAGGCCTCACACCCCGCCCCAAACCGAGCGCCAAGCTACCGCCCTCCACCCCACCCAAACGTGTAAAAGTCTTTGAAGATTCTGCGACTTCATTTATTGAAGTCGGAAACTTCTCTACAGAAAGTTTCTTAAGCCGCCGGAGGCCAAAAGCCAAAAAGCATATTGTGACGCCAAGCGAAACGCTTGAAAATATTAGGAGGTAAGGAACCATGTCAATGACCATGACCCAAAAGATCTTAGCCGCCCACGCCGGGCTGGACCATGTGGAGCCAGGCCAGCTCATCGAGGCCAGCCTGGACATGGTGCTGGGCAACGACATCACATCGCCGGTGGCCATCAACGAGTTCGAGAAGGCCGGGGCCAGCGCGGTGTTCCACAAGGACAAGATCGCCCTGGTGCTGGACCACTTCGCCCCCAACAAGGACATCAAGGCCGCCCAGCAGTGCAAGCAGACCAGGCAGTTCGCGGACAAGTATGACATCACCAATTTCTTCGACGTAGGGCAGATGGGCATCGAGCACGCCCTGCTGCCGGAAAAGGGCCTGGTGGGCCCGGGCGGAGCCATTGTGGGGGCGGACAGCCACACCTGCACCTACGGGGCCCTGGGGGCCTTCTCCACGGGCGTGGGCTCCACCGACATGTGCGCCGCCATGATTACCGGCAAGCTGTGGTTCAAGGTGCCCTCGGCCATCAAGGTGGAGCTCACTGGCAAGCCCACGGGCTTTGTGTGCGGCAAGGACGTGGTGCTGCACCTTATCGGAGAAATCGGCGTGGACGGAGCCCTGTACCAGAGCCTGGAATTCGCCGGAGAGGGCGTGGCAGCCCTTTCCATGGACGACCGGTTCACCATTGCCAACATGGCCATTGAGGCCGGGGCCAAGAACGGCATTTTCCCGGTGGACGAGAAGACCCTGGCCTATTGTAAGGACCGCTACCAGGGGGAGATTAAAATCTATGAGCCCGACCCGGACGCGGCGTACGAGCGCACCGTCACCATTGACCTTAGCGCCCTGCGCCCCACCGTGGCCATGCCCCATCTGCCGGAGAACACCCGCGTCATTGAAGAGGTCAGCGATGTGAAGATCGACCAGAGCGTCATCGGCTCCTGCACCAACGGCCGCATCAGCGACATGCGCATTGCCGCCCAGATTATGAAGGGCAAAAAGGTGGCCAAGAACGTGCGCTGCATCGTGATCCCCGCCACCCAGGAGGTGTACCTCCAGTGCATCCGGGAGGGCCTGGCCGAGGCCTTTATCGAGGCCGGGGCCGTGTTCAGCACGCCCACCTGCGGGCCCTGCCTGGGCGGCTACATGGGCATTCTGGCCGAGGGCGAACGGGCGGTTTCCACCACCAACCGGAACTTCGTGGGCCGCATGGGCCATGTGGATTCCGAGGTGGTGCTCTCCAGCCCCGCCGTGGCCGCCGCCAGCGCCCTGACCGGGTATCTGACCGACCCGGCGAAGCTGTGATGGAAGAAGCGAAGGCCGTCCCCCTCCGGCTGGAAACCCAGCGCCTCCTTTTGCGCGCGCCGGAAAAGGGGGACGCGCCCCCCATGCGGGAGCTGTGGCAGCAGGAATTTGTACGCCGGTACAACTGCTTCGGCAAGCTGCCCAGCGTGGAGGAAGCGGAAGAAATTTTAGCCCGGGACCCGGGGAGCCAGCTGATTTTGGTGAGAAAGGCGGACGGCGCGGCGCTGGGGCATATCGGCATGGAAAAGGACGCTTTGCGCTATGGCGTGCTCTCCTTTTCTCTGGACTACTACCTGGGGGAGGAGTCCTCCCGCAAGGGTTATATGAGCGAAGCTTTGGAGCGGGTGCTGAAGTACCTGTTTCACCAGCGGGGCGCGGAAGCCGTCTCTGCCCGGGCATTTACGGAAAACGCCGCCTCCGCCGGACTGCTGGAAAAGCTGGGCTTCACCCGGGAGGGGACCCTGCGCCGGGCCGTGCGGAATTTCGAGGGCCAGGCTTTTGACGACGCGGTATTCTCCCTGCTGCGGGAGGAATATCTCGCGGCTCATCCTCCCGTGCTGGGTGATGTGCTCTCCATCAAAATGGACCGGCCCATCGGGACCGTCCATCCCAAGCACCCGGATTTGATTTACCCCATCAACTATGGGTATGTCCCCGGCCTCATGGCCCCGGACGGGGAGGAGCAGGACGCGTATGTGCTGGGGGTGAGCGAGCCCCTGGAAGAGTTTACGGGTAAGCTTATCGCCGTCATCCACCGGTTTGACGATGTGGAGGAGAAATGGGTGCTTGCCCCGGAGGGCATGGACTTCACCAAAGAGCAGATAGGGGAAATGACCCATTTCCAGGAGCAGTATTACCACACAGAGATAAGGATGTGAAGGAGCGCTATGCCCTATATTTCTATTGAGTGCGGAGCGCTGAGCGGCCAGCAGAAAGCGGAGCTCATTGAGCGGCTGACCGCAGCGGCGGCGAAGACCACCCATATCCCCGCCGAATTCTTCACCGTTGCCATTAAGGAGCTGCCGGACGAGAATTTCGGCATCGGGGGCAGGAACATTGGAGAGATCAAGGCGGAATACGCGGCCAAAGAATAGACCGCCCGCCGGAAAAGGACAGGAGGTACAGCCTGTGGGCACTCTGGAGAAAGGCGTTCACGGCAGATGGGACGAGCTGGAAGCCCAGCACAAAACCGGTCCCGGAGAGTACGAGTTCTTTCGCCGGAAGTTCATAGCCATTGGCCAGACCAGGCAGTGCGTGGCCAGCGTGTACGAAATCCCCCCTGGCAAGGCCGCGTATCCTTACCACTACCACTTGCAAAACGAGGAAGTGTTTTTCATTATCAGCGGCCAAGGACTTCTGCGCACCCCGGAGGGGGAGCGGCAGGTGAGGGCCGGGGAACTGCTTTTCTTCCCGGCAGAGCCGGGCGGGGCCCACAAGCTTACCAATACTGGCGGGGAGCCCCTCGTCTACCTGGACTTCGACACCCAGAACGCCCTGGACGCGGCGGTTTACCCGGACTCGGGCAAGATTGGGGTTTGGGGCCGGAGCGTGAACAAGGTGTTCCTGGAGGGGGACGCCGTGGACTACTATGAAGGGGAGTAATACTGTGTGGGGTCTTGCCTACCGAGTCGGCCCAAAGCCAATGTGTCGCTTCCCGCCCCAAACCGAGCGCACCTAGCGGTGGGCACACGCGCGTGCAAGCTTAAAGCCATATGTTGGCTTCGTCGCCCGCGAAGGCGCTGCGTGGTAAACGTGCAAGCCCCAAACCGAGCGCCCAACTCACTCCCTCCACCCCCGTCAAACGTGTAAAAGTTTTTGATCCAAACTTTTTTCAAAAAGTTTGGTGGGGGTGGAGGGGGCGAAGCCCCTCCCCGCCGGAGGCCATCAACAATCAAAAAACAAAAGGAGCGATATCGCTATGAACGCAAAAGGCACGGTACACAAGTACGGGGACGATGTGAACACGGACGTGATCATCCCCGCCCGGTATCTCAACACCGCCTCCCACGCGGAGCTGGCGGCTCACTGCATGGAGGACATCGACAAGGACTATGTGAAGAACGTGAAGCCCGGGGACGTGGTGGTGGCTGGCAAGAATTTCGGCTGCGGCTCATCCCGGGAGCACGCTCCCATCGCCCTAAAGGCCAGCGGGGCTTCCTGCGTGATCGCCAAGACCTTTGCCCGCATCTTCTACCGCAACTCCATCAACATCGGCTTCCCCATTTTGGAGTGCCCGGAGGCCGCGGAGGAGATCGCCCCCGGGGACGTGGTGGCCGTGGACTTTGACAGCGGCCTCATCACCGACGAGACCACGGGCAAGACCTACCAGGCCCAGCCCTACCCGGAGTTTTTGCAGAACATCATCCAAAGCGGCGGGCTTTTGGAGTCCATCAAAAAGTGAGCCATATGGGCAGTATTTATTTTCCCAGCTGCAATTTTACCAAGGCCAGCCCCCAGGCCGCAAAAAAGCTGCGGGACTGGATGAAGGAGCGTATGCCCGTGGCGGGCTGTTGCCGCACGGACAAAAGGGAATACCCGGCGGGGGACCGGGCCCTGTACTTCTGCCAGGCCTGCCGGGAGGGGCTGGAGCAGCGCTTTCCCCAGCTGGCGCCGGAGAACCTGTTCGTCTGGCTGGACCGGGAGGGCGGCCTTGCGCTGCCCGATTACAGCGGCTTGACGGTGAGCGTCCAGGACTGTTGGCGGGACCGGGACCACCCGGAAATCCACCGGGCGGTGCGCGGCTTACTTAGCAAGATGGGCGTTGCTGTGAGGGAGATCGAGGCAAACCGGGAGCAGGCGGAGTTCTGCGGCAATCTGCATTTTCAGCCCCAGCGCCCGGAAGCCATAGCTTTGATAGACGCCAGGCCAAATACCCCGCTGTTTCAATTTCCGGAAGAAGAACAGAGGGCCATTTTTGCCGAACAGCTGGAAAAGCACGGGAATATGCCGGTGCTCTGCTACTGCAACCGCTGCAAGCTGGGCATCGAGACGGCAGGGGGCCGGGCCCTGCACCTGATGGAGCTTGCGATGGGGACATACCCCGGCTAGGCCTCCGGGCGGCTATCGTTCAAGAATCCAAAAGCGCCTTTTTAGGGCAATCCTCTAACGCTCCTGCCAAAAACAAAGACCGCCCTGAGCTTTCAGAGCGGCCTTTATTTTTTGGGAGTGTCCAAAGGGCATGTTTTTTTAAGTTTTACGGAGTGGCCGCAAGGCGCAAGGGGCGCAGTCTTTTAGTAGTGCTCGCTTCGCTGCGCAGGCCTCCGGCGGCCAGGGTTTCACCCTGGACTGGACCAAACTTTTTGAAAAAAGTTTGGATCAAAAACTTTTAATGCCGCGCTTAGAAAGCTTTCCCGTTCTTTAAAACATGAGCGGATGCGCCGGTTTTTGCTTTGCGGGAGGCCTACAGCCGGGACACGGCCCGGGCCAGGACGTCCAGCTCCTCCCGCCGGGTAAATACCGAGGGCGAGGCCCGCACTGTGCCGGTCTCCTTGGTGCCCATTTTCTCGTGGGCCGTGGGGGCGCAGTGCAGGCCGCAGCGCACGGCGATTCCCTCCTTGGCCAGCCGCGCCCCTACCGCCTCGCTGGACATGCCCTCCACGTTAAAGGACAGCACCGGCGCGAACCAGGGGGCCTGGGGCGGGGGCGTGTAGAGCTTGACCTTTCCCAGCTTGGAGAGCCGGGCATAGAGGTAGCTGGTCTTGCCCATTTCCTCCTGATAGATTTTTTCCATTCCCCGCTGTCTTACGAACTCCATGCCCGCCCGCAGGCCCACAATGCCCGGGACGTTCAGGGTGCCGGGCTCATAGCGTTCCGGCGGGTCCTCCGGCTGCTGGAAGCTGTGGGAAAGCGTACCCGTGCCCCCCTCGACCAGGGTAGCCAACTTGTCCGCGGGGTCCCGGAAAATCAACAGGCCGGTGCCCATGGGGCCGTAAAGGCCCTTGTGGCCGGCGCAGCAGAGAAAGTCGATGCCGCTCTCCATCAGGTTGAGGGAGAGCACCCCCGCGCCCTGGGCCGCGTCCACGCAGATTTTTGCCCCGTACTGATGGCATAGGGCGGCCAGCCGTTCCACCGGCGGGCGCACGCCGAACACATTGGAGGCCTGGGTGCAGGCCAGCAGCTTGGTGTTGGGCCGCATGGCCTTGCGGAAGGCGTCCAGAGTGGCGTCGTTGTCGCCGGGGACTACCTTGGCCGCCGTATAGCTGACCCCCTTCTCCGCCAAAGCCGCCAGGGGCCGCATGACCGCGTTGTGCTCCATGTCCGAGACCACCACATGGTCGCCGGACTTTAGGAAGCCCTTGAGCACCAAATTCAGCGCCTGGGTGCAGCTGGGCTGAAAGACCACGCACTCCGGCCCCGCCGCCCCGAAAAGCGCGGCGGCGGTCCGGCGGCATTCATACACCGCCTGGCCGGTGTTCACGCTCATGGGGAAGCCCCCGCGGCCCGGGTTGGCCCCGAACTCGGCCAGGGCCCGGGCCACGGCCTGGCGCACGGCGGGAGGCTTGGGGTAGGTGGTGGCGCTGTTGTCCAGGTAGATCATGAGGATTCCTCCTCCACCCGGCCCAGAATTTTAATGTGATTCTCCCGCAGGACGGCTTCCGCCTCGTCCGCGCCCTGGGGCACATAGACCCCGTATCCGCAGCCAGTGCCGGCGGAAGGGGGGATTCTCTCCACATAAGCCTTGATGCCTCGTTTGAACAGGATGTCGCGGCTTTTCATGGCATACGTGACCGAGCTTACCAAGAGCATAGGCTTGCCCATATCCATCACCTCTTTATGATATTTTGCCGCTCAACCTTATAGTATGCTCCTTCAGGCTTTGTGTGCGGACAAAGGGGAAGCCCCCCGGGAAAAATCCCGAGGGGCTTTTTTTAGAACCTGTATTCCTAGGCGGGGATGCCGGTTGGGCGAGGGATTTTGGAGCCCAGCAAGGCAAAAAAATCGCGGGAATGCTGGCGCATTGCAAGATTTTTTAACGCAGCTGGGCTGCAAAAGACCCGCCCATACGGCGTCCATCGCCTGTGAATACAGGTTCTTACTTATGCCAGCCGGTCCGCCTCGCCTCAGCGCCGGTCCAGATCGGCCTCACAGGCGGGGAAACGGAACCCGTATTTGTTGATGGTGTAGTTGGGGCACTCGCTGCAGTTGTAATCATCGTAGTCCGAGAAGAAGAAGGTCTTGCACTCGGAGAGCCGCCGCCAGACCAGGCCCTCCACGTGCCCTCCCGCCATGTGCCACTGTAGGAACTCGTTGGCCAGGGAGGTGGTGTCCGCATAGTACAGGTCCCGGACAAAGTCGCCGTTGAGCTTGATGTAGCCCGAAGGCACCCACCCGGAGCCGCCGGTGTAGACCACCCGGTACCAAACGTCCCGGCGGGTCCGGCTGATGTTGGTATACACGTCCACCACGCTCACGTTGGTACCCTGGGGCACGTCCTTTGCCGTGACCTGGCTGGTGTAGTCCGGCTGGCTGTACACGTCCGTGTCCTTCACGTTCATAATGCCCGCGTAAGGGTTGCTGGAAGAGGCGTCCGTGGGCGGGACCACCATGTTCAAGATCACATAGGGGGTCTCATACTCGTTGGTGTTAAAGATGCTGTTGACGCCCAAATTATAGACCATGCTGGCCATGGCGTCAAAATTGCCCTGGCTCATCTTGATGTTGTAGGTCCGCCGGAAGCTGTCCACGGTTTTGCCAAAGCCCCTCTGGTTCACCAAATTGGTCAGGCAGGCGTAGGCTTCGGTCCTGGTCATGTTGTTGTAGAAATTGTCGTTCACACTCACCACGTAGCCATAGCCCACGGTGGGGTTGCCGTTGACCAGACGGTCATCCTCAATCTCCGGCACATAGCCCTCAAAGGAGGAAATATTCCGCAGCATCAGCCCGGAAATCTGCCGGGTGTCGTCCGTGGTGGCCAGCATGTCGTCGTTGGAGGTCACCTGCACGGTAAAGGTGTAGTAGTCCGTGGAGTAGCCCTCGCCGCTGTTGGAGTAGGCCCGGATGGTATACAGGCCCACCGCGCCAAAGGAGACCTTCCGCCGGAAGACCCGGGTGCGGTTGTCTGGCAGGCCAAACTCCGAGGTCCGCGTCTCCGTCTGGTAGGAAGAGCAGGCGTAGCTGCCCGAGGCCGGGCCGTCCACAATCTCAAAGCGCACCTCGTCCCGGGACTCGTCCGTAATGGCTACCAGGTCGAAGTCAACGTTCACGCCCACGGAGTTGCCATCGCCATAGGCGAAGCGCACCGCCTGGGGCGCGGTAACGGTCACAGTGCAGGTTGCCTTGCTGCCGCCCGCCCCAAAGGTCAGGGTGGCGGTGCCCGGTGCCTTGGCGTACACGGCGGCGCACTGCTTTTTGCTGCTAAAGTCAACGGTATAGCCCACATAGGCCACGTCCGGGTTGCTGCTGGTCCACTGGGCCCCGCTGATGCTGCTGCCGGCCTGGGCGTCCAGCCGGGCGCTCATGTACTGGGGAATGGTCAGGGACGTAGCCGTCAGCGTGCCGTTCTGCACGGGGGGCGGCGTGGGGTCGCTGCCGGGGGTATAGGGCTCCAAAAAGTCCGCCAGGGAATAGCCGGACTGGCCGCCGGAAGTTTTCACGCCCACCCAGGGGTAGCTGGAAACGTCCGTAATGGTCATCACCGCCCGGTAGGCCGCCGCCGTCACGATGCTGAAGCCGGTGCCGGGGCCCGACCGCACGTTCAACCCATTGTCCGAGGTGACGCGCACCTGGCCGCCCACTTTAAAGCCGCTGGGCACATTGGGGTCTCCGCTGGGAGAGGGGGCCGGGGTCGGTTCCGGCGTGGGAGCGGGGGTGGGGTCTGGGTCCGGCTCAGGCGTGGGATCCGGTTCCTCCTCCGGGTCCGCCGCTTCGGCGGCGTGGAGGAAGCCCCAGTGGTCCATGGGCACGTCCTGGAACTCCTGAACGTCCCGGTCAGCGGCAAAGCCCTCGCCGGTGCGCCCCAGGGCCACGTTCAGCACCTTGGCCACCTCTATGCGGGTGATCTCCCGGGTGGGCCGGAAGGACCCGTCCCCGGGGCCGCTCATCCACTCCTTGGCCGTGGCCGAGGCGATCGCCTCATAGGCCCAGTGGTCTTCGCCCACGTCGGAGTAGTTGATCTCGCCCTCCTCCGTTTCAAAGCAGCGGCCCAAAATCACCGCGAACTCCGCCCGGGACAGCCTGCCCTCCGGGTTAAAGCGGCCGTCACCGCCGCCGGTCATCAGGTTCAGCTCCGCCAAGGCCGCGATGGGGGCGTAATAGGCGTGGCCCTCGTCCACGTCGCTATACTGGCAGGAGGGGTTCTCCGGCTTGTCCTTCAAAAGATTGTAAAGAGTTTGGGCGATCTCCGCCCGGGTCATCACCTGGTTGGGGAAGAAACGGTCTCCCCGCACGCCGGGCATATAGGCCTCGTGGGTGCCCATGCGCAGCACCTGGCCGCTGGCCTGGTACACGCCGCCCAGAGCCAGGGCGCTGTTTTGAGCCTGGCTGGCCTCGGGAGCCTTCTCCGGCTCTTCGTCCGGCTGCGCGGGCTCTTCCCCGGCGCTGGATTCTTGGCCCTCTGAAACCGCCTCCACATAGGGCTGCCCGCCGTCCGCCTCCGGAGAGGGAGAAGCCTCCCCCTCCTGGGCTAGGGCCGTCAGGGGGCAGAGCAGCACAAACAGTGCCGCCAGCATTGCGGTCAGCAGCCGCTTGCAAGAAATGTTCCGCATAAAATTATGTACCTCCAAAAAAACGTCCAAAAAAACTCTAAGTCTCTCGCGCCGGAGCCAGAGCCCCGCCCGCGTCCGGCGCTTTCCCTGGCCCTTATTATACCGAAAAGGTTACAAAATTGCAACCTTTTCGCTCCATTTTCCTGGTTTTGACAGAGACAGCCCAGAGGCGAAAACCGAAAAAACCCTAGAAAACTCTAGGGTTTTCAAGTTTTTGAATAAAGTTTGAATTCTTTTGCCCGCTGGTCGAAACTTGTCATAAAATGGCGGAACGCCTGCCGCAGCAAGCGTTCCGCCCGTACTCACCTAACTTTTGATTTACCCCGATCGCGTTCCGGATTCAGAACCTTTCCTCCACAAGGGAGGGGCCTGCCTCTTTACGAAAGGCTGGCAAAAGGGGCAGGCCCTTCCCCTGCATGGGCCGGTTCCCATCCTGGCGGCGCGAAATAATTACACAGCCTGCTACAGCTAAGTAATTCGAACAATGCGGCCCGCTTTAGAGGCTTTCCACCAGGGCCTTGGTGTCCCGGGCGATGACCAGCTCCTCGTTGGTGGGGACGACGTACACGGCGACCTTGGAGTCCGGGGTGGAGATGATCCCCTCCTTGCCCAGCACGGTCTCCCGGTTCAGCTTCTCGTCCAGCTTCACGCCCAGGAATTCCAGATACTTGCCGATCTCCCAGCGGTGGTGCCACTGGTTCTCGCCCACGCCGGCGGTGAAGACCATGGCGTCGCAGCCGCCCAGGGCTACCAGGTAGCCGCCGATGAACTTGCTGATCTGGTACTCCAAAATGTCGTGGGCCAGCTTAGCCCGCTCGTTGCCCGCCTCCCGGGCGGCGGTCACGTCCCGGTCGTCGCTGGAAACGCCGGAGATGCCCAGAAGCCCCGACTTCTTATTCATAATCTGGTCCATCTCCGCCGGGCTCAGATGCTCCTTCTCCATGATGAACGTGACCACCGAGGGGTCCAGCGTGCCGGTGCGGCCGCCCATCATAAAGCCGTCCAGGGGGGTCAGGCCCATGCTGGTGTCAATCACCTTTCCGCCGTCCACGGCGGTGATGGAGGAGCCGTTGCCCAGATGGCAGGTGATGATCTTCAGGTCCTTGATATCCTTTCCCATCAGCTGGGCGCAGCGGGCGCTTACATACCGGTGGGAGGTGCCGTGGGCTCCATAGCGGCGGACGGCATATTTCTCGTAATACTCATAGGGTACATTGTACATGTAGGCCTTGGGGGGCATGGTGGCGTGGAAGGAGGTGTCGAAGACGACAGCCTCGGGTACCGCGTCGCCGAACAGGTCCCGGCAGGCCCGGATGCCCTGCACATGGGCCTTGTTATGTAAGGGGGCCAGGGGGATGAGGCTCTCGATGTCGGCGATGACCTTTTCGTCCACCAGGCAGGACTGATGGAAGATGGCCCCGCCCTGCACCACCCGGTGGCCGATGGCGGAGACCTCCTCCAGGTTTGTGATAACGCCCTTTTCCGGATCCAGCAGGGCGTCCTTTACCTGGGTAAAGGCGGCGGTGTGGTCGGGCATGTCCACTTCCTTGTGAAGCTCCCGGCCGTCCGCGGTCTTGTGGGTGAAGATGCCGCCGCCCAGGCCGATGCGCTCGCAGTTGCCCTTGCAGAGCATCTTTTCGCCCTCCATGTCGATGAGCTGATATTTCAGCGAAGAACTACCCGCGTTGATCACCAAAATTTTCATGTTAGGTCTTTCCTTTCCTCTAATAAAATTGTATAATAAACGAACCCTAAACAAACCATGCTAAACAGCCGCGCCCTCCGGCGGCTTCGGGGCTTCTCACAGACCGATATCCCTGAATCTTTTTTTCTTCGCTCATATTATACTATATCCTGTGTGTAAATTCAAGGAGTTTTACAGAAAATGCCGGATAAAATCACAATTTCCGCAATCATTTGTGAATTTGACCCGCTGCACTGGGGGCACCTGGGGCTTTTGGAAAAAGCCGGGGCCGGTGGCGCAGCGGTCTGCTGCGTGATGAGCGGCAACTTCCTCCAGCGGGGGGGCCCCGCCATGCTGGACAAATGGCACCGGGCCCAGTGCGCCCTGGAGGCCGGGGCGGACCTGGTGGCGGAGCTGCCCCTTTCCTGGGCCTGCGCCGGGGCCGAGCGCTTCGCGGCGGGGGGCGCGGCCCTGGCCGGGGCCCTGGGGGCCTCCCGGCTGTATTTTGGCAGCGAGGTTCCGGACGCGGCGCTTTTGCTCCGTCTGGCCCAGGCGCTGCTCTCCCCGGACTTTGCCCAGGCGCTCCGGCTTCAAAACCAGCCGGGGCTGCCCTTCGCCGCCCGGCGGCAGCGGGCCGTGGAGGCCCTGCTGGGCCCGGAAGCCGCCCGCCCCCTGGCTTTGCCCAACGCCACCCTGGGGGTGGAATACTGCAAGGCCATTCTCTCCCAAGGGCTGGCCATCCAGCCGGTGGCGGTCCCCCGGACCGGGTCCGGGCACGGCCAGGAGGCCCCTGTGGAGCCCGGGGCCGTGCTTTCCGCCAGCCAGCTGCGGAGCTTGGCCCTGCAGGGCCGGGACCTGCGGGGGCTTGTGCCGGACTTCACCCTAGCCGCCCTGGAAGAGGCCCGGGAGCAGGGGCGGTTTCCCGTTCAGATAAAATATTTGGAGCGGGCCGTTTTATGTAAGCTGCGGGGCCTGACGCTGGAAGATTTCGCCGCCCTGCCCGGCCTGAGCGAGGGCCTGGAACACCGGCTGGCCCAGGCGGTGGGGGAGGCCAGCTCCTTGGAGGAGCTGTACGCCCAGGTCAAGTCCAAGCGCTATCCCCACGCCCGGGTGCGGCGGCTGGTCATGGCGGCTTTCCTGGGCCTGCGGGAGCCCCTGCCCGCCCTGCCGCCCTACCTGCGGGTGCTGGGCATGAGCGAAAGGGGCGGGCGGATTCTAAACGGCCGGGCCGGGGACCTGCCCTTGGCTGTGCGCGCGGGGGACTTCCGCAAGCTGCCTGCCGCCGCCCAGGAGGGCTTCCGGCTGGAGGTTCGGGCGGACGACGTCTACGCCCTGGCCAGCCCCAGGCCCCAGCCCGCCGGGCGGGATTATTGGGAGTTGTTCCGCAAGCCCTTGGGATAGTGGTTCTTTAAGCGGCCCTGGCTGGCCTTGCCAAAGCCCAGGGGCACGCCGTTGACGCACACCGCCGGGTAGCCCCGCTTGGCGGTGGAGATCTCCTCGCCCCGCAAAAAGGCCAGCAGCTCCGGGTCGTCGGGGGCAAAGTCCATCACCTCCCGGCAGGCCGTGCCGGAATGGCTGACAAACACCCCGTGGGCCGGCTCCAGGCGCCGGGTGTGCAGGCTGGCCAGCTCCACGCCGGCCCGCAGCACGTTCAGGCCGTTGATCTCCGGCAGGTCCGGGGGCAGAATCAGCAGCTTGTCCCCGGAAATGAACAGGTCCTCGGGGCACTCGTCCGTAAAGAGCTCTTCATACAGGGCCTGGCCCGAGCGGGCCTGGTCCCCCAGAAAATAGCCGGAAAAGTTCCGGACCCGGCACTCGTTGTAGGTCATGCGCCGGAAGCGGGCGATGAAGTGGCCCTCGCCCCCGTCCATGGGGTAGATGCGCCGGGCCAGGCCCCCGTCCAGGTCGGGCCGGCCAAAGGCGGCGGGAATCTCCTCGGGCACGAACTCCCGGTGGGTTTGGAGGAACTTTTTCACCACGCCCTCGTTTTCCTCCCGGGAGAAGGTACAGGTGGAGTAGACCAGCACGCCCCCCTCCTTTACGGCCAGGGCCGCCGAGTCCAAAATAGCCGCCTGCCTGCGGGCACAGGCCTGCACCCCCGCCGGGGACCACTGCCGCCCCGCCTCCGGGTTCCGGCGGAAGAGCCCCTCGCCGGAACAGGGCGCGTCCACCAGGACCCGGTCGAAATAGCCCTGCAGGGTCTTGCAGAGCTTGTCCGGGTGGCAGCAGGAAGCCACGGCGTTGGGCACGCCTAGGCGTTCCAAATTGGAGAGCAGCTGGCTGGTGCGGCTCATCACCGCCTCGTTGGCCCAGAGCAGGCCCTTGCCCATCATCAGCCCGGCGATCTGGGTGGCCTTGCCTCCGGGCGAGGCGCACAGGTCCAGAATTTTTTCCCCGGGCTGGGGGTCCAGGGCCGTGGCCGCGGCTGCGGCGGAGGGCTCCTGGGAGTAGAACATTCCCGCGTGGTGGGCGGGCAGGGGGCCGAACCTGTCCGGCGCGTCCACATAATAGGAGAGCTCGCTGAAAGGCGTGGGCCGCAGCGGGAAGGGCAGGCTGCCCTCCAGGGTCCGCTGGTCGCATTTCAGCGGGTTGAGCCGCGCCCCCCGGGCGGGGGCCGCCATCATGCAGTCCAAAAAGGCCCGGTACTCTCCGCCCAGCTGGGCTTCCATCCGTTTGTAAAATTCCATTGGCAGAGCCACGTCGATACCCCTCTCGTGATTTTATTTGAACCTTTGCCGCGCGAGGCCTTTCTGGCCGGACGGCCAAGCTTTTGTCAAAAATAACGCGTTTGCGCGCTTTGGGAAAAAACGCGGATTTTTCCCCCGCCGGGGAATATTCCGTCCCGGCCTGACCAAAATACTGAGGGAAGACCCCTGGCCGCGGGCCCGGCCCGGACTGGGAGCTTACCTTTTTAATTGGAAAGGATGACGCGTTATGTCTAATCAGAACCAGAATCAGAGCCAGAACAACAAGTTCCAGAACCGCCAGAACCAGAACGGCCAGAACCAGAATAACCAGAACCAGGGCCAGAACAGCAAGTCCAAGAACCAGAACGGCCAGAACCAGAGCCAGAACTCCCGCTCCCGCCAGGAGCAGGATTACTAAGAATCTGTACGCGTAGGCGAACAGGGGAGCGGGCCAGGGCCCGGCCTTCGCCGCCTGCGAATACGGATTTCATGGCTCTCCAAGCGCCCGGCATACGGCAGCCCCAAGGCCTCCGTATGCCGGGCCTGTTTTTTCGCCGGACTCCCGGCGGGTTGAGAACCTGTATTCACAGCTGAAGAATCACGACTCAGCCAATGGTAACCAATGTACGCGGTCCAGGGGCTTACAACATTCGCTCCGCGAAGTTGACATTCGCTCCGCGAAGTTGACATTCGCTCCGCGAAGTTGACATTCGCTCCGCGA
>CAOKRG010000042.1 GCA_948471095.1 uncultured Oscillospiraceae bacterium
GAGAGGCATTCCCCGTACGGGCCCAAAGACTTACAAAAAAGTGTACTTTCCTGCATTGGCCGCCCCGCCTGGAAAATAGTTCCAAAAGGCCTTGAAAAATCCCAAATCTTGTGTTATACTGCTACTTACAGCAAGCCTGTATGGACTTGCAGGAAAGTACACTATCTTGCCAGGTTTGGAGGTGATGATAGGGTGCGCCCGGGCTGGAAACGGACCGGGCATGCAAAAAATGGCGGCCTGCCGCCGGGTTCTTGCGCCGGAACCCGTGGGCGCGGACGGACCGCGCCGGGCGAAACACCCAGCCCGGGCAGAGTAACATATGGCGCTGTTTTACAAATAAAGGAGGCTTTTTAAATGAAGCGAAAGATCATTTCCGCTCTTTTGGCCCTGTGCATGGCGCTTTCCATGGTACCCTTCGCAGTGGCCACGGATGCCCCGGCGGCCCCTGCGGCCCCTGAAATTCTTCCGGCCACGCTCCGTGACACCGCCAATGTGGTGCCAGATAGCGATTTGATGGTAGAGGGCTACAAAGTGACCGCCACGGGCGGCAAGGGTACCGAGGACGCGCCCTATACCTACGCCATGGAGCATCCCGCCCTGCGCTCCCATCAGAATGGCGACAGCCCCACAAGCATGGGCTTCTGGGTAGGCGTGTTTGTGCCTCACGAGGATAACGTTAAGTATGCCACGGGATGGGGCTCACAGACCCCTACTGGAGAGCTTACTTTTAGCGAACCCGTCGAAATTGGTGGTAAGAAATACGACAATTTCTACTTTAATGCCACTGGCAAGAAGACAGAAGAGCAGGACCGCAGCTCTTACCAGCTTGTTGCCACCAAGACTACTTCGCCCCAAGCGAAAGCGTCTGCCGAGAAGAAGACTTATTATAAGATCGACCTTACCGGCGTAAAGCAGAATATCCCTGTTGAGGCCTGCGGCGCTACGTTTAACAAGAATGTTCTGCCCGAGGGCGTGGATGCGGGAGCAGACTGGATCAACCAGACCATGTTCTTTAAGTTCAAGGATAAGCTTCCTCAGAACTCCTATCTGTGGTTTGAAATCACCGATCCCGATGGCGTAACGTACGGCATCCGGGCGGATGGCAATGGCCAGCATAAGACCCAGGCCTGGAGCTTCTTGAACAAGAACCAGTTCGAGGCTTGGCCGAAGAACGCCAGTAACGAAGACGTTGCCATGGGCATGAAGAACGGCCCGTACAATGTCAATCTCTATCTGGTCCAGAGTGATATCACCACCTTGAATAAGAGCAAAGCCACTCTTCTGGAGGCTTGCACCCTCATTCCGAACCTTGGCGTACCCGAAATTACCACCCTGGGCTACACCGCCATTGCCGACAAGACCGTGGTTAGCGACTGCATCGATCAGACCATGTATGTGCGGTTCGCTGATAAGCTGCCTGCCGACACCTATATGTGGTTCAAGTTTACTGGCCCCACAGACGGTAAGGCTGAGGCCAAGAGCTATGGCATTGCGGCCAACTCCAAGGTTGATGGCAAGACCCAAACCTTTGCCTGGAGCTTTATGAATCCCAGTCAGATTGAGTATAGCAATGGCTTGACCACAACCGGTTTGAACGCTGACCAGGATGGCACCTACCAGGTAGAAGCCTACCTGTGCTCCGCTTCCGCTGCCAGCAACACCAGCAGCGCCGACGCGCCCGCTGGCTCGATTAAGCTGTGGGAAGACACGGTGGAAGTGAAGAACACCGTTGCCCCCGTTACCCCGGCCAAGCCCTCTGTAGAGGTTGGCACTGGCGTACCCCAGGCCGATGCTGACAAGGTCACC
The DNA here is from genome assembly GCA_948471095.1 of uncultured Oscillospiraceae bacterium. Lineage (GTDB taxonomy): Bacteria > Bacillota > Clostridia > Oscillospirales > Acutalibacteraceae > Acutalibacter. The sequence continues at coordinate 1,807 of CAOKRG010000042.1, forward strand.
AAGGCCGCGGAAAGCCTGGAGGACACCAGCGGCACCATGAAGGAGCTGGTGGAACAGAGCGATCTGCCCGAGACCGCCGCTGGCTCTGTTGACATGGACAAAGCTGTTGCAGAGTTGAATAAACTGTCTGCCGGCAGCGGCGCCACCGCGGAAAACACCCGTGTGGTCATCGTCCCCCGCATGAACGTTGCGGTGACGGAGTACAGCACCACCGGCGACGAGAAGAAGCTGGTTATGGACGTTACCGCCACGGCTGACATCGTGGTGACCAAGAAGACCACCACTATGGACGCCATTGAGACCTCTGGCGCCAGCCAGAACGCGGTTGTCATGAGCAGCCAGCCCCTTACGGTTAATGAGCCCATCACCCTGACCCTGAACCTGCCTGTGGGCTTTGCCGCTGGCAAAGAAACCACTGACCCGATTTTCGTCAAGCGCCAGGGCGATACGAACATTCTGACCGCTGAAATCATCAAAAAGGACACCTCTCCCACGCCTACTCCGGCTCCTACTGCCGGTCCCGATGAGACTTCCGCTCCCGCCCCGACCACAACTCCCGGAGCCAGTACGGAGCCCACCGAGTCTCCCGCTGCTAGCGAGAAGCCTGATGCTACGGGCTCTCCCAACCCGACCACAGCTCCCAGCACCGCTCCCAGCACCGCTCCCAGCACCGCTTCTGTTCCTGTGAAGCAGGCGGCCCCGAGCCCGGTTACTGGCGCAACGGTAACCTTTACCTCTCCCAACGGCCTGGGCGTGTTCACCTTCCTCACGGAGGACAACACCAGTGTGGCCGAGGTGAACGGACAGCGCTTCACCAACCTCCAGGACGCTTACAACGCGGTTGAGGAGGACGGCGTTATTACCCTGCTCAAGGACTGCGACCAGGACATCACCAACGTAACCAAGAGCTTTAAGATGAATTGCAATAGCAAAACCTTCAGCGGCACGGTTACTCCCAATTCTTATTACAACCTCACCATCACCACGGAGGACGGTACGAGTTACACCGTCTACACCCTGACCCGCAAGCCTTCCATCCCTGGTCCTGGCGGCCCCTCCGGCCCTGGCGGCTCTGACCCCACGCCTACCCCTGGCCCCAGCACCTCTCCGGATCCCAGCGCTTCTCCCGATCCCAGCGCTTCTCCGGAGCCCAGTACCTCTCCCGACCCCAGCGCCTCTCCCGACGTGAAGTTTGACGACGTGAAGGCCAAGGATTGGTTCTATGACGCGGTACAGTACGTGGTGAAGAACGGCCTGATGGCAGGCGTTGGCGGCAACAGCTTCAAGCCCAACGATCTGCTGACCCGCGCCATGATGGCTCAGATTCTCTACAACAAGGCTGGCAAGCCTGCCGTTACCGGCAAGCCCAGCTTCACCGATGTGCCCAACTGGGCCGCTGATGCGGTTAAGTGGGCCGCGGACAACAAGGTAACCGAGGGCATTGGCGGCGGCAAGTTCGGCTCCGACCGGAACATCACCCGGGAAGAGCTGGCCGTTATGCTCTGGCGCAACGCTGGCAAGCCCGCGCCTGCCGATACCGCAATCAACTTCCCCGATGCCGGGAAGATCTCCAGCTGGGCCCAGACAGCCATGAAGTGGGCCGTGCAGAACAAGATCCTCAACGGCAACGACAAGGGGATGCTGGAGCCCCAGGGCAAGGCGAGCCGCGCCGTGGTGGCCCAGATGCTGATGAACTACCTGAAGAAGTAAGCAACTCATTTATTGTTTTCTTAGTCTCTCCCTTTGTGACTCCCGCCCGCCAGGCGCCCACCTGGCGGGCGGGAGCCCTTTTTTCTGCCAAGCGGGAGAGCGCCTTGCGCCGCGTTTGTAAGCAGTCCAACTCTAAAATGTGCAGAAAAAACTCCCATTTGCCTTGCGCTTCTTCCAAGGAATTGCTATACTATAAAGAAATAGAGGGAGCGGCAGGGGAGAGAAACCAACCTTTGCCGGGCCCGCTCGCGGAGCCTGCCGGTTGGCCAATATGGGCAGATAAAGCTTCGGCACGGAGGGATGAAGGAATATGAGGCGGTTTGATTACTCGTTTTTAGCGGCGCTGGCATTGCCGGAAGACGCCGCGGCTCTGGAGGCAAGCACGAAAGCCCTTGCCTCCCGGCTGGAAGGGAGCAGGGTATGGGCAGGCCGGGGGATGGAGTCCGCGGCCGCGGCTTTGAAGCGCCTGGAACCAAAGGGGCCTCCCGGCCTTGCCCAAGCGCTTGCCCAGGCGGAAGAGAAGGATTTTCTGCATATTCTGGCCAGCGCCTTGGATGAGGGAGGGCTGGAGCAGGAAAAGAGCCTGGCCTTGGGCCAAGCTCTTTCCGCGTATGATTCCGCCAGGCGTTCCCAGGGGGACAGCCTGGGGCTCATTGCCTGCGCGGCGCTGGACTGCGCCCGCATCTCGCCCGTGCCCGGCGCGCCTTTGGGATGCGGGCTGCTGCTGGCCCGGTCGCTGCTGTGCCAAGCGGGCCCTGCCCTGTGGGCCCAAGCGCCGTTGGCGGAAACTTTTTGGCGCTACCGCTGCCTGTTCCGGCCCGCCTTTCAGAAATCCCTCCGGGAGGAGCCGGACTATGCGGCCTTCCTTCCCGTGTTTTTCGCTCTGCTCTACCTCAGCCTCCGGGCCTTGGAGAAAACGCCGTCCGCTCCTCCCGCAACCAGACGCAGGGGCGCCAAACGGGCTCTGATCGAAGACTTTGTGCGAAACAGTCCCGAGCCCGTGCGCAAGGCGGACATTTGCGCGGCCCTGCCCCAGGTAAGCCCCACCACGGTGGAGGCAGTGCTGGGAGCGATGGTGAAGTCCGGCGCGGCCAAAAAGCTGGGCGCGGCCCGGAATGCCCGGTATGTCAGAGGGTAGCCCGCCGGTGGAGGAGCTCCCAGCCGCACAGGCCCTCCGCCTGCCAGCGGCATCCGCCGCACACACGCTGAAAGCCGGCCTCGTCCATCTGGGCCAGGCGGACTTTCAGCTCTTCCCAGGTTAACGGCATGTCCGGGGCCAGGCCAAGCTCCCGCAGGGCGGCGGCGTCCCGTCTGGCCACGTCCTCGGTTCCCAAGGCGCAGCCCTCCGGAAGGCGGTTGGGGCAGGCGGAGCAGACGTGGTCATGGCCCGCGCACAGCCGCAGCGGTTCCCCGGACCGAAGCCCGTCGGCCACTTTCTGCATATTTTCCGTAAAAGCCTCATCGTAGCCGCTTCCGGAAAACAAAAATGTGCAGAAAAGATGATGCCCCCGCAGCTCCCTCATGCCGCGCCTCCCAGTCCGGCCTTTTTGAGCGCCGCGGCAATGGCGAGGGCTCCAAAGTAGGCCAGAATTACCGAGATCACATCCTTAATCAAGTACGGCGCAGAGGCCGTTAAAAATGCGGCCCACAGCGGCATAGAGGCAACCGCCGCGAACTGGACGGCCCCCAGAAGGTGGCAGGCCGCCAGCCCGGCCAGGCTTAGAGGGACTACCAGAAATTTTTTTCCAGCCCAAGCGCCGAATCCGCAGAGCAGGGCCATGGGCAGAAATCCCCAGAGGAAGCCGCCGGTCATTCCCAGGAAATGGCCAAAGCCGCCTGCCATGCCGGCCAGAACGGGCAGGCCTACCGCGCCCATGACCAGGTAGACCGCTACCGCCGCCATGCCCATGATGGGCCCCAGCAAAAAGCCGCATAAGGCGACCGCGAAGGTTTGCAGCGTTACAGGGACTCCGCTGGGCAGGGGGATGGAGACTAGGGACAGCACGGCCAGCACAGCCGCCATAACCCCGGTGAGTACGGTTTTCTGCACATTGTTTTTATATTCCAGCCTCATGTTTCATCCAAACCTTTCTCTTTTTTTTGTAAATTGTGGAGAAAATCCTTTTTGACAATGGCCACCTCGCCGGCGCCGAAGATTTTCCGCCTGCCATCGGGCAGCCGGACGATGAGCCGGGCTTCTTCGTCCACGCCCAGTACCAGGCCCTCCCACTTGGCGCTGCCTTGGTGCAGGGTGACTTCCATGCCGTTTAGCAGCGACCTGGCCCGGTATTCGGCCATATAGTCCTTCCGGTCGGGCAAGGTGCGGTAGATCTCGAAGAAGCGGTTTAGGATTTCCGCCGCCAGCCGGGACCGGGCTCCGGCAGGGGCCTCTTCCGGGAAGATCGCTCCCGCCACGTCCCGGATGGCTTCGGGAAAGCCGCCGGGAGGAGCCTGTACGTTGACGCCAATGCCCAGCACCGCGTAATTGAGCCGGCCGCTTTCAAAGTCCAGCGCGGCTTCCGTGAGGATGCCGCACACCTTGCGGCCGTGCAGATACACATCGTTCACCCATTTGATTTGGGCACGCTGGCCGGTGAGACGGTCCACCGCCTCCGCCACCGCCACCGAAGCGGCCGTGGTAATGGCCAGAGACTGCTCCGCCGGAAAGTCCGGCCGCAGCAGGACGCTCATGTAGAGGCCCAGCCCTTTCGGGGAGAAAAAGGACCGGCCCAGCCGCCCTTTGCCCTGGTCCTGGTGGTCGGCGATGACCACCATGCCTTCCCGCCCCCCTTTTTCCGCCAGCTCCTTGAGCACCGTGTTGGTGGAAGAGGCCTGGGGCCGCACGTCGATGGCAACGCCCTGGGCCACCTGCTTTAGGCGGCGGCGGATGTTTTCCGCGTTGAGCACGCTGCTTTCCGAGACCAGCCGGTAGCCCCGGTTGGTGGAAGCGTCGATCTCGTATTCCGCCCGGCGCAGCCGCTGCACCGCTTTCCAGATGGAATTGCGGGTGGTGTTCAGTTTTTCCGCCATTTCCTGGCCGGATACCGGGTTCTGGCTCTCCCGCAGGTATTCCAGCACCATATCCTCTATGTTCAATCCGTTCGCTCCTTTCTGCTTTGTTTTGGGAAAGGCTCCGGTCCGCGCGCGCCCGGTTTTACCTCTTGTTCCTCCCAGTCACGATTATACGGGCCGCCCTCTTTATTGTCAACCTTCCCGCGTGAAATCTGGTGACAATCTCCACCCAAAGACCTGCCAGAGGCCTCCCCGGTCCGCCAATGGGGGTTGGCCCCCTTGCGCATTTTCTCCCTGCGCGATATAATAGAGCCAGATATCCAAACACAGTCCGGCCAAGCGCCGGCGTAAGGAGGCCAATCTCATGGACCCAATCAGCAAGACTTTGGAACGGGCCGGCATTGTCCCGGTCATTAAGCTGGACAATCCGGAGCGGGACGCCGTCCCTCTGGCGAAAGCCCTGTGCGCGGGCGGCCTTCCCGTGGCGGAGGTGACCTTCCGCGCCCCTGGGGCGGAAACCGCCATCCGGCGGATGAAGGAAGCGTGTCCGGACATGCTGGTGGGCGCGGGCACCGTCACCAGCCGGGAGCAGATCGATCTGGCCCTGGAGGCGGGGTCCCAGTTCATCGTCTGCCCCGGCCTGGACCCGGACCTGGTGCTCTGCTGCCAGGAAAAGTCCGTGCCCGTCTACCCCGGCTGCACCACGGCCAGCGAGTACCACGCCGCCCTGAAGCTGGGGCTGGAGCTCATCAAATTCTTCCCGGCGGAGCAGTCCGGCGGCCTGCCCAAAATCAAGGCCCTGGCCGCGCCCTTCCCCCAGTTCAGGGTGATGCCCACCGGGGGAATCACCCTGTCCAATTTGGAGGAATACCTGTCCTGCCCGGTGGTCGCCGCCTGCGGGGGCTCCTATATGACCGCCGCCCCGCTCATCGAGACCGGAAGCTGGGCGGAGATTACCCGGCTGTGCCGGGAGTCCCGCGAAATTGTCAAAAAGGTCCGGGGCGCTTGACTCCCCGGCGGAATGGAGGAAACAGCCATGAAAAGTTCGTTTCGTTGGTATGGGGACAGCGACCCGGTGACTTTGGAACAGATCCGCCAAATTCCGGGCATGCGTTCCATCGTGTCCGCGGTGTATGACGTGGCCCCGGGGGAGGTCTGGCCCCGGGACAGCCTAGAGCGCTTGGCCGCCCAGTGCGCCGCCCATGGGCTGGTCTTCGACGTGGTGGAGTCCATCCCCGTCACCGAGGACATCAAGCTGGGCGGGCCCCAGCGGGAGCGGCACCTGGAAAACTACTGCGAAAACATCCGCCGCTGCGCCCAGGCGGGCGTAAAATGCGTGACCTACAATTTCATGCCCGTCTTCGACTGGACCCGCACCCAGCTGGACAAGCCCGCCCCGGACGGCTCCACCAGCCTGGTGATGTATTGGGACCAGCTCAAGGGCCTGGACCCCCTGCGGGACGACGTGCACCTGCCCGGCTGGGACCAGAGCTACAGCCAGGAGCAGGTGCGGGAGCTGATCCGCGCCTATGGGGAGCTGGGCGAGGAGGGCCTTTGGGAGAACATCGCCTATTTCCTGAGAAAAGTGATCCCCGTAGCGGAGGAATGCGGCGTGGTCATGGCCCTGCACCCGGACGACCCGCCCTATTCCATTTTCGGCCTGCCCCGGGTGGTCACCTGCGAGGCCAATCTGGACCGGTACCTCTCCCTGGTGGACAGCCCCGCCAACAGCCTGTGCCTGTGCACCGGCTCCCTGGGCTGCTCCCCCCAGAACGACGTGCCCGCCTTGGTGCGCAAATACGCGGCCCAGGGGCGCATCGGCTTTATGCACCTGCGCAATGTGAAGATTTTGGAGGACGGCAGCTTTGAGGAATGCGGCCACTGGTCCCCGGCGGGGTCGCTGGACATGAACGCCATTGTCAAGGCCCTGGTGGACGAGGGCTTTGCGGGCTGGTTCCGGCCGGACCACGGCAGGATGATCTGGGGCGAGACCGGCAAGCCGGGCTATGGCCTCTATGACCGGGCCCTGGGCTCCGCCTACCTAAACGGCCTCATTGAGGCCAACGGCGGCAGGGTGGAGCTTGCGGATTTGAAAGGAGCGGATTAACTTGATAAAGTTACCTTATCCGGCGGATTTTTCTGGAAAAGTCGTGGTGATTACCGGGGCCGGCGGCGTGCTCTGCGGCGACATGGCCCGGGCCTTTGCCCAGGCGGGGGCCAAGGTGGCGGCCCTGGACCGGAACGCCGAAGCGGTGGAGCGGCTGGCGGAAGAATGCCGGAACCAGGGCCAGCTCTGTCGGGCCTATCCGGCGGACGTGCTGGACAAGGAGGGCCTGGAGGCCGTCCGCCGGCGGGTGGGGGAGGAGCTGGGCCCCTGCGACGTCCTCATTAACGGCGCGGGCGGCAACAACCCCCGGGCCACCACCAGCAACGAGTACCACCACGAAGCCGTTCCAGGCGGCAAGTCCTTTTTCGATTTGGAGCCCGAAGGCGTGGACTTTGTCTTCCGGCTGAACTTTCAAGGCACGCTGCTGCCCACCCAGGTGTTCGCCCGGGACATGGCAGAGAGAAAGTCCGGCTGCATTTTAAATATTTCCTCCATGAACGCCTTTGTCCCGCTGACCAAAATTCCCGCCTATTCCGGGGCCAAGGCGGCGGTGAGCAACTTCACCCAGTGGCTGGCCGCCCACTTTGCCGGAACGGGAATCCGCTGCAACGCCATCGCTCCGGGCTTTTTGGTATCCAACCAAAACCGGGACCTCTTGTTCCAGCCGGACGGCGCGCCTACCGCGCGGGCCCGGAAAATCCTTGCGGGCACCCCTATGGGCCGCTTCGTGGAGAGCCGGGAGCTGCTGGGCGCGGTGTTCTTCCTGTGCGACGAACAAGCCGCCAGCGCTGTCACCGGCGTGGTGCTGCCTATAGACGGAGGCTATTCGGCCTATTCCGGCGTATAGTCCCTATTCTTTCCGCGGAGGCCTTTCAGCCTTCGCGGTTTTGCCGTCTATCGAAAACAGTTCCTGGGGCGGGCAGTACAAAAAAAGCCTACCGGCGATGATGGAGAAAGGGAGACCCCTTTTGGTATAGAGACAGGCTTGCGGTCTGGCGTTTGGACCCCCGGCCTCCCTCCCTTGCAAGCGGCCGGGAAATGTGCTATAATCTATCTCATATCCTCTCTACCTGCCAGGAAATTCATTGGGGAGATGCATTATGGAAAGTCTTTTTATTGCGCTCGATACCGTCCTGCCCTTGTTCTTGATGATGGCTCTGGGCTACATAGTCAAGCTGACCGGCCTGCTCAACGAGGGCTCCGCCCGGCAGGTCAACAAGCTTATCTTCAAAACCTTTCTGCCCCTTCTGGTCTTCATCAACGTCTACGACTCTGACCTGCGGGAGGGCTTTCGCAGCGCCCTGCTGATCTTTTCCGTGGCCGGGGTGTTGGTTCAATTTCTCGTCGCCCTGGTGTTGGTGCTGCTCACCGAGCCGGAAAACGCCCGCCGGGGCGTGATGCTCCAGGGCATGTTCCGCAGCAATTTCGTGCTCTACGGCATTCCTATCAGCACCGCCCTGTTTGGCGGCGAGGCGGCGGGGATCGCCTCCCTTCTCATCGCGGTGATCATCCCCATGTTCAACGCCCTGGCTGTGCTGGCCCTGGAGATGTTCAACGGCCAGAAGCCCAACCTGTGGCAGGTCATAAAGGGCATCCTGACCAATCCGTTGATTCTGGCTTCGGCGGCGGGCATTCTGTGCAATTACTTCGCCCTGCGCCTGCCGGATGTGGTGTACGGCACCGCCTCCACCCTGGCGGGCGTGGCCACGCCTTTGGCCTTTGTGGTACTGGGGGCTTCCCTGAACTTCGAGGAAACCGGCCGCTGCGTCCGCCCCCTGCTGCTGACGCTGTTCATGAAGCTGATCGTCTTTCCGGCGGCCTTTTTGGGCGCGGCAATCCTCATGGGCTTCCGCGGGCCGGAGCTGGCGGTGCTGCTCACCTTGTTCGGCTCTCCCATCGCGGTTTCCTCCTTCACCATGGCCCAGCAGATGGGCGGGGACGGCCAGCTGGCGGGGCAATTGGTGGTTTTCAGTTCCGTACTGTCCATCGGCACCATGTTTCTCTTGATTTGGGGGTTGAACTATTTTGCGTTTTTCTAATCTCACAAAACCGGACATGATCCTATTCGACTACGGCGACACCTTGGCCCGAGAGCCCGCGCCGGACTTTCTGCGGGGCTGGCAGGCGGTGTTCCGGTATATTTGTAAAAATCCTGACAATGCTTCCCCTGAGCAGGCCCACCAGCTGGCGGACGGCCTTTGGCAGCGCTTCTCCGGCTCCCGCAGCCTGTCAGCCTCCCGAAAGGGCGGTTTCGAAATTCACGAGTGGCACCAGCTCCGCACGGTTTTCGATGCGCTGGGCGTGGAGCCCTCCCTGTCCTTAGGCGACATGGAGGCGGTGCTGATGGATCATTCCAGCCCCAGCGAACCCACTCCCCGCGCGGCGGAGCTGCTGGAGCTTTTGGACAGAATGAACATCGCTACCGGGGTGATCAGCAACATCGGCTGGTCGGGCCAGGCGCTGGAGCACCGGCTGAAGGACCTGTTCCCCTCCCACCGGTTCGCCTTTGTTTTGGCCTCCAGCGAGTATGGAATCCGCAAGCCGGACCCGCTTCTCTTTCAGATCGCCCTAAAAAAGTCCCGTCTTCCCGCCGGAAAAATATGGTTCTGCGGGGACAATCCGCAAGCCGATATCCAGGCCGCCCAGGCCGCGGGGATGTTCCCCGTATGGTACCAGGCAGGGCAAAAGGACGGCGCGCTGGGCTTTCCCCACCTGGCCATTGCGGACTGGCGGGAGCTGATGGAAGCCCTGGCCGCGCTGAGCCGGGAGTAGGCCTATGGAGGAGAGCACGCTTTTTTTCTTCAATCAAAAGCCCGGGCTCCTACCTCTTTATGAACAGCTGGAAAATTTGATTTTTTCCCGGCTGGATGGGGTAGAGGTCCGGGTCCAGAAGACGCAGATTTCCTTCTATCAGAGGCGGCTGTTCGCCTGCGTGTCCTTTCTCCCGGCGCGGCCCAAGAAGGAGCGTCCCCCGCAGTTTTTTACGCTGACCCTGGGCCTGGGCCGGCGGCTGGACTCGCCCCGCGTTGACGCGGCGGTGGAGCCCTACCCCGGCCGCTGGACCCACCACATCATGCTTTCAGACCCCGCCCAGCTGGACGAAGAGCTGGCGGGCTGGATCATAGAAGCAAGCCAATTTTCTCAAAATAAATGAATTCACTCAGAAAGGAACTTGCAAATGGGAAAAACCATCGCACAGAAGATCATCGCGGCGCACCTTGTCAGCGGAGAGATGAGGGTAGGGGAGGACGTGGGGCTTCGCATCGACCAGACCCTGACCCAGGACGCTACCGGCACCATGGCCTATCTGGAATTTGAGGCCATGGGCGTGCCCCGGGTCAAGACCGAGCGCAGCGTGGCCTACATTGACCACAACACCCTGCAGAGCGGCTTTGAAAACGCCGACGACCACCGCTACATCCAGACCGTGGCAAAAAAGCACGGCGTCTATTTCTCCCGCCCCGGCAATGGCATCTGCCATCAGGTCCACCTGGAGCGCTTCGGGGCTCCCGGCAAAACGCTGATCGGCTCCGACAGCCACACCCCCACAGGCGGCGGCATCGGCATGCTGGCCTTCGGGGCCGGGGGCATGGACGTGGCCGTGGCCATGGGCGGCGGCGAGTACCACATCAACATGCCCACCATGACCAAGGTGGAGCTGACCGGCAGGCTTTCCGCCTGGGTTTCCGCCAAGGACGTGATTCTGGCCGTGCTGCAAAAGCTCAGCGTCAAGGGCGGCGTGGGCAAGATTATCGAATACGGCGGCGAGGGCGTGAAGACCCTCTCCGTGCCCGAGCGTGCCACCATCACCAACATGGGCGCGGAGCTGGGCGCCACCACCTCGGTGTTCCCCTCCGATGAGATTACCAAGGCCTTTTTGGAGGCCCAGGGCCGGGGGGGCCAGTGGGTGGAGCTCTCCTCCGATCCGGACGCGGTCTTTGACGAGGTGATCCACATTGACCTCGGCGCGCTGGAGCCCCTCGCCGCCTGTCCCCACAGCCCGGACGCGGTAAAGCCGGTCCGCGAGCTTTCCGGCATGAAGATCGACCAGGTGTGCATTGGCTCCTGCACCAACTCCTCCTACCTAGACATGATGCGGGTGGCCGCCGTGCTGAAGGGCAAAACGGTCCATCCGGACGTGAGCCTGTCCATTGCCTGCGGATCCAAGCAGGTTTACAATATGCTGGCCGCCAACGGCGCGCTGGCGGATATCATCGCCGCCGGAGCCCGGGTGCTGGAATGCGCCTGCGGGCCCTGCATCGGCATGGGGCAGTCCCCCAACTCGGCGGGCGTGTCCCTGCGGACCTTCAACCGCAACTTTGAGGGCCGTTCCGGCACGGCGGACGGGCAGGTCTACCTGGTCAGCCCGGAAACCGCCGCGGCCTCGGCCATTTCCGGCGTATTTACCGACCCCCGGGGCTTGGGCGAGGCGGTACGCGTTCCCATGCCGGAGCGGTTCCTTATTAACGACAACATGATCGTGCCCCCCATTGAGGAGGTGCTGATGGAAACCGTGGAGGTCCAACGCGGGCCTAACATCAAGCCCCTGCCCATTGCCGGGCCCCTGGAGGAGAGCATCGCCCGCAAGGCGGTTTTAAAGGTGGGGGACAACATCACCACCGACCACATTATGCCCGCCGGGGCAAAAATCCTCCCCTACCGGTCCAATGTGCCCTATCTGTCCCAGTTCTGCTTCGGGGTCTGCGACAAGGATTTCCCGGAGCGGTGCAAGCGGGAGGGCGGCGGAATCGTCGTTGCCGGGCACAACTACGGCCAGGGCTCCTCCCGGGAGCATGCCGCGCTGGTGCCTCTGTACCTGGGGGTTAAGGCGGTCATTGCCAAGAGCTATGCCCGCATCCATGCCGCGAACCTAGCCAACACGGGCATTCTGCCCCTTCAGTTCCAGGACGAGGCGGACTATGACAGGATCGACCCCATGGACTGGTTGGTTCTGCCCAATGTGCAGAAAGAAATCCAAGCGGGAGGGCCGGTCACGCTGGTCGATGAAACAAAAAATGTGCAGATAATGCTGGACGCCGTCCTCACCCCCCGGCAGAGGGACATGGTGCTGGCTGGCGGGCTGCTGAACTACACAAAAGCGGAGGGTAAAGCATAGCATGACCGGCTATATAAAATTCCTGCGGGACCATGTGGGCCGCGCGCCCGTATTGATGTGCGGCGCCTGCGTAATTGTTGAAAACGCGGCAGGGGAAATTTTGCTCCAGCTGCGGGCGGACAACCACTGCTGGGGCATAGCGGGGGGAGCCGTCGAATTGGGCGAAAGCACGGAGGAAGCCGCTAAGCGGGAGCTATTCGAAGAGACCGGGCTAGTGGCTGACGAGTTGGAGCTTTTTTCGGTGTTTTCCGGTGAAAACCAGCACTATGTCTATCCAAACGGCGACGAGGTGTATGTTGTGGATATCGTATACAGCTGCAGAAAGTATCACGGCAGCTTGCGGCGGCAGGAGGAAGAGGTGGAAGAGCTGCGGTTCTTCCCGATAGACGGACTGCCGGAAAATGTATCGCCGCCCCAACGGGATTCCATAGAGGAATACACGGCTATGCGGAGAAAATAATTTATACAATTGGAGGAACTTATGGCATTTGAAAAGATACAGATGAAAACGCCCCTGGTGGAGATGGATGGCGACGAGATGACCCGGGTCATCTGGAAGATGATCAAGGAGCTGCTGCTGGAGCCCTACATTGACCTAAATCTGGAATACTACGATTTAGGCCTGCCCCATCGGGACGAGACAAACGACCAGGTCACGGTGGACTCGGCCCTGGCGGCCAAAAAGTACGGCGTGGCGGTAAAGTGCGCCACCATCACGCCCAACGCCGCCCGGGTGGAGGAATACAATCTGAAAGAGATGTGGAAGTCCCCCAACGGCACCATCCGGGCCATTTTGGACGGCACGGTCTTCCGCGCCCCCATTGTGGTCAAGGGCATCACGCCCTATATCCCCAGCTGGAAAAAGCCCATCACCATTGCCCGCCACGCCTTCGGGGATATCTACAAAAACACCGAGACTATCGTCCCAGCCGGGTCAAAAGCTGAGATTGTCGTGACAAAGCCCGATGGCAAGGAGGAGCGCCAGACCGTCCACCAGTTTACTGAGAGCGGCGGCGTGTTCCAGGGGCAGTTCAACGTGGACGCCAGCATCGAGAGCTTCGCCCGCTCCTGCTTCAACTTCGCCCTTGACACCAAGCAGGACCTGTGGTTCTCCACCAAGGACACCATCTCCAAGAAGTACGACCACCGGTTCAAGGATATTTTCCAGGAGATCTTCGACAGAGAATATGCAGAAAAATTCTCCCAGGCGGGCATTGAATACTTCTATACCCTCATCGACGATGCGGTGGCCCGGGTGGTCCGCAGCGAGGGGGGCTTCATTTGGGCCTGCAAAAACTATGACGGCGATGTAATGAGCGACATGGTGGCCACGGCCTTTGGCAGTCTGGGCATGATGACCTCCGTACTGGTGGCCCCGGACGGCGCTTACGAGTACGAAGCGGCGCACGGCACCGTGACCCGGCATTACTACAAATACCAGAACGGAGAGCCCACCTCCACCAACTCGGTGGCCACGCTCTTCGCCTGGACCGGCGCCCTGCGCAAGCGGGGCCAGCTGGACGGCAGCGCCCGCTTGCAGGACTTTGCGGACAAGCTGGAACAGGCTACCATCCACACCATTGAATCCGGCGTCATGACCGGCGACCTGGCCGCCATGTCCACTCTGCCGGAGGTCCGCAAGGTTGGCACCGAGGAGTTCCTGCTGGCTATCAAGGAGAATTTGGACGCGCTCCTCTAGGGTTTTCCCATCGATACATTCTGCATAGTAAGAAAGGGCCCGCCGGCAAGGCAGGCCCTTTCTATATGCAGATTTTTATGTAGTATGCAGACGGTTACCGCTCTACTTTCACGCCGCCCACACTCCGGAAGGAGAGCACGTAGCAGCTGCCCTTGCCGAAGACCTTCTCGATCTCCGCCCGGTAAGCCTCCAGCATGTCAAAGGGGACATAGGCCTGGATGGTCCCCGCAAAGCCGCCTCCATGGACCCGGCAGGCCCCCCGGCCGTTGAGCAGCTTCTCCGAGAGGGAGACCGCCAGCGTAATGCCCTGCTCCAAGGGGCTGTGGGGCGCGAACACGTTTTGCAGCCGCTGGATGGAGGACTTGCCCGAGGCCCGTACCTTGGCCAGGAAGCCCTCGAAATCCCCAGCTTTTAGCGCTTCGGCCTCCTCGTGGGCCAGCCGGTCGTCGTCAAAGAAGTGCATGGCCCGCAGCACGGAGCGGTCGTTGACCGCCTTGCGCACCGCGCCCAGGTTGGCGTAAAACTCCGCCTCGTCCACCTCCCGTAAAAATTCTTTGCCAAAGAATTTGGCCACGGCCTTCATCTCCGGCGGGATAGAGGCATAGTCGGCGGTCAGGTCCGCGTGGTTGCCGCCCGTGTCCACCACGCACAGGGCATGGCCGTAGGCGTTCAAGTCAAAATTCACCCGTTCAATGATGGGCTTGGCCGGGTCGCCGAAGTCCATGGCCGTCACGCTGCCCACGGAAGCCGCCATCTGGTCCAAAAGGCCGGAGGGCTTGCCAAAGTACACGTTTTCCGCATATTGGGCGATCTTCGCGGCCTCCACCGGGTCGATCTTCCCCTCGTTATACAGGTGGCTGACCACCGTGACCACCAGAATCTCAAACGCCGCCGAGCTGGACAGGCCGGAGCCTTTCAGCACCCGGGTCTGGGTGTAGCACTCAAAGCCGCCAATCCGGTACCCCAGCTCCTTGCACCGGGCTAAAACGCCCCGAATCAGCGCCTGGGAGCCGCTGGACTCCTGGCGGGGGTCCAGCTGGCCCAGCTCCACGGTGTCCACCCGGGGATATTCCAGAGAGCGCAGCCGCGCCACCCCGTCCTCCGTCTTGCGGGCCATACCCACAATGTCCAGGTCGATGGCTGCGGCCAGCACCCGGCCGTGGTTGTGGTCCGTGTGGTTTCCGCCGATCTCCGTGCGCCCGGGCGCGCTGAAAAACGCCGCGCCCGCATCGTCTCCAAAGGTCTCCACAAAGCCCTCGCGGATTTTGTCATACCGCCGCGCCTGCTCTTCCCAGGCTTTTCCGTAAAGATCTTTTATATTCATTGTCATCGGTTTCACCTTATCTTTTCTATTTTACGTGGTTTCATTTAGCAGAGCCAACAGCTCTTCCTCGCTGAGCACCGGCACGGCCAGGGCGTTGGCTTTGTCCAGCTTGCTCCCCGGGTCCGCCCCGGCCAGCAGATAGCTGGTCCTTTTGCTCACGGAATTGGTCACCTTGCCGCCGTGCTTTTGAATCAGCTCCGTGGCCTCCTTTCGCCCCATGGTGGGCAGCGTGCCGGTGAGGACGAAGGTCTTCCCGGCCAGGGCGTCCCCCCGGGGCTCCTGCGCATGGGCCCGCATATTGAGCCCCAGCGCCGCCAGCCGGGCCACCAGGGCTTTCGCGCCCTCGTTGGCGAAAAACACCGCCACCGAAACCGCCATGTCATACCCAATCCCATCAATGGAGGCCAGGCGGCTTGCGGCAACTTTTTTCTTGATCTCCTTGGGCTCTTCCCCGCTGGTGTAGATACGGTAGACTTCCCCGCCCGCCTCCATCAGCTCGTCCATGCTGGGCAGAGCCGCGCACAGCAGCTGGGCCACCTTTGCCCCAATGTGGGGAATGCCCAGCGCGAACACCAGCCGGTACAGGTCGTTTTCTTTGGACTTTTCCAAAGCTTCCAGCAGATTGGCGGCGCTCTTCTGGCCAAAGCGCTCCAAGCCCGCCAGCTGGTCCTGGGTCAGTTCATAGAGCCCGGCGGGCGAATCCACCAGCCCCTGGGCGGTGAGCTGCTCCAGCAGCGCAGGCCCCAGGCCGTCGATGTCCATGGCGTCCCGGCTGGCGAAGTGGATGAGATGCCGCAGCAGCTGGGCCGGGCACTGGGGATTGGTGCAGCGGGCGGCCGCCTCCCCTTCGGGCCGGACCACCGGCGCGCCGCAGGAGGGACAAACGGCTGGCAGGCGGAAGGCTTCGGTCCCCTCCGGGTTGGAAACCACCCGCACCACCTCCGGGATGATCTCCCCCGCCTTGCGCAGCACCACCCGGGAGCCGATCCGGACCTGCTTCTCATCGATGAAGTCCTGGTTGTGCAGGGTGGCCCGGCTGACGGTGGTGCCCGCCAAGGTCACGGGCTCAAAGACGCCGGTGGGCGTCAGCACGCCTGTGCGGCCCACATTGACCTCGATGTCCAGCAGGGTGGTCTCCTTCTCCTCCGGCGGGTATTTGAAGGCCTCGGCCCAACGGGGAAACTTGGCGGTGCTGCCCAGCTCTTCCCGCTGGGCGAGGTCGTTGACCTTGACCACCGCGCCGTCGATGGGGAAGTCGAACTCCCCCCGCCTCGCGCCGATCCTCTGGA
This sequence comes from uncultured Oscillospiraceae bacterium, assembly GCA_948471095.1. Classification (GTDB taxonomy): domain Bacteria; phylum Bacillota; class Clostridia; order Oscillospirales; family Acutalibacteraceae; genus Acutalibacter. The sequence goes on from CAOKRG010000042.1 coordinate 18,064, forward strand.
TGTGGGCGATGATCTCCTCTATGTCGCCGGACGTAAAGTATTCGTCCGTCACCGCGAAGCCCAGCTCCCGCAGCTGCTCCAGGGCCTGGTCGTGGCGGTTCGTCTCCAGCCCCTCGGCGCGCTGGATGTTGAACACGAAGATATCCAGTTCCCGGCCGGCGGTGATCCGGGGGTCCTTCTGCCGCAGGGAGCCGGCGGCGGCGTTGCGGGGGTTTTTGAAGGGCTTCTCCTCCAAAAGCTCCTGGCGTTCGCATAGGCGGCGGAAGCCGGAATCGGACAGGTAGACCTCCCCCCGAACCTCCAAAAAGGGCACGGGCCGGGTCAGGGTCTTGGGCACGGTGCGGATGGTCCGGATGTTCTCCGTCACGTCCTCGCCGGTCATGCCGTCCCCCCGGGTGGAGCCCCGGGTAAACGCCCCGTCCACATATTCCAGCGCCACGGAAAGGCCGTCGAACTTGGGCTCCACCACATACTCCACCGGGCCCACGGCCTCCCGCACCCGCCGGTCGAAGTCCCGCAGCTCCTCCTCGGAAAAGGAGTCGTGCAGGCTCTCCAAGGGCACGGGGTGCTCCACCGGCGCGAAGCTGTTGTACACCGCCCCGCCAATCTTCTGGGTGGGCGAGTCCGCCCCGGCCAGCTCCGGAAAGGCGGCTTCCAGCTCTTCCAGACGGCGGTAGAGCTGGTCGTACGCAAAGTCGCTGATTTCCGGCGCGTCCTCCGTGTAGTATTTTTGGTTGTGGTACTCGATCTGCTCCCTCAGAGACTTGATTTCCTGCCGCGCTGCTTTTTTGTCCATAGTTACCTCTGCTTTGTCATTCTTTCAAAATTCTCTCAGCTCTTTGAGACGCTGACCTCCGGCACCTGGCCCACCACCACGGTTTCGGCCAGCACCGTGCCGGTCTCCGCCTCCACCGAGGTCTCAAACCGCCGGGACTGGGAAAACGCCCGGGCCCGTACGGTCATTACCAGCCGGTGGCAGGTCTGGTTGACCCCGGCGCTGAGCAGCTCGGTGGAAAATTCCACCTCCGCCGAGCCCTCCAGCCCCAAGGCCAGGGGGACCGGAAAGCCCCGGCCGTTCAATAGGCCTATGCCCGTTAGACTGCCCGCCGGAACATACACTGTGGCCCGGCCCCGCAGGGCCTTGCCCAGGCGCTCCATCACCCCGGCCCGCAGCTGGTTCAGCCGCTCCGGCTGGGCGCTGACCAGGGAGACCTGCCCCTGGCCGTTCCGCTCCACGGTGACGAAGGGCCCGGCCTCCTGGGCCAGCTCCTCCTCCACCGCCTTAGTCACCTGCTCCAGCACATAGCCCCGGGCCGCCTCCTGGGTCAGCTCGGGGGAGATTCCCTTGAGGCCCCATTCCGAGTAGGCCGCGGCTCCCAGCGCCAGGAGCAGAACCAGGGCCAGCGCCCAGCGCCTGCCCTTTCCCTGCCGGTACCGGCGGGGAAAAGCCCGCCGTTTTCTTATGTATAGCATTTCACCACCCCCTGATCATATTACTCGGGGGGTGGTTTTTTGTTCATGCTAAAACGCGCTCTCTATCATGTCCCGCAGCCGCCGCAGGGTCTCCGCCACGGGCAGGCCCACAATGTTGGGGTAATCCCCCTTGATCTCCTTTACCAGCATCACGCCCACGCCTTCAATGCCGTAGCCGCCCGCCCGGCCGGTGGATTCGCCCATGGCCACATATTCGGCGATCTCTTCCTCGGTCAGCGGGTAAAAGGTCACGTCCGTAATCTGATGGAAGACCTGCTCCTTTTTCCCCGCAATCAGGCACACCCCGGTGCAGAGCTTGTGGGTGCGTCCGGAAAGCCGCCGCAGGGTGGCTTTTGCCGCCTCGCCGTCCGCCGGCTTGCCGATGATCAGCCCGTCGATGCACACCACCGAGTCCGCGCCGATGATTGCCCGGCCCGGCCGCAGGGCCGCTACGGCCCGGGCTTTGCGCTGGGCCAGGGCCTCCACGGTCTGTTCGGGGGTGAAGTCCCCAGGTACGTCCTCGTCCACCCCGGAGACCACCACCTCCAGCTTGACCCCGGCCTGCTCCAGCAGCATTTTCCGGCTGGGGGACTGGGAGGCCAGAATCACGGCCTCCTCAATCCTCAAAGCCATTGGGGTTCATCCTCTGCCAGCGCAGGGTGTCCGCGCACATGTCGTCCACGCTCTTCTTGGCCTCCCAGCCCAGCTCCGCCTTGGCCAGGGAGCAGTCGGCATAGCAGGTGGGGATGTCGCCGGGGCGGCGGGGGTCGATCACATAGGGAATCTCCTTGCCCGCCGCCTTGGAGAAGGCCGCGATCATCTCCAGCACGGAGGCGCCCCGGCCCGTGCCCAGGTTGTAGACCTTTAGGCCGCAGGGGCCCTTCTCAAAGAGCTGCAGCGCCGCCGCGTGGCCCTCGGCCAGGTCCACCACGTGGATATAGTCCCGCACGCCGGTGCCGTCCGGGGTGGGATAATCGTTGCCGAACACATGGACCTTTTCCAGCTTGCCCACCACGGTTTGGGCAATGTAGGGGGCCAGGTTGTTGGGAATGCCGTTGGGGTCCTCGCCGATGAGGCCGCTCTCGTGGGCCCCTACCGGGTTGAAGTACCGCAGCAGCACAGCGCTGAATTCCTTGTGGGCGTAAACATAGTCGGTGAGGATGTGCTCGATCATCAGCTTGGTGTTGCCGTAAGGGCAGGCCGCGGAACTGGGCAGCACAAAGTCCTCCTTAATCGGCACCGTGGCGGGCTCGCCGTACACGGTGGCGGAGGAGCTGAAGATGATGTTGTTCACGCCCTCCTCCCGCATGACCTTGAGCAGCACCAAGGTGGAGCCGATATTGTTGTCATAGTACTCCAAGGGCTTGGCCACGGACTCGCCCACCGCCTTGAGGCCGGCAAAGTGGATGACCGCCTCCGGCTTTTCCTTCTGGAAGGCCTCCCGCAGCTTGGCCTCGTCCCGCACGTCGCACAGATAAAACGCGGGCTCCTTTCCGGTGATCTGCTGGATGCGCTCCACCGACGCGTGCTTGCTGTTGGAGAGGTTATCCACAATGGAGACCTGATGGCCCTGCTCCAGCAAGGTGACCACCGTGTGGCTTCCAATGTACCCCGCGCCGCCTGTCACTAAAATTCTCATGTCCGTCCCAGCCTTTCTCTCAGGATTCCGGCTTTTCGCCGTCTGCCAATATTATAGGCAAAACTAGCCGGAAATACAAGGATTTTTCGGAAGACGGTCAATATATTACAGGAAATGGTCAAAATAGTTGGCGTATACCGGGGGACAATAAAAACCAGTGGAAGAAGGCGGCGTCCGCTGGTTTTTACTTTCGTCCGCAGGGCCTCAAATGTGGGGCGCTGCCGTTTTTGCCCCGGCCGCAAAGCCGTCTGCTTTTAGGGCGCGCCGCTTTTTAAGCGCCTATACGATGCTGCCGCCGCACCCAAAGGAGGAACCAAACATGAGCAAAGAAAGAGCCATCTTTTTAGCCGGAAGCTGCGCCTACCCCACCCTGGAAATGGCCTGGCGGGGCCATACCCACTACTCCATGGCCCTTGCCGGCGGCCTGTGCCTGTGGCTGATTGACCGGGTGTGCTGCGGCGCGCTGGGGAACAAAAGCCTTTTCCTGCGCTGCCTGACCGGGGCGGGGCTGATCACCGGGGTGGAACTAGCCGCCGGCATTGTGTTCAATCAGATTTTGGGCCTGGGGGTATGGGACTACTCCCAAATGCCCCTAAACCTCATGGGCCAGGTCTGCCTGCCCTATTCCGCCCTGTGGTTTGGCCTGACCCTGCCCGCTATGGCCCTGTGCCAGCTGTGCCGGAAGTCCGACCTGCTGGCATAAGGAGCTAAGAACCTGTCTTCCCAGGCGCTGAGCGCTGCCTGGGGGCTTTTGGCGCGCGGCTTTTTCCAGCCGAAGGAACGGGAAGACATAGGCCGCGGTGGGGCAGAGGGCGAAATGCCCGCACGGGCGGCAGAGCCTCCCAATGCGCGTAAGCAGACCAGAACTTTGCGCTGCGAGCGGGTGTTCGCCCTGCTGGGGCCCCCGAAAAAAAGCTTGCAAAACCCCGGAATCTATGGTATAGTAGACACGCGGAAAAAAGCGGCGAAGCTGGTTTTTAGGCTGGGCGGTTTTGCCGCGAGGTTCCGGAGAGTCTTTCGGATTCTACCATGAACTGCCTTAACGAATAAGATATCGAAAACATTATTGGGGGTGGAGCGGTTGAAGCGGAGCTGCGCTGGAGCCAAGGAGCGCTGCGCTATGGTTTGCGTAGGCTTTCCGTTTGGCCGGCTCCGCCGGAAAACCCAGCGCCCCGGCACACGGTTGTTTTGCCGTTGGCAAAGAGGTTCCTTACGCAGCTCCGGCTCAGAAATGAGCGGGGCTGTTTTTGCGTGGGGAGAAAAAGTCATACAGAAAGGTTGTGAAACATGCGGTATCATTTGAAAAACCTGCGGATCCTGGACCCCGCCCAAAGCCTGGACCGCTCCGGCAGCCTATTCCTGGAGGACGGCCGCATTGCCGCCGCGCTCTCCGGGGAAGCGGACCAGACCATTGACTGCGCGGGCCTGACCGCAATTCCCGGGCTGATAGACATGCACGTCCACCTGCGGGACCCGGGCCAGACCCACAAGGAGGACCTGTTCACCGCCTGCCGGGCCGCCGCCGCCGGAGGCGTGACCAGCCTGCTGGCCATGCCCAACACCACGCCGCCCATGGATTCCCCCCAGCTGGTCCGGGACCTGCTGGCCCGGGCCGGGGAGGCGGACGCGGCGGTGTATACGGCCGCGTGCGTTACAAAGGGCATGAAGGGGCAGGAGCTTACGGATTTTGCCGCTTTGAAGGCGGCAGGGGCCATCGCCCTCAGCGACGACGGCCGGCCGGTGGGCCGGAGCGCCTGCCTGTTGGAGGCTCTGGAACGGGCCGGGGAGCTGGGCCTCCTCTTGACCGCCCACTGCGAGGACCTGGACCTGGCCTCCGGCGGGCTGATGAATCAGGGGGAGGTCTCCCGCAGGCTGGGGGTGAAGGGCGTGCCCCGTGCCGCCGAGGACTGCGGCGTGGCCCGGGAGATTGCCGCCGCCGCCAGCGTAAACGCCCGGGTACACATCTGCCATGTGAGCACCCGGGGCTCTGTGGCCCTCATTCGGGACGCCAAGGCCCGGGGCGTGAAGGTCACGGCGGAGACCTGCCCCCACTACCTGCTCCTGACCGACCAGGCCCTGGAAAGCATGGACGCGGATTACCGGATGAACCCGCCCCTGGGGGACGAGGCGGACCGGCAGGCCCTGATCGAGGGTCTGGCGGACGGGACTCTGGACGCCATCTCCACGGACCACGCCCCCCACACGCCGGAGGAGAAGGCGGACTTCATCACCGCGCCCAACGGCTCCATCGGCATGGAGACCTCTTTGGCCGCCGCGCTGACGGCCCTGCGGGGCAGGCTGACCCTCGGCCAGATCATTGAGAAGATGAGCGGCAATCCGGCGCGCATTCTGGGAATTCCCGGCGGCATGCTGGCCCCGGGCGCTCCGGCGGATGTGGCGCTTATCGACCCGGAGAGGAAGTGGACCGTGGACCCGGACAAGCTCCACGGCAAAAGCCGGAACACCCCCTTTAAGGGCATGGAGCTGACCGGGCGGGTGGTCATGACCTTCTCCCGGGGGCGGCTGGTCTACCGGCTGGAGGGTGAAGAATTACCACTCAGCTAATGGCAACTAGTGTACGCGGTCCAGGGGCGTTAGGCTCCTGGTGGGGTGTGGGGCAAAGCCCCACGACCTTGCCGCAGGGGTGAGCGTCTGCTGGTGGCGATTATCGCCCCCTAAGAACCCTACCAGGCGCCAACTTCGCGAAGCGAACGTTGTAAGCACCTGGACCGCGCAAATTTTCCTACCATTTGAATCTGAGGTAATATAAAAAGCACAAAGGAGGAATTGTTTATGTCTATGGACCGTTTGCTGGAGAACATCACCAAAAAGCAGAACCCCACCGTGGCAGGGCTGGATCCCAAGCTGGACTACATCCCCGCCCACATCAAGGAGGAGTGCTTTGAAACCTACGGAAAGAATCTGGAGGGCGCGGCCCAGGCGCTCTTGACCTTTAACAAGGGGCTCATCGACGGGCTGTGTGACATCGTCCCAGCCGTGAAGCCCCAGGCGGCCTACTATGAGATGTACGGCTGGCAGGGCGTGCGCGCTCTGGCGGAGACCATCGCCTATGCCAAGGAAAAGGGCCTGTTCGTCATCACGGACGGCAAGCGCAACGACATCGGGGCCACCATGCAGGCCTATGCCGCCGCCCATC
>CAOKRG010000043.1 GCA_948471095.1 uncultured Oscillospiraceae bacterium
ATTTTGATACGGTTTGAACAGCCGATTAACGCTTGCTGAACTGCGGAGCGCGACGAGCCGCTTTGAGACCGTACTTCTTGCGCTCCTTCATTCTGGGGTCGCGGGTGAGGAATCCGGCCTTTTTCAGGGCGCTGCGCAGGTTCTCGGAGTCATACTGGAGCAGCGCGCGGGCTACGCCGTGGCGGATGGCGCCGGCCTGACCGGTCACGCCGCCGCCGGAAACCCGGCAGACAACGTCGAACTTGCCGTCGGTCTCGGTCAGGGCCAGGGGCTGGCGCACGATGTATTTCAAAGTATCCAGGCCGAAATAGTCGTCAATGTCCCGGTCGTTGATGGTCACCTTGCCGGTGCCCTGGTACAGGCGCACCCGGGCAACGGAGCTCTTCCTTCTGCCGGTTCCGTAGAAATATGGCGCGGTCTCATACATAAGTTAATATCCTCCTCTTACATATTCCAGGCTTCCGGCTTCTGGGCGGCATGCTTGTGCTCGCCGCCGGCATACAGCCGCAGGCGGGCCATGGCGCCGCGTCCCAGCGCGTTGGAAGGGATCATGCCCTTGACGGCCAGCTGCATGGCCAGCTCGGGCTTTGTACGCATCAGGGTGTCGTACCGGGTGGCCTTCAAGTGGCCGATGTAGCCGGTGTGGCGGTAATAATACTTCTTCTCCGCCTTATTGCCGGTGAGGACGGCGTCCTTGCAGTTGACGATGATCACATGGTCGCCGCAGTCCACATGGGGGGCGAAGGTGACCTTGTGCTTGCCGCGCAGCAGCACGGCGGCTTGGGCCGCAACCCGGCCCAGGGGCCTGCCGGCGGCGTCGATTACATACCACTTGCGCTCGATCTCGCCAGCCTTGGGCATAGTCGTTGACATTGCAAATAACCTCCAAACTTTCACTGCCATTCTTTTCTCACCTGTTGATGATAGCACATCCCGCCGCCGGTGTCAACCTTTTTTTAAAAAAATTTAATCGGCTCCAGCCGAAGCTCTCAAATCCTCCCTCAATCGCTTTGATGCTCCTGTTTACTCTCGAGGCGTTTTCCGTTTCTCCAGCCCGCCCGGGAGGAAGCGGCGCTTCCGGATTTTGGCAAAAGAAAAACTCCCTCATCACTGAAGGAGTTTCCTGTGTTGGCGAACACCTATTTTCCCGGGCCGCTTCCAGCCAAGTATCTTCGGCACGAACGAGCTTAACTTCCGTGTTCGGGATGGGAACGGGTGGACCCTCGCCGTAATCAACACCAACTATCTGCCTCCGGTCTCGCCGGACTGCTCAAATATAATACCACGGCCCGCGCCAAATTGCAAGCACTTTTTTCAAAAAAGAGGGAGTTTTTCTCGATAATACAATATATTGTGCGCAACTACACTTAATGTGCGTCTTATAGCGGATGAGGTTCCGGGAGTGTCCAATGCGCGTTTTATATGAAGAAAGCTTCTTAAGTGCAACAGTAAAAGTTTCGTCAACCTTTTCAAAGGTTGCGGGGTCCTTAGGGGCAGAGCCCCTAAGCCGCCGGAGGCTACTCCGTATTACTCTTCAATAACTGCGTCCTTTTGGACAGTCCCTGAGGTTCCCAGCAGCTTCCCCACGCCCGCCGTCAGAAAATCAAAAAGACGACCTCATAAGAGATCGTCTTCCGTGTTGGCGAACACCTATTTTCCCGGGCCGCTTCCAGCCAAGTATCTTCGGCACGAACGAGCTTAACTTCCGTGTTCGGGATGGGAACGGGTGGACCCTCGCCGTAATCAACACCAACTATCTGCCTCCGGTCTCGCCGGACTGCTCAAATATAATACCACGGCCCGCGCCAAATTGCAAGCACTTTTTTCAAAAAAGAGGGAGTTTTTCTCGATACAACAATATATTGTGTGGGATTTATGCTTAATAGACATCTTATGGGGAACGAAACTCCCGGCGGCTTCCCCACGCCTGCTGTCAGAAAATCAAAAAGACGACCTCATAAGAGATCGTCTTCCGTGTTGGCGAACACCTATTTTCCCGGGCCGCTTCCAGCCAAGTATCTTCGGCACGAACGAGCTTAACTTCCGTGTTCGGGATGGGAACGGGTGGACCCTCGCCGTAATCAACACCAACTATCTGCCTCCGGTCTCGCCGGACTGCTCAAATATAATACCACGGCCCGAGCTAAATTGCAAGCCTTTTTTTCAAAAAAATTCACTTTTTCTGCCATCTGCAATTTATTGAGTTGAGCTCCGTAGGATATGCGATATATTGTGCCGGTGAAGTCCAAAGGGCCAGGGGTCAAGGGAGCGGGGCTTCCTTTTACGCAAAATTTACGCTTCATTCACATCCTGGCTCAGAATCCACTTGACTTGCCCCCTCCAATGCCGTAAACTATGATAGTATGGAACGATAACTTAAAGGAGGCAAACCCATGCAAAAAGGTAAGTTCGGCATCGTCCTCTGTTTCTACCCCATCGCGGCCTTTGCCGCCGTCATTCTCAATTCCCCGCTGATTGCCGCCGCCCTTACGGCGGTCGCCGTCTTTGTGGAACGGGACGAGTGGGCGGGCCGTCAGACGGTTCAGGCCTGGATGCTCAGCGCGCTGGTCTGGTTCTTCGACAAGGCGGTCCGGCTGGTGACGGCCCGGCTGGCCATCCCGGTGCTGTCCACCGTGCTGTCGGTGGTCTCCACGGTCCTGTTTGTGGCGGTCTACCTGGCCGCGATCCTTCTCAGCGTCTTGGCCATTACCCGGACCATGCGCGGCGGCGAGGCCAACCTGCCCTTCTTTGCCGAGCTGGCCTACCGGCTCTATGGCAAGACCAGGCCCAAGCCCCTGCCCCCCGCGGGACAGTATCCTCCTTATGGGGCCCAGCCCCCGCAGCCCGGCCAGCCGGTCTATCCGGGCCAGGCCCCCGGGCAGCAGCCTCCTTACGGGCAGCCGCCCATGCCGCCCCAGTACCCGGGCGCGCCCCAGCCGGGCCCCGTGCCGCCCCAGGCCCCCGTCCAGGAGCCCCCCCAGCAGCCCAACCCGTAGCCCCTTCCGGGAGCTTGCCCGTCCCGCGTCCGCGCCAGCCGGACTTGGCGGGGAGGCTTCCATATTCCCTAAACGCCCTTCGTTTTATTACTTCCGCGCTAAACGACAGGAAAAGCAAAGTCGGGACTTATGACGTTGGCTTCGCCAAGTCGTCCCGAAGGGGGTGAGCGTCTGCCGGGTACTTGGCTTGCCAAGTACAGCAGACCATGCTGCGAACATGAGTTGGCGAAGCCAACTCAACCGAGCCGGCAGGCGAGACCCCGACGGTCCTTTGGAAGTATTGTATGGCCTCCGGGCGTCAATGCCGCGCCCTGCGGCAAGGTCGCGAGACTCTGTCTCGCGCTCTGCCAGGGGCCAACTTCGCGAAGCGAATGTTGTAAGCTCCTGGACCGCGCAAATTTTCCTAATCGTTTATCACAGAGGTAATACCTATGTATTTGTTTAGAAAGGAGGTTCTTCCGTGGAGCGCGAATACCTGCGCCGGCAAAACAGCGGCCCCCAGCGCCGTCCCCAGCTCTATGGCCGGGGGCGCGGGCGGGGCGGCCCGCCCTGGATCGTATGGGTGCTGCTGGCCTTGGCCCTGATCGTGTTGGCTACTGTGGCGGTTGTGAAGCTGACCGGCGGCGGGGAAGCCCCGGAAGAGCCCCCCGAGAGCGCCGCCCCCGCCTACAGTCCGCCCCCGGAGAGCGCCCCGGCTCCGGCGTCCGCCCCGGACCCGACCCCGGAGCCGGCCGCACAAACGCCCCAAGCCCCCCAGTCCGAGCCCCAGGACCTGGGCTCCCTTATGGCGGCGGACGGCTTTGGCTACGCCTATTATCATTTTGACGAGGAAGCCGCCAACCAGTACATTTTGGCTGTGGACGCCGCCGGACAGGCCCTCTCCGGCACGGCCTCCCTATACAGCCTGATTGCCCCCACCAGCATGGACGTGCTGCTGCCGGAGGAGTACCTGGTCCAGCACAACGTCAACAGCAGCGACCAGCGCAAGGCCCTGGACCGCTACCTGATCCCCTCCATCAACGCCGTAAACCCGGAGGTGAAGACGGTCCCCCTGTTCGAGGCCCTGCGGGGTCATTGCCGCGAGGCCATCTATTACGGCTCGGACCGGACCTGGACCCAGCTGGGGGCTTATTACGCCTATGTGGAGTTCTGCGGGGCCAAGGGCCTGGAGCCCGCCGCGCTGGATTCCTTTGCCAAGGAAGAATACCAGGGCTTTCTGGGCGGTCTGGCTGAAGAAGCCGGGGAGGCCTATGCTCTGGACCCGGACCTGGTGGCCGCCTACCTGCCCGGGGGAAAGACCTCCCTGCGCTACTATGACGACGACGGGGAGCTGGCGGAGTGGCCGGTGATCTTAAACGGCGAGGGCTACGACTCCTCCCTGCTCTATCTGATTTTCGCGGCGGGGGACCACGCCTACAAGGAGCTGGCCAACGAGGACCTGACGGACGGCTCCGCCTGCGTGGTGGTGCAGGACTCCTTTGGAAACTATTTCATTCCCTTTCTCACCCGTCACTATCAGAAGGTGGTCGTGGTGGATTACCGCTACTATGAGGGCAGCGTGAAGGAGCTGGCGGCGCGGGAGGGGGCGGCGGACGTCATTTTGCTGAACAGCTTGTTTTTAACGTCGGACTCCAGCGCCGTGGAGCGGCTGGCCGGCCTGTTCGGCTAGACTCCGTTTAAAAACCGGAGAAAAGCCGGATGATTGGCAGGCGGCAGGCGGTTTCAAGACGAAAAGCGCCTGCCCATGGGCAGAAGGGCCGCGTTCTCCTTTTTCAATCAAGCCAGAATCACAAACCCAACCCACGCGCGGCAGAAAAAAGGGCTCAAACCGCGCCGCCCCCTGCGGCGGTTTTGGGCAAAGCGATAAGCGGCGGACTCCCCGAAAAGGCCTAGGAAGGGAGTCCGCCGCTTGCCGCTCTGCTCAAACCGGTAGAGGACCGCGCGGGAGTATCCAAAACGCGCGTTTTAACAAGAGAAAAGCTTGCTGGGTGCAACAGGAAAAGTTTTGTCCTTCTCAGCTGCCGCTTCGGTCGGTTCGTAGCTTGTGTGCCACTGGCACACACTCACCTTTTTCAAGAAGTGGACGAGTTATCCAAAGGATAACTCGTGGGTTCTTAGGGGGACTTGGCGAAGCCAACGTCATAAGCCCCTAAGCCGCCGGAGGGGGAAGCTTCCCAGTGGGAAGCGTTCTGACCACGAGTTGACTTTGTCAACTCGACCGAGCCGGCAGGCGAGACTCTACTCCGTATTACTCTTCAAAAACTGCGCCCTTTAGACACACTCGGGCCGCGCCCCGCCCTTGCATTTTGCGGGCGGCTGTGATAAAATCACCCTGTAAGGAGGCGGACCTATGGCACAGGTGAAAAATTACGCCAAGGAACTAGAGCGGCTGATCGAGGGGCTGGAGGGGCGCAGGCCCAGCCTGCTGCTCCACTGCTGCTGCGCGCCCTGTTCCAGCGCCGTGCTGGAATATTTGAACCCCCATTTCCAGCTCTACCTTTTATACTACAATCCCAACATCGCCCCGGAGGCGGAGTACCAAAAGCGATTGGCCGAGCTCCGGCGGCTGCTGGCGGAAATGCCCTTAAGCCCTCCGCCGGAGCTTCTGCCCTGCGCCTATGAGGGCGAGGCCTTCCAGCGGATGGCCGGGGGATTGGAGCGGGAGCCCGAGGGCGGGGCCCGGTGCCTGCGCTGCTACCGCCTGCGCCTGGAGGAGGCCGCGAAAACGGCCGCCGCCCATGGGCTGGAATACTTTACCACCACCTTGAGCATCAGCCCCTTAAAAAACGCCCAGGCCTTAAACCGCGCCGGCCAGGAGCTGGCGGCGGAATATGGCGTGAAGCATCTGCCTGCCGATTTTAAAAAAAGGGAGGGCTATAAGCGGTCCATCGCCCTCTCCCGGGAATACGGCCTGTACCGGCAGGACTACTGCGGATGCCTCTATTCGAAACGGGAAAGGACGGAACAGAATGCCAGCGACGTATAAGGGCGTCAGCTATTTTGCCGCCGACGCCCATGCCCATATTTATCCGAACAAAATCGCGGAAAAGGCCACCGCCGCCGTGGGGGACTTTTACGGCATACCCATGCGCCATGTGGGCCTGCCGGAGGTGCTGGACCAGACCGGCCAGGAGGCGGGGATCGACCGCTTTTTGGTGTGCTCCGTGGCCACCAAGGTGGAGCAGGTGCGCTCCATCAACCGCTTTATCCAGCTGGCCTGCCGGAGCTTCCCCCGCTTCCTGGGCCTGGGGGCCTGGCATCCGGACGTGGCGGACCTGGAAGGCGAGCTGGACGACCTGCAGGCCCGGGGCCTGCGGGGCGTGAAGCTCCACCCGGACTTCCAGGAGTTCGCCATCGACAGCCCGAAGATGCTGCCCTTTTACCGGGCTGCGGCCCGGCGGCGGCTGCCCGTCCTCTTCCACACCGGGGACGCGCGGAAGGACTTCTCCTCCCCCGTCCGCCTGGCCCGGGTGCTGGACCAGGTTCCGGACCTGGTCTGCGTGGCCGCTCATCTGGGCGGCTACACCCAGTGGAAGGAGGCCCGGGAGTGCCTCTGCCACCCCAACGTCTATGTGGACACGTCCAGCTCCCTGGGCTTTCTCAGCCGGGAGGAGGCCCTGGAAAGCATCGAGCACTTCGGCCGGGGCAGGGTCCTGTTCGGCACGGACTTTCCCATGTGGCGGGCCGGTGACGAGCTGGCCGCCTTCTTCGGCCTGGGCCTGGACGAGGCGGCGAACCGGGCCATCTTATATGGCAACTTCGCCCGGCTCTTCGGGCTGGATGGGCGGTCCCGGCATGGATGAGGAAGCCTTCCTGGCCGCCTGCCGCCAGGTGATGGAGGAGCCCGCCCGAAGGGGCGGCATCGGCACGCTGGGGGAAAAGAGCCTGCACGCGGCGCTGAAGCTCTGCCTGGAGCCCCGGGAAGCCTGCCGGGAGGTGCTGGTGGGCCGCTTTGTGGCGGACATCGTCAACGAGGAGGGCGTCACGGAGATTCAGACCGGCGGCTTTGGCCGGCTGCGGGAAAAGCTGGCCTTTTACCTGGACGCCTACCCGGTGCGGCTGGTGTATCCCGTGGCGGGAATCAAGTGGCTCATCAACGTGGGCCCGGACGGAGCCGCCGCCCCCCGCCGGAAGAGCCCCAAGCCCGAGGGCCCCTGGCAGATTCTGCCGGAGCTGGCCGCGGTGAAGGAATACCTGGGCCACCCCGGCCTGCGGCTGCTGGTGCCGGTGCTGGAGCTGGAAGAGTACCGCCTGCGGGACGGCAGGGGCCGCCGGGGCTACACCCGCTGGGAGCGCATGCCCGTGCGCCTGCTGGGCCAGACCGCGGTGGACGGCCCCGAAGAGGCCGGAAAGCTTCTGCCGCCGGAGCTTCCGGAAGAATTTACCGCCAAGGAGTTTCGAAAGGCGGGCCGTTTTTCCTCTATGCAGGGCTCCCTGGCCTTGAGCGCGGCCAAGGCCCTGGGCGCGGTGGAGCGCGCGGGAAGCCGGGGCCGGACCTATCTCTACCGCCGTGCGGGAACGGCCGCGCCGGAACGAATGCAATAGGCGGAAACGGCGGGACGGCAAAAGCTTCGCGGCTTCGGGCGGCGGACCTGGGAAGCGCCGCCTCCCGTCGTCTCCCCAGGAAAGGAGCCCCCTATGGCTTTTGATATGCAGAAACTCTACTATTTCACCGAAGGAAACAGCTTTACCGGAAGCCGGTCCAGCGGCGCGGCCCTGCTGCGCTACCGGGTGGAGCCGGACAAGGAGAACGGCCAGCTCCTGGCCTGGAGCTGGAACGAGGACAAATGCTTTGAGCGGGCCCTGGAGAAGCGGGAGGCCGCCTTTCCCATGACCGAAAAGGGAATGGAGCGGCTTCAGGCCTGGCTGGCGGAGGCCTGGCCGGAGGAAGAAGCCCCGCAGGGCTGAACGGGCCCCTGCGGCCCCGCCGCTTTTCCCTGTACCCTGCTCCAAAAATCTCTTCCCTCCCCTGGGAAAATGTGCTATAATGTACGCAAAGCGTACATTGCGGGTTTGTGCTATGGGGTTGTCCGAAGAGCGTTGTTATAGGGAGTATTAGGCAGGGTCTCGCCTGCCGGCTCGGTCAGTTCGCAGCGTGTCTGCCACCGGCAGACGCTCACCCTCCGGCGGCTTAGGGACTCCGTCCCTAAGGACCCTGCAACCTTTGTAAAGGTTGACGAAACTTTTACTGGCTCACTGACTGAGCTGTTTTCCTTTATCAACGCCTTTGGACACTTCTTTGTGCTATCCTGTACGCAGGTACGCATTCGGGGCCTCCCTTTCGCCCAGAGGGTTTGCCTTTTTCCGCGCAAAGGGCCGGACGCTGGGATTTTCCATGCTCCGGGGAATAGACGGGCCAAATTCTGCCCACATTTTTGTTGATCGAGGTATTGCTATGGCTGCCGCACAGACGAAAAAGTCCTTTCGGGACAATTATTTTTTAAAATCCTTCCTTTTGGGCCTGGGGCTCTCCTTCGCCGTGTTTCTCCCCTTCCTGGTGGTAGACGGCGGACGCTTTCTCTTTTACGGCGACTTCAACGTGCAGCAGGTGCCCTTCTACCGGCTGGCCCACGACGCCGTCCGGGCCGGGAACATTGGCTGGAACCACCTGACCGACCTGGGGGCCAACTTCATCGGGTCCTATTCCTTCTACCTTTTGGGCAGTCCCTTTTTCTGGCTGACCATCCCCTTCCCATCGGAGTGGCTTCAATTCTTAATGGGCCCGCTGCTGGTTTTGAAGTTTGCCTGCGCCTCCTTGACCGGCTATGTGTACATCCACCGCTATACCAAGTCCCCGGACACGGCCCTGATCGGGGCGGTGCTGTACGCCTTTTCCGGCTTTTCCATTTATAATATTTTCTTCAACCATTTTCACGAGGCCATCGTCTTCTTCCCCCTGCTGCTGGCCGCCCTGGACGAGTACATGGCCGCCCGCCGGCGGGGCATTTTCGCCCTGGCCGTGTTCGCCTGCTGCTTTGTCAACTACTACTTCTTCGTGGGCCAGGTGACCTTCTGCCTGATCTACTTTTTCCTGCGGCTCGCCTGCGGCAGCTGGCGGATCTCTCTCAAGGACTTCCTGCTCCTGGGGCTGGAGGCGGTCATCGGCGTGGGGCTTTCCGGGGTGCTGCTGCTGCCCTCGGTGCTGGCGGTGGTTCAGAACAACCGGGTGGACAACATGGTCAACGGCTGGAACGCGGTGCTCTACAACCGCAACCAGCGGTACCTGCACATCATCGAGTGCTTCTTCTTCCCGCCGGACCTGCCCGCCCGGCCCAATTTCACCCCGGATTCCGAGTCCAAATGGTCCTCCCTGGGGGCCTGGCTGCCCCTGTTCGGCATGACGGGGGTCATCGGCTGGCTGCAGCTGCGGCGGAAGCACTGGCTGAAGAAGATGCTCTGGACGCTGTTCGCCATGGCCCTGGTCCCCTTCCTCAACTCCGCCTTTCAGCTGATGAACGCCTCCTACTATGCCCGGTGGTACTATATGCTCACCCTGATGATGGCCCTGGCCACGGTTATGTCCCTGGAAAACGAGCGGGTGGACTGGCGGCGCTCCGTGGTGTGGACCTTCGCCATCACCGCGGCCATCGGGGCGGTGATTGGCTTCATGCCCAAAAAGGAGACGGTGGACGGCCAGGAGTTCTGGTCCATGGGCCTGATGGAGTACCCCACCCGTTTTTGGACCTATGTGGCGGTCTCCCTCGTCTGCCTGGCCCTGGTGGTGTACCTGTTCCTCTTCTGCCGCCGGTCCCGCCAGGCCTTTAAGCGGGCGGCCCTTTGGTGCCTCTCCGTGGTCTCGGTGCTGTATTCCATCTGCTTCATCGCCCTGGGCAAGACCCAGAGCGACTACACCTGGGACCACCTGATCCCCTATGAGCTCAACGGCGGGGCCGATATCGACCTGCCGGACCTGCAGGTCTGCCGCTCGGACTTTTACGAATCCATGGACAACGCGGCCATGTTCTGGCAGATTCCCTCCATCCAGGCCTTCCACAGCATCGTGCCCGGCTCGGTGATGGAGTTCTATGACTCCATCGGGGTCCAGCGGGACGTGGGCTCCCGGCCCACGGTGAGCCACTATGGGGTGCGGGGCCTCGCCTCAGTCCACTGGCTTTTTGACGATGACGACGACCCGGACTTCTTTGCCGGCGAGCAGTCGGATGACCCGGCCATGCCCGGCTGGGCCTACTACGGCAACGCCAACGGCTATGACATCTGGGAGAACGAGTACTACATCCCCATGGGCTTTTCCTACGACTATTACCTGACCCGCGGCGAGTACGAGGCCTTCTCCAAGGGCAGCGACACCTCGGCGGGCCAGCGGGAGCTCTCCATGCTGCGGGCCGTCGTGCTGGAGGACGGGGACGTTCCCAGCGTGGAGGGGATGCTGGGCCACCTGGACGCCATGAGCCGGGACTTTAACGAGGATGGCTACCTGGCCGACTGCCAGGACCGCCGCTCCATGGCCTGCGAGAACTTCGCCTATACGGCTTCGGGCTTTCGGGCCAATATGACGGACCTTACAAGAGACCGGCTGGTCTTCTTCAGCGTGCCTTACGAGCCGGGCTGGTCCGCCCGGGTCAATGGGGAGGAGGCCTCCATTCTTCGGGCCAATGTGGGCTTTATGGCCGTAAAAGTCCCCAAGGGGGAGCTGGCGGAGATCGAGTTTACCTACCACACCCCCGGGCTGGGCACGGGCCTGCTTATTAGCCTGGCTTCACTGATGCTGCTGGTGGGCTACCTGACCTTGGCCCGCCGCCTGCAAAAGCCCGCCCCGGAGGGGCCCGTCTATCCCCGGGCGCGCCGGGCGGGGCGCTTTAGCGACTATGCCAAGCGCCGCAAGGCCAGCTTCCGGCAGCCGGGCTCCAGGACCCTTCACCGCAAGGAGGAGCGTTCCGCCGCCCTGCCCGCCCCGGCGCCGGCGCCGGTTCCGGCTGCTCCGGCCGAGCCGGAAAATCCGCCGGAAAAGCCCGCCCCGCCCCGGCCCCAGCCCAAGCGGCGCTACCAGCCCCGTCCCTGGCCCCAGAAACCGCCCGAGGCGGAAGAAGATGAGCCCGAAGGGACTGGCGAGCCGGAAGAGGCGCCCGCCGGAGAGGACGCGCCCTAAAGGGCAAAGAACGCGGCGGCAAGACCGTGGGACTCCGGTCTCGTCTGCCGTGTCTCCGCTGCCGCGTCGGTCAAGTTGACTATGTCAACTTGTGGTCAGAACGGTCCTAGCACATTGGCTTCGCCAAGTGCCCGGGGACCTTCCCCTCGGTCGAGTTGACGAAGTCAACTTGTGCGCTGGACGATTGCCACTGGCAATCAGCGCCCCACACCCTGCCGCCTTTGAAAAGGGTGAGCGCCTGCCGGGTACTTGGCAAAGCCAAGTACAGCAGACCACTCTGCGAACCGACCGAGACGGCAGTCGAGAATGACGAAACTTTTACTGTTACGTTTTGTTGGTTTTATTCTCTATAAAGCCCGCGCGGTTTTGAGGATATCTCACTGCGCTGACAAAAGGAAATGGGTTGGGCAGCAAGCCAGCAAAAGCTTTGCACTTCTCGTCTGCCGCTTCGATCGAGTTGACAAAATGATGTGCCGCTTCCCGCCCTAAACCGAGCGCTCAGTGTGCGCCTCACACCCACGATAAACGTTTAAAAGTTCTTGAAGATTCTGCGACTTCATTTTCAATGAAGTCGGAAACTTTCTTTCAAGAAGTTTCTTAAGCTGCCAGCGGCCACTCCGTAAAACACGTCAAAAACTGCTCCCGGCAGTCCCACATATTCCAAGGAAAGGAAGTCTTTGTCCATGAACCCCACGGTATACCTTGTCATCCCCTGCTACAACGAAGAGGAGGCCCTGCCCGAGACCGTCCGCCGCCTGACCGCCAAGCTGGACTCCATGCGGGCCCAGGGCCTGGCCAACGATCGCAGCCGGATGCTGCTGGTGGACGATGGCAGCAAGGACAAGACCTGGCAGCTGATTACCCAGCTGAACCGGGACAACCCCTATGTGGAGGGGGTGAAGCTGGCCCACAACCGGGGCCACCAGAACGCCCTGCTCTGCGGCCTGATGACCGCCATGGAGAGCTGCGACTGCGCCATCAGCCTGGACGCGGACCTGCAGGACGATGTGGACGCCCTGGACGGCTTTGTGAAGAAATACCTGGAGGGCTGCGACGTGGTCTACGGCGTGCGCAACAAGCGGGAGACGGACACCTGGTTCAAACGCACCACCGCCGAGGGCTTTTACAAGGTGATGAAGCTGCTGGGCGTGGACGTGGTCTTCAACCACGCGGACTACCGGCTCATGAGCCGCCGGGCCCTGGAGGGCCTTTCGGAATACAAGGAGGTCAACCTGTTTTTGCGGGGCATGGTGCCACTCATTGGCTACCGCAGCGACTATGTGTACTACGACCGCCACGAGCGCATTGCGGGGGAGTCCAAGTACCCCTTGAAAAAGATGATCGCTTTGGCGCTGGACGGTATTTCCAGCTTCAGCGTCAAGCCCTTGAAATTGATTTCTAATTTTGGCATCATTGTTTCCGTGCTCAGTGTGTTCGGGCTGCTGTACGCGCTGGTTTCCTATTTTATGGGTCTTGCTGTGTCCGGCTGGACGGCGATTGTGTGCTCCATCTGGCTTTTGGGCGGTTTGCAGATGCTGTGCCTGGGGGTAGTGGGCGGATATATTGGCAAGATTTACAGCGAGGTGAAGGCCCGGCCCCGGTACCGGGTGGAGGAACACCTGCGCCGGGGCGAAGAGCCCCCCAAAAACGCCAATTAACCGCAAGCCAAAATAGCGGCCCAGCAAAAGTTTCGCCAGCCTTTTCAAAGGCTGCGGGGTGCGGGGCGGCGCCCCGCGGCCTTGCCCTTAAAGGCGGCGCAGCAGAAAAGCCTAGCGCGACAAGCTAAATCATCACACAAAAGAAAAAACAGCGCACCAGTTCTGCGCCGCCGTCCCTTATAGCGTCTTCGAGCGAAGCGAAAAACAGCGGCCTCCTTGATGTGGTTCCCCCAGTGGAAGGGGGCCTGCATCAGGGAGGCCGCTGTTTTTCACTTCGCTTAAACGCGCTTTCTAGGGCGGCGGCGCAGTATAGGTGCGCTAAGCTTTCCGAAAGGGATGTTGAAATTATGGTGCGCTAAGGTTTTTTTACTGCGCCGCCTTTAAGGTCAAGGCCGCGAGACGCTGTCTCGCGCTCTGCCACCTTTGAAAAGGTGGACGAAACTTTTACTGTTGCTTGCCTTTACCTCAGCGCTTTTTCCAGGGCTTCCGTCACGATTTCCAGCGCCTTGATGCGGGCGTATTTCTTATCCACCGACTCCAAAATATGCCACGGCGCGTAGGTGGTGCTGGTCTTTTGCAGCATCTCGTCAATGGCCGCCTCGTATACGTCCCACTTCTCCCGGTTGCGCCAGTCCTCGTCCGTCAGCTTCCACTGCTTGGCCGGGGTGTTCTGCCGGTCGGTGAAGCGCTCCAGCTGGGTGTCCTTGTCGATCTGCACCCAGAATTTCAGCACCACCGCCCCCCAGTTGTGCAGCTCCTGCTCAAACTCGTTCATCTCATAGTAGGCCCTCTGCCAGTCGTTCTCCGAGCAGAACCCCTCCAGGCGCTCCACCATCACCCGGCCATACCAGCTCCGGTCAAAAATGGCGATGTGCCCGTCCTTGGGCAGGCGGGTCCAGAAGCGCCACAAATAATGCCGGGCCTTCTCGTGGGGCTCCGGGCTTGCCACCGGGTGGACCTCAAAGCCCCGGGGGTCCAGGGCCCCGGTCAGGCGCTTGATGTTGCCGCCCTTCCCGGCCGCGTCCCAGCCCTCGTACACGATGACCACCGGCACCCGCTTGCGGTACAGCCGGTTGTGGAGCATCCCCAGCTTGTCCTGCAGCTTCTTCAGCTGCTCCTTATACTCCTCCTCGGTCAGGGTCTTGCCCGCCAGCGGCACCTCGCTGAGCTTTGGCATTTTGATCAGGGGGAAGGCGTTTTGCAGCAGGGGCACGGCCAGGCTCTCGTTGTGCAGGGCGGTGTCGATGCCCGTGCAGAGGATCTCCATGGCCTGCAGCTCCGCGAACTTTTTGGATTTGGCGTCAATGATATACCAGGGCGCGCTGGGGGTGTTGGTGTCGTCCAGGTACTTGTCGAACACCTCCAGGCAGCGGTCATAGTGCTGGTTCTGCCAAATGTCCCCCCGGCTGACCCGCCAGGCGGTGTCCTTGTCTTCCGTCAGGCCCCCAATGCGGGCGGCCTGCTCCTTTTTGCTGATGTGGAAGAAGAATTTCAGCACCAGATAGCCGTTGTCCGTCAGCTGGCGCTCAAAGCGGCGGACGCTGTCCACCCGCTGGGCGTACTGCCCGTCGTCCAGCACGCCGTTCAGGCGCTCCTTGGTAACCTCGTCCATCCAGCCGGAATCCAGGAAGGTAAACTTCCCGGCCTCGGGGATCTTCTCAAAATGCCGGGCCAAAAAGGGCTTGCGGCGCTCCTCCTCCGTGGGGGTGGCCATGGAGAAGACCTTGAAAAACCGCGGGTCGATCCGGCGGATGATCTGCCCGATGGCGCTGCCCTTTCCGGCGGCGCCCCAGCCCTCGATCAGCACCAGGACAGGGAGTTTCTTATCTTTCAGCAGCATCTGCTGGGCCGCCAGCCTCTCCTGGGCGGCCTTTAGGCGGGACTTTAGTTCCTCTTTTCCCGGACGTTGGGGTTTGGCCCAATTTTTCAGCATGTCTGTTCACCTCAACCAATCGTTTTGCAAAGATGTGGGTAGAAACCTCCTTTATATCATAGCATTATTTCTCAAGAAAAGCCATAGTTTCAAACCACTTTTTAGAGGAAATTTCGGGCGGACCCGGCTGGGGCGCTCTGGGAAGCCGTTTGCCCTGTAGACGTTCCCACGCCTTGAAGGCCCCACGGAACGCCAATCTTGGCGAAAGCGCCGGTTTTTAAGCGCGTTTACTATATACACCCCATATAGCCGTTTAGCGGGAACGCTCCCCAAAGCCGTTGGACCATGTCCTCCCGGGCGAACTGGGGTATTTGGGACAAAAAAAGCGCCCCGCTTCGCCGCGGGACGCTCTTCCGTTTACGAAAACTCTTGCGAAAATAGATTTGTGCTGAGCCATAGATGGCCTCCGGGCGCAAAGGACGCGGTCTCATCTGCCGCTTCGGTTGAGCCGGCTTCGCCAACCATGTTCGCGGCTTGCTGGCAGACGCTCACCCTGCGGCAAGGCCGTGGGGCTCTGGTCTCGCCTGCCGGCCCCACACCCTGCCAGGGGCCGCGCAATTTGTCTGGCTCTCGGCTATTTCGCAAGAAATCTACTGTTGAAAATCCTTGAACAGGGCCTCCACCTTTTCGGCCTGGGCCGCGTTGGCCTCGTCCTTGTCCGGATCTGTGTAGATCATCAGAAAATCGCCGTTGAGGACAGCGGGCACCTCGTTGCCCAGGATGGTGAAGAATCCCTTCTCCTTCACGCTGGAAAGACATTCCTGGGCCCGTTGGTCCAAATTGTCCGGGTCGAACTGGTAAAACTCAGCCTGCACCGTGCTGCCGTCGAACTTAAAGCGGTAACGCACGCCGCCTGCCGCGCCGATCTCTTTGTAGGACATCTCCACGCTCTCTCCGGCCACGGCCCCGTTATCCTTCATATAGCTGCACAGGCCGTCCAGCGTAGCGTCATAGCGTATGTCTGGATAAGGCCCCTGCTCTTCTATGCCGGAGGAAGAGGAGGGAGCCTCCAAAGTCTCCAGCTGCTCCACCTGCCCGCCGCATCCGGCAAGGGTAAGGGCCAGAGCGCCCGCGCAGAGAAAAATAGAAAGCTTCTTCATCATGCCGCATCCACCTCATCGATCAATTATTTGGATAAAAGAAAAACGCGTGGCAGACTGCCCGCGCCCTTCCATGTGTTGTCTGCCGGGAAGCCTTGCGAAACACCGCCGTTTCCCGAGCCGTTTTGGTGACCCGGACGAGAATCGAACTCGTGTTACCGCCGTGAAAGGGCGGTGTCTTAGCCGCTTGACCACCGGGCCATTTGGTAGCGGTAAATGGACTTGAACCATCGACACTTCGGGTATGAACCGAATGCTCTAGCCAGCTGAGCTATACCGCCATATAAAGTCCCACAGCGTTTGCGGGACGTTCCTTATTATAGTAGATGGAGGGGAGAATGTCAAGGGGTTTTGGAAGAAAAACTGAGTTTTTTTGTGATTTAGGCCCGGACCTGGGTTTGACGGGGCCTTTCTATGGAAGTTTACGGAGTGGCCTCCGGCGGGGAGGGGGCTTTGCCCCCTCCACCCCCACCACCTTTGAAAAGGTGGACGAAACTTTTACTGTTACGTTTTATCGATTTTATTCTCTATAAAGCCATACGGTTTTGAGGATGCCTTGCCGCGCTGACAAAGCTAATGTGTCGCTTCTTGTCCCAAACCGAGCGCGTGGCTCGCGTCTCACACCCACGATAAACGTTTAAAAGTTTTTGATCCAAACTTTTTTCATAAAGTTTGGTCCAGTCCAGGGTGAGAGTTCGTAAGACGAAATCTAACGAACTCTTGCCGCCGGCGGCTACTCCATAAAACTCTTCAAAATCCCCGCACCCAATCTCAAACCGAGCACCCAGTGTACGCCTCGCACCTACAATAAGCGTTTGAAAGTCTTTGAGGATTCTGCGACTTCATTTTCAATGAAATCGGAAACTTCTCTTCAGAAAGTTCCTTAAGCGTTAATGGAGTAGTTGGGCGCTTCCTTGGTAATATGGATGTCGTGGGGATGGCTTTCCTTGAGGCCCGCGCCGGTGATGCGCACGAACTGCGCTTTCTCGTGGAGCTCCTGAATGGTGCCGCAGCCCGTGTAGCCCATGCCGGAGCGCAGCCCGCCCAGCAGCTGGAACACCGTGTCCGCCAAGGGGCCCTTGAAGGGGACCCGGCCCTCGACGCCCTCAGGCACAAATTTCTTCTGTTCGGCCTGGAAATAGCGGTCGCCGCTGCCCTTGCCCATGGCGCCCAAGCTGCCCATGCCCCGGTAGACCTTGAACTGCCTGCCCTGGTAGAGCTCGTACTCGCCGGGGGCCTCCTTGCACCCGGCCACCATGGAGCCCAGCATCACCGCGCTGGCCCCCGCGGCCAGGGCCTTTACGATGTCGCCGCTGTACTTGATGCCGCCGTCCGCGATAATGGGGATCCCGTGTTTTGAGGCGGCCTCCGCCGCGTCGAACACGGCGGTGATCTGGGGCACGCCGATGCCCGCCACTACCCGGGTGGTGCAGATGGAGCCGGGTCCGATGCCCACCTTCACGCAGTCCGCCCCCGCGTCGATGAGGGCCCGGGTTCCCTCCGCCGTGGCCACGTTGCCCGCAATGATCTGCAGGTCGGGATAAGCGGCCTTCACCTTGCTGACCGCCTTTAGGACCCCGTCGTTATGGCCGTGGGCGGAGTCCAGGGCCACCAGGTCCACCTGGGCCTCTACCAAAGCGGCCACCCGGTCCAGCACGTCCGCCGTGGCCCCGATGGCGGCCCCGCAGAGCAGCCGGCCGCTGAAGTCCCGGGCAGAGTTGGGGTAGCGCACCGCCTTTTCGATGTCCTTGATGGTGATCAGGCCCTTCAGGCGCATGTTCTCGTCCACCAGGGGCAGCTTTTCAATGCGGTGCCGCCGCAGGATTTCCTGGGCCTCCTTCAGGGTGGTGCCCACCGGGGCGGTGACCAGGTTGTCCTTGGTCATCACGTTTTTCACGGGCTGGTCGAAGTCCTCGCCCTCCATAAAGCGCAGGTCCCGGTTGGTGATGATGCCCACCAGCACGCCGTCCTGACAGATGGGCACGCCGGAAATTTTAAAGCGGCCCATTAGCTCCTCGGCCTCCCGTACCAGGCTTTCGGGGGAGAGGAAGAAGGGGTTGGCGATGACGCCGTTCTCAGAGCGCTTCACCCGGTCCACCTGGTCGGCCTGTCGCTCGATGGACATATTCTTGTGGATGATGCCCACCCCGCCCTCCCGGGCGATGGCGATGGCCATGTCGGACTCGGTGACGGTGTCCATGGCGGCGGTGAGGATGGGGGCGTTGAGGCGGATGGTCTTGGTCAAGCGGGTGGAAAAGTCCACCTGGCTGGGCAGGACGTGGGACTCGGCGGGGATGAGGAGGACGTCGTCGAAGGTAAGGCCCTCTTTGGGGAATTTCTTCTGGAAGTCCATTTCGGGTTGCAGCATGGGGGATCACTCTCTTTCTCGGTAAAATTTGAGGCCTCTTTTCCGGTATCCGCAGACTGGGCGGGATGTTATTAACTGAAAATTATAGCACCAGAGGAGAAGAAAAGCAAGAGAGGAAAGCGCCCAAAAAAACATTGACAGAAAAGCGCGAAGCCCAGCGAAAAGCCAAAACAAAGCCCAATCAGCGCAACAGTAAAAGTCTTTGGAAATTCTTAAGAACCTTTCTTCAGAAAGGTTCTTAAGCCGCCGGCGGCGGCTTTGCTCTTAAGGCGGCGCAGGGAGAGCAGCTAGAGCGGCACGTTCCATCCTAGCCCCAAGCACAGATAGAGCGCAGATGCCGCGCCGCCGCGCCCTTAAAACAGCGCCTTTGAGCGCAGCGAAAAACAGCGGCCTCCCCGCTGAGGCCAGCCCATTTCACTAGGAAGAAGCGGCCCCCTCCAGGACGCTCCCCTTTTCTATTCGGGAGTGCTGTTATATGGAGTATTAGAAGGCCTCCGGCGGCCAAGTTCATCAAAGATGAACTTGCGGGACTCATGACGTTCGCTACGCGAAGTCAACATTGGCTTCGCCAAATCGTCCCTAAGAACCCACGAGTTATCCTTTGGATAACTCGTCAACCTCTTGAAAAGGGTGAGCGTCTGCCAGTGGCACACAAGCTACGAACCGACCGAAGCGGCAGCTGAGAAGGACAAAACTTTTTCTGGCTCACTGACCAGCCTATTTCCCTCTATCAGCGCCTTTGGACGCTTCCTTTTCATTCCTGCCCTTGACAGGAACATATCGCAGTGCTATACTATAACTATCGCAGTACGATATATCGCGGCGCAAGGAGGTTTGCCCATGGAACAGGCTCTCGCCGCCCACATCCGCAGGGTGTATGTGCCTATGACCGAGACCGGATTTTACATTTTGCTGTGCCTGCGCCAGGAATCCCATGGATACGGGGTCATCCGCCGGGTGGAGGACCTGACCGGCGGCCAGCTGCGCATCAGCCCCGGCACCATGTACGGAAGCCTGAGAAAGATGGAGCGGGACGGCTTAATCCGCTTCGTCCGGGAGGAGGACCAGAGGAAGCTCTACCGCGTCACGCCCTTAGGGGAATGGGTGCTGGAGCTGGAAACGGCCCGGATTACCCGGCTGTATCAAACCATGAAGGAGGCGCTTGAAGGCGATGGGTGAGAAAAAATGGGAGCTTCGGTTCTACACCGTGCCGGAGTGGCAGAAGGAAGAGGAGTACCTGCGGCAGAGGCACCGGGAGGGCTGGCGCTTTCTGCGCCTGCGGGGACTGGGGCTCTATGAGTTCGAGGCCTGCCCGCCCGAGGACGTGGTCTACCGGCTGGACTACAACGCGGCGGGCGGGACGGGCGACTACCTGCGGCTGTTTCGGGACTGCGGCTGGGAATACCTACAGGACTACCTGGGGTACAGCTATTTCCGAAAGCCCGCCGGGGAGGCGGGGGACGAGGACATTTTCTGCGATGACCAGTCCCGCCTGGACATGATGGTCCGCGTGTTCAAGGGGCGGCTGGTTCCTCTGCTGGCGGTTTTCCTGTCCTGCCTGGTCCCCAACTTGCTGCGGCTGCTGCTTTTTCCGGAGCCCGGCGGGCTGGCGGCCTTTCTCGTGGCGCTTCTGAGCCTGGTGTCTCTGCTCTATTTATACTGCTTCATCCGGTTCGGGGCGCTCCTCTGGCGGTATTGGCGGAGCGTGAGGAGATAGGCCGGCGCCTTCCCTTCCGGCCCGGCCGCCTGCTTTCCGTTTTTCCCAAAGATTTTTGCCGATAACCCTTGACAAGCCCGGCGGAACGGTTATAATCTTCTTTGATTACCGGCGGGTCACGCGGAAGGAGCGGCAGGACGCTTTATGAGAAAATTTCACTTTGGGGCGGGGCCCCTGGCCCGTTTGGGCATGCGGGGGCGGCAGGCGTTGATTTTGGTGGGAGTGAACGGGATCTTCTGGTTCGCCTGGTCCTTTGGGGTCTACCAGACCGTGTACCTGCAAAGCGTGGGCTTTTCCGCCTCGTCCATGGGGGCGCTCAACGCCATATCCTCCGCGGTGGGCATCGTGTCCGTGGCCTTTTGGGGCATGGCCAGCGACCGCATCGGCTCGCTGAGGAAGGTGCTGGTCACGGTGCTGGCCGGGGCCGCGGTGCTCTATGGGCTCATTCCCTTCGTGCCCACGGGCCTGCCCTATTCGCACATCCTGCTGCTGTGCTATGTGCCGGCGGTGAACTTCTTCCGGGCCTCCAGCTCGCCCTTTGCCGAGAACATTCTGGTGCGCAACTGCAACGAGCTGGGGCTGAACTTCGGCATGCTGCGCAGCCTGGGCTCCCTGCTCTTCACCATCGGCTGCATGATCATCTCCGCCTGGCTGCCCGCCCTGGGCGTGCCCAACACCTTCTGGGTGTCCGGGCTGCTGATGAGCGTCCCCATCGTGATGACCTTTTTCGCCCGGGAGCCCGCCTCGGGCCCCCGCCCCAAAGCCGCCGCCAAAAGCGGCGGGGGGAAGAAGGGAGGCCTAAACCTGGGGGAGCTCTTTCAAAACAAGGCCTATGTGGCGTTTCTGGCGTTCGGCTTTCTCTATTACACGGCCGCTGCCTGCGAGGGCAACTTTATCCCCTACTTTATGAAGAGCGTGGGCGTGGATTCGGAGCAGTACGGCGTGCTGCTGGGCTACCGGGCGCTGCTGGAAATTCCCTTTCTGCTGCTGATGGTCAAGCTCCGGCGGCGGTTCCCCCTGCGGGTGCTGGTGCTGGGGGCCACGCTGCTCATGTCCCTCGAGTGCCTAGGCTTTGGGCTCTTTGCCCGGTCCCTGCCTGGCATGCTGGTGTGCTGCACCTTTTTCGGGCTGGGGAGCGGCCTGTTTCTGGGCTCCTCCCTCAACTACGTCTACGAGCTGGCCCCGGACCACCTGAAGGCCAGCGCCCAGGCCTTTTTCACCTCGGTGGCCTCCGTGGCGGGCATTGTGGGCAATTTGCTGGGGGGCGTGGTCTTCGACGCCATAGGGGCCAAGCCCTTCTATCTGGCCGTGACGGGCCTGTACATACTCAGCGCGGGAGTGTTCCTCTCCTCCTTCCGCAAAAAGCGGGAAAAAGCCGCCTGAGGGGAATAGGGGAGACAGGTTGGTCAGTGAGCCATTAAAGGTTTTTGATCCAAACTTTTTTCAAAAAGTTTGGTCCAGTCCAGGGTGAAACCCTGGCCGCCGGAGGCCTGCGTAGCGAAGCGAGCATTACCAAACATATTTTTGGGGTTTGCGGAGTGGCCTCCATGCGCAAAGTACGCGCATTACGGCAAGACCGTGGGGCTCTGCCCCACACCCCGCCACCTTTGTAAAGGTGGACGAAACTTTTACTGTTGCACTTAAGAAGCTTTCTCCCTATAAAACGCACATTGGACACTCCCTTCAAAATTTCCCTCTTGACAACCACGAACAAGCGTTCTATAATGGAAGCGTCACCGAAAACGGGGGAGGCGGAAAAATGGATTGGGTAAAGTCCCTGCGTGGTGCGGTGGAATATATGGAGGCCCACCTGCTGGAGCCGGTGGGGCCCGAGGAAGTGGCTCGGGCGGTGCATATCTCGCCCTTTTACCTGCAAAAGGGGTTTCAGATCATCACGGGCTACAGCCTGGGGGAGTATATGCGCGACCGCAGGCTCTATATGGCCGCCATGGACCTGCTGGCGGGGGAGGGCAGGGTCATCGACATTGCCTATAAGTACTGTTATCAGACCCCGGAGAGCTTTACCAAGGCCTTTGTCCGCTTCCACGGGTTTTCGCCGTCGCAGGTCAAAAAGGAGCGCATGGCGGTGAGGCCCTTTTTGCCCCTCAAGATCAAGATAACCATACAGGGAGGCAGAGACGTGGACTACATCGTGGAGAAAATGGACAGCTTTCAAGTGATCGGCATGGCGCGGGAGATCCCCATGGACCGGGGCTATGAGCTGTGCCCAAAGTTCTGGGACGAGATGAAGGAAAAGCACCTTACGGCTTTGTGCCAAGGGAAAAAGCCGGAGACCGATCGGGAGCGGGCCATTGCGGAGTGCTGCGTGGGCCTGTTCGGCGTGTGCATTGAGGAGGAGCAAAGCCCGGGGGCGTTTACCTACATGGCGGCGGGGCACTACGACGGCCGCCCCGTGCCGGAGGGCATGGAGGTGCGGGAGATCCCCGCCGCCACTTGGGCCAAGTTCCGGGCCCAGGGGCCGCTGCCGGGGTCCCTGCAGACGCTTAACACGCAGATTTTTCAGGAGTGGCTGCCGGGGAACCCGCAGTATGAGCTGGCGTTCCCCACCAACATTGAGGTGTACCCGAAAGCGGAAGACGGGGCGGACTATGAGTGCTACATCTGGCTGCCGGTTAAGGAGAGGGAAGCATGAAGCTAACAAGGCGTGTGAAAGAGAGCTTTTCCGTCATTGGAAAAGAGGGGAGCACCCGGCAGGGCGAAGGGTTTATCCAAAAGCTCTGGGCGGAAGCCAACGGCGGCTTTGGCGAGGTCCAGACCCTGGCCAAAACCAAGGAGGACGGAAGCCTTGCGGGCATATGGGGGGCCATGACGGATTTCTCCCGCAGCTTTGCGCCCTGGGAGGAAAATTTCACCCAGGGGCTGTACCTGGCCGGGATCGAGTGCGAGGACGGCGCGGAGGCCCCGGAGGGCTGGAGCAAGTGGACGCTGCCCGGCTTCGAATACCTGGTGGCGGAAGCGGCGGGGCCGGAGGCGTTCCAAGAGGCGCTGCGGTATATGGAAGGAGCCGGGCTGGCCCTGGCGGGGGCGGCGCAGGACTTTACCGATCCGGCGGACGGAAAAAGCCAGCAGTGGTTCCCCATCCGAAAGCTGTAAGCAAAATTCAGCGCAACAGGAAAAGTTCTTGAAGATTCCTAAGGAACTTCTTTCAAGAAGTTCCTTAGGCCGCCGGCGGCGCCCCTGCCCCTGTCCTTAAGGCGGCGCAGGCGAAACAGATCGAGCGCCATGCTCTATCACATCAGCCATAGACAGCGTACAAAAGCTGCGCCGCCGTGCCAGATAACGCCTTTGAACGCAGTGAAAACAGAGGACTCCTTCATGCAGCTTCCCTTTTTTGACGGAAGGGCGGGATGCATCGAGGAGTCCGCTGTTTTTCACTTCGACTGGAAATCTTCCTCTGCCGGCGGCCAAGTTCGCTCTGCGAACTTGCAGGATCGTCAAGAACTTTTCCTGGGCCGCTGCCGTGGGATTTCCTTAAATAGCGAAATTGTGCGCCCCGATCACAGCCACCACCTGCCGGGACCAGATCCACTTATTCGTGGTCTTCGCCGGATTATAATAATAGATGGCCCCGCCGGTCGGGTCGCTGCCGTTGATGGCCTCCCGCGCCGCCGTATAGGCCGAGTCGGCCACCGGCGCGTTGACCCCGCCGTCATACAGGCAGGAAAAGGCCCCCTCCTGGTAGATCACGCCGGAAAGCGTGTTGGGAAAGGAGGGGTGGGCCATGCGGTTTAGAATCACCGCCCCCACCGCCACCTGGCCCTGGTAGGGTTCGCCCCGGGCCTCGGCGGAAATGATCGTGGCCAGCAGCTGCACGTCCGCCTCGGAAAAGCCGCCGAAGCCCCCGCCGGAGCCGCCCCCGCCGGTCAGGCCGAGGGCCTCCAGGGTTTTGGGCCCGGCAATGCCGTCGTCGTCCAGCCCATAGTCCCGCTGGAAGGAGATGACCGCATTCTTCGTCTGGGTGCCGTAAATGCCGTCCGCCTTGCCGGGGTTGTAGCCCAGCTCCTGCAAGCGCTGCTGAATCAGGGCGACCTCGCCGCCGGTGGAGCCGTATTTGGAAAGTGCCCGGGAGGTCCCGGTGGAAAGCATGGCAAAAATCATCACGTTGACCAGGACCACTAGAATCCCCCGCCAGAGGAAAAGCAGGGCCTTTTTCCGTTTCAAATTCATGGGCTCGTCCTCCCTTCTCCTTATTACTCTTACGCGGACAGAGGAAAAGTATGCCTGGAAAGAAATGGCGGATTCCGTATATTGGAGGAAAAAGGGAATATACTACTGGATATAGACGGAAAAGGGGAGGAATAAAAAAACTCGGAAAAAATCGAAAAAAGGTGTTGACATTTGGACCGGTCCGTGGTATCATAGTCAAGCGCTCGAGAGAGGGCAGCGCGAAGGGCAAGCCAGGAGGCAGCCTGGA
>CAOKRG010000044.1 GCA_948471095.1 uncultured Oscillospiraceae bacterium
CCTGGAACCGAGCGCACCTAGCGGTGGGCACACGCGCGTGCAAGCTTTGAGTAACACGTTGGCTTCATCGCCCGCGAAGGCGCTGCGTGGTAAACGTGCACGCCCCAAACCGAGCGCTCAACTCACTCCCTCCACCTCCGTAAAACGTTTAAAAGTTTTTGATCCAAACTTTTTTCAAAAAGTTTGGTCCAGTCCAGGGTGAAACCCTGGCCGCCAGCGGCCACCCCGCCTAGCGCACCAGCTTGGGGGCCGGCACCTGGCCCATAATCTGCTCCAGCACGCCATGGGCGGTTTTGCCGCTCATTTTGGCCTGGGGCTCCAGCGCGACGCGGTGCTCCATTACGCTGTAAAAGAGCAGGTTGATGTCCGCCGGGACCACGTAGTCCCGGCCGGCCATCCAGGCCGAGGCCCGGCAGATCCGGATCAGAGCCCGGCCCGCCCGGGGGCTGGCCCCCAGCCGCAGGGCCGCGTGCTCCCGGCTGGCCACGCACAGGTCCGCCACATAGCGGTACAGGTCGTCCGCCACATGAACCCGGTTGGCCTCCTGCTTCATCTGCTCCACCTGTTCGGTGGAGGCCACGGCCCGCACCGCTTCCAGGGGCCGGGGGAATTCCGGCTGCTTGAGCACCCGGACCTCCTCCTCGGCGGAGGGGTAGCCCAGGCTCAGCCGCAGCATAAAGCGGTCCAGCTGGGACTCGGGCAGGGGGTGGGTGCCGGCGGAGCCCAGGGGGTTCTGGGTGGCGACGACCGTGAAGGGCTGGGGCAGGCGGCGGGTGACTCCGTCCACCGTGACCTGGCCCTCCTCCATCACCTCTAAAAGGGCGCTCTGGGTTTTGGCGCTGGTGCGGTTGATCTCGTCGGCCAAAAACACATGGCACAGCACCGGGCCCGGGCGGTATTCCAGCTGGCCGGAGTCCTTGTTATACATGGAATAGCCCACCACGTCGGCGGGCATGGTTTCGGGGGTGAACTGCACCCGGGCGAAGCGCAGGCCCATGGCCCGGGAAAAGGCCAGGGCCAAGGTGGTCTTGCCCACGCCGGGGTTGTCCTCCAGCAGCACGTGGCCCCCGGCCAAAATGGCCATCAGGGTTTTGCAGACGGCGGTGTCCTTGCCTACAATGACCTTTCGCACCTCGTTGATGATGTTCAGCGCCATAGGCTGTGTCATAAGCGGCCTCCTGTGCGGTATTCTTAGAACCTGTATTCATAGGCGGGGATGCCGGGTGGGCGAGGAATTTTGCGGTCCAGCAAGGCAAAAAATCGCAGGAATGCTGGCGCATTGCAAGATTTTTTAACGCCGCTGGGCTGCAAAAGTCCCGCCCATACGGCGTCCATCGACTATGAATACAGGTTCTTAAACCAGCCGGTCCGCTTGAAGGCGGCTCCGCCGGTTTTCAAGCGGACCGGCTGCGGGAGAAAGGGCGGGCAGATACAAGAAAAGCTCCGGCATGCAAAAAGAGAAAGCCGCAAGGGCCCCTCTGTTTCTGCGGGAGCGATGGGAACGGACTGTTATGGGGCGGCGCGCGGGCGCCTTGGCTCGGACGCCGCCGTCCCCGGACAAAAAGCACGCGCACCCAGACAGAGTGGGTGCGCGTTCTGCCGGCGGGGGCACCCCGCTGGAGCGGACGACGAGGCTCGAACTCGCTACCTCCACCTTGGCAAGGTGGCGCTCTACCAGATGAGCTACGCCCGCATGTCTGAGGGTTATTATAATCCAATGAGGGTGGATTGTCAAGGGCTTTGCCGAAATTTATCAAAAAAGTTATAGGGCCCGCGCCGGCCGAGCTCTGTCTCCGGGGGGAGTGTCCGAAGGGCGTTGTTATAGAAGTATTAGAAGGCCTCCGGCGGCTTAGGGGCTCTGCCCCTAAGAACCTCGCCACCTTTAAAAAGGTGGACGAAACTTTTATTGGCTCACTGACCACTCTAATCTCCCTTTATCAACGCGTTTGGACACTCCCGTCTCCGGAAGGGGCTTGCAATTTTTCCCGAAGTGTCGTATCATATAACATGGCGTTCTGTGCGCCGGTCAGTCGAAACATCCTGACCTTAAACAAAACTAGGGGCCGCTTTCTGGCAGGCCCCGGCAATGGAGGTTTTTCACACCATGTCAAACGTCAAAAAAACCCGCTTTCTGGCTCTGAGCGCAGTCATCGCGGGGCTCTACGCCGCGCTCACCTATGCGGCCGCGGCTCTCAACCTGGCCTACGGCCCCATTCAGTTCCGCTTCTCCGAGGCCCTCACCGTTTTGCCCGCCTTTACCCCCGCCGCTGTGCCGGGGCTGGCGCTGGGCTGCTTTTTGGCCAACCTGGGCAGCCCTCTGGGTCCGGTGGACTGGGTCTTCGGCACAGCGGCCACGCTGTTAGCGGCCCTGGGCTCTTGGGCGCTGGCCCATGTGAAGTATAAGAACATTCCCATTTTGGCCCCCCTGCCGCCGGTTTTGGCCAATGCCCTTGTGGTAGGGCTGGAAATTTCCTGTCTGGCAGACTCCTTTTCCTGGAGCAACTTTTCCTGGGCGGCTTTCGCCTCGGGCGCGCTGTCGGTGGGCTTGGGGGAGCTGGTGGTCTGCTATCTTCTGGGCGTGCCGCTGATGCTGCTTCTGGAGCGCTCCGGACTTTCCAAGCAGCTGCTGGCGTAGCATCGTAAAAAACAGCCGCGTTAACAAAACATAAAAAAGCCTCGGTTACGCTCCGGGCCCCGGCCGGGCCGGCGGCGAGACTCTTTGAAAGCGAGTGTCTTTATGCCCCTCTCTCTTACCCGAAAGCAGAAGCTTTCCCAAAAAATGAAACGCACCGCCCCCATCCGGCTGATCGTGATCAGCTTCTTTTTGCTCATCGCCCTGGGCACGGCGCTGCTGGCGCTGCCCCTGTCCTCCGCTTCAGGCCGCTTTTCAAACCCTCTGGACGCCCTGTTCACCGCCACCTCGGCCACCTGCGTCACGGGCCTCTCCGTGGTGGACACCACCTCCCACTGGTCGCCCTTCGGCCAGGCGGTGGTGCTGGGGCTCATTCAGCTGGGCGGGCTGGGGCTTTCCACCTTTGCCACGGGTTTTTCTCTGCTGGTGCACCGGCGGCTGGGCCTGCGGGAGATGCTCCTCACCGGGGAGGCCTCGGGCGGCGACATGCCCGGCGCGGCGGGGCTTTTAAGGCTGATGCTGGGCTTCACCTTTTGCTGCGAGCTGCTGGGGGCGGGGCTTTTGATGCTGCGCTTTGTGCCGGAGTACGGCGCGGCGGGCATATGGCCGGCGGTGTTCGTCTCCGTCTCGGCCTACTGCAACGCGGGCTTCGACATTCTGGGCTTTGTGCCGGGTAATTCCAGCCTCACCGCCTTTTCCGGGGACCCCTTGGTCTGCCTGACCATCTCGGCGCTGATCGCCACCGGGGGCCTGGGCTTTGTGGTGGTGCGGGACATTTACCAGTGCAAGCTGCTCTCGCCTCTGCGGGGGCGGGGCCGCCAGCGGCTGAACTTCCACTCCCAGATCTGCCTGCGGGCCACTTTGGCCCTGCTCGTCGGCGGCACCCTGGGGTTCTACCTGCTGGAGCGGGGCCGGACCATGGCGGGCATGGGCTTTCTCGAGCAGTGGAACACGGCCCTGTTCCAGTCGGTGAACACCCGCACGGCGGGCTTTGCCTCGGTGGACATTGGGGCCCAGGGGGACTTTACCAAGGTCCTCTCCGTGGCGCTGATGTTCATTGGCGGCTGTCCCGGCTCCACGGCGGGCGGGGTGAAGACCACCACCTTGGTGGTGTTGCTGGTCACGGTGTTTTCCACCCTGCGGGGCAGCGAGGAGGCGGTAGTGCTGCGCCACCGGTTCGCCCCCAGCGTGGTGTACAAGTCCCTGACCGTGATGCTGCTGGGGCTGGGGGTGGTGTTTGCCGACGCCTGCGCCCTGCGCTTTCTAAACCCCGGCCTGCCCTTTCTGGACCTGCTGTACGAGTCCGCCTCGGCCTTTGGCACGGCGGGCCTCAGCGCCAGCCTGACCCCCCGGCTGGAACCGGTCTCCCGGCTGCTTTTGTGCCTGACCATGTTCATTGGCCGGGTGGGCCCCCTGTCCTTTGGGGTGTCCATCTTAATGCGCGCTAAAACCGCCGGGACCATCTTTCCCCAAGGCCGCATGCTCATCGGCTGAGGCCGGTCCTTCTCCCCTTGCGGGGGCCAAAAACCCAGCGTTTCCGCACTTCTTTGCGGGCCGGCCTGGAGGGAGGATGGTTTTAAAATTCTCTTTCAAATATGAAAGCTTTTTCCTCCAGCCATATATCTAGGGGCTTGCCATTTCGGATGGAATGTATTATAATAATGTGGAATATTTTTAGACCGCGAATTGGACCAAAACGTCAGGCGCGCCCGCCGCGCCGGCGAGGAATAGAAAGGAGGCTCACCAGATGGAAGGGCCCAAACGAAGGCAGAAAATACTGATCGTGGACGACTCGGAAATGAACCGCTCGATCTTGGTGGATATGCTGGGTGGGGAATACGACACCATTGAGGTGGAGGACGGGCTGAAGGCCGTGGGCGTGCTCCAGCGGCAGGGGGCGGAGATCTCCCTGGTGATGCTGGACATCGTCATGCCGGAGATGGACGGCTTCGGCGTGCTGGGCGTGATGAACCAGCGGGGCTGGATCGAGTCCATCCCGGTGATCATGATCTCCGCCGAGACGGCCTCGGACCGGATCGACCAGGCCTTGGAGCTGGGGGTCACGGACTTCATCAGCCGCCCCTTCGACGCACGGGTGGTCCGCCGCCGGGTGGTGAACACCTTGCTCAGCTCCGCCAAGCAGCAGGAGCTGGAAGCCCTGGTGGCCGAGCAGATCATCGAGAAAGAGCAGAACAGCCTTTTGATGATCGACATCCTGAGCCACATCGTGGAGTTCCGCAACGGCGAGAGCGGCCAGCACGTCATCCATGTGCGGCGGCTGACCGAGGTGCTGCTGCGGGCCCTGATGAAGAAGACGGACCGCTACGGCCTGACTAAGGACCAGGTGGCCCTGATCAGCGAGGCCTCCGCCCTGCACGACATCGGCAAGATCGCCATCGACGACAAGATCCTCAACAAGCCCGGGCGGCTGACCCAGGAGGAGTTCGAGGTGATGAAGACCCACTCCCTGGCCGGCGCCAACATGCTGGAGGGGCTTTCGGTCCACCAGGACGAGCCCCTGGTGAAGGTCGCCTACGAGATCTGCCGCTGGCACCACGAGCGCTGGGACGGCCGGGGCTATCCGGACGGCCTGAAGGGGGAGGAGATTCCCATCTCCGCCCAGACCGTGGCCATGGCCGACGTATACGACGCCCTGACCAGCCAGCGGGTCTACAAGCCCGCCTTTAGCCACGAGCAGGCCGTGAAGATGATCACCAACAACGAGTGCGGCGCCTTTAACCCCCTGTTGCTGGAATGCCTGCTGGAGGCGGCGGACACCTTGCAGGAGGAGCTCAACGGCGGCCAGGCCCATGTGCGGGAGAGCCAGAAGCATGTGCTGGACAATATGGCAGACAAATTCTCCCAGCACGCGGAGCTTTCCGCCTCCAACCGGACCTTGCAGCTTTTGGAGCACGAGCGCATGAAGTACAGCTTCTTCGCGGCCATGAGCAAGGAGATCCAGTTTGAGTACACCATCTCCCCCTCTATGGTTTCCTTCAATACCTGGGGGGCCAAGGCCCTGGGGGTGGATGAGATTGTCATGGACCCCTTCAACGATCCCCGGGGGCGGAAATACCTGGACGGCGGCCTGGGCGAAAAGCTCTCTGACGCCATTGACACCACTACCCCGGATGACCCCATTGTCACTTTGGAGACCAAGATGAGCTTCGATGGCACTATGCGGTGGTTCCGCTTTGTGATGCAGGCCCTTTGGTCCGATGACGAGCCCGCCCAGCTGCGGGGGGTTATCGGCAAGGCCATTGACATCCACAGCTCCCGCAGCTACCTGGAGAACCTGGAGCGCCGCGCCTCTTTGGACGGACTGACGGGCCTTTTAAACCTGACCAGCGCCCAGAAGCAGGTGGAGGCCCGGCTGAAGGAAAGCCCGGAGGGCAAGTACGCCCTGGCTTTCTTTGACTGCGACTTCTTCAAGATGGCGAACAATACTTACGGGCACCTGTTCGGCAACGAGCTGCTGGTGCACATTGCCGGCAAGCTGCACCAGACCATCCGCAGCGGGGACATTGTGGCCCGGGTGGGCGGGGACGAGTACATCATCTTCTTTGCCTACCACCAGGAGCTGGAGCCCATCATCCGCCGGATGCATTCCGCCCTGAACGGGGAGGACTTTCGGGGCTTCACCATCTCCATCAGCATGGGCGTGGCCACCACGGAGCAGCTGGGGCCCAACTTCAAGGCCCTGATGGGCGCGGCGGACAAGGCCCTGTACGCGGTGAAGCAGGCGGGGCGCGGCCAGTACCTGTTCTATACGGGGAACGAGACCTCGCTAAAGGATTCCGGAGAGGTGAGCGTGTACGCCAACCAGTCTGAGATCATCGAGTTTGGCGGAGAGAAGGACGAAGAAGGCTGACCCGCCGGCAGGGCCGGGAGGGGGCTTTGCCCCCTCCACCCCCACCACTTTTGAAAAAGTGGACAAAACTTTTACTGTTACGTTTGGTTGGCCAGAGCGGAAATAAGAAGCTGTATTCACAGCCGAAGAACGGTTACGCTGACAGTTGTAGGTGGGCAATATGCGCGGTCCAGGGGCGTTAGGCCCCTGGCAGGGTTCTTAGGGGCAGAGCCCCTAAGCCGCCGGAGGCCACACATTGCAAAATGGGGCCGTTAGGCCTCCTTCGGGACGTAGTCCCGACTCAAGCATCCCTGTCGTTTTTTGCAGAACACTTATGAATACAGGTTCTATGAATACAGCTTCTAACACTTCTTTTGGCCCCCCAAAGCATTTCCACCTTGAACCTGGCTTCGGTTCGTGTTATAATGTACGCAAAGCGTACATTCGGAGAAGCCCTGAAACGCGAAGCGTATGTTCATTTTGAAACCGGCAGGCGGAAGCGAAACCCCATATTCTAATAAACATATACGGAGGAACCGTTATGACCTTGCAGGAATGTTATGCCATGCTGGGCGGAGACTACGCCGAGGTAAGCTCCCGGCTGCCCAGCGAGAAATTCATCCAGAAATTTGTGCTGAAGTTTTTGGAGGACAAGACCTATGGGCTCTTGAAGGAGTCCTGGGAGGGCGGCAACGACGGGGAGGCTTTCCGGGCGGCCCACACCATGAAGGGCATGTGCCAGAACCTGGCCTTTACCCGGCTGCTACAGTCCAGCAGCGCCTTGACCGAGGCCCTGCGCAACGGCCGCAGCCCCGAGGCGCCCGCCCTGTACGAAAGGGTGCTGGCCGATTATGACGAGACTGCCGGAGCCATCGCGGCCTATAAGGAGCAGCTTTAAGACGGTAAAAACTCCAAGACCGAGTGAGGGGATCTCTGCATGGATATAAAAAAAATTAATCCGACCCATTTCCTGGTGGGAAGCTTTCTGGCCGTCTCCATCTTTACCTTCGGCGTGTTCTTTTTCCTCTCCCAATATATGGACCGGATCAGCTTTGACACCATCTCTCAGGTGGGCGACTCCTACATGCACGGCATGAGCGACCAGATATCCATGCATTTTCAGACGACGGTGGAACTGCGGCTCAACCAGGTGGAGAGCATCGTGGAGGACATCCTTCCGGACGATGTGCGGCCTGAGGCGGGCCGGGAGGACGTGCTGGAGGAGCTGGCCGCCACGGGGGCGGCCCGGGGCTTTTCCCAGCTGGCCCTTCTCAACTCTTTGGGGGAGTTTGAGATGATCTATGGAGAAAACCTGGTCATCACCGACCCGCCCCCCTTCCTGGAGACCCTGGGCCAGGGAGGCTCCAAGGTGGCGGTGGGCTCGGACGGCAAGGGGGAGAACCTGGTGCTGCTGGGCGTGCCGTGCAGCTACCGCATGGAGGACGGCCGGGACGCCATGGCGCTGGTAGCCAGCATTCCGGCGGACTACATCACCCAAACCCTGGCCCTGCAGGAAAATGACGACAAGATTTATTCCTTCATCATTCGGGAGAACGGCAGCTTTGTCATCCGCACCAGCGACGCGGTGCGGGACGACTACTTCGACCGTGTAAGGTCTTTGTATGATGAAATTGATGGCCAGACCACCCAGCAGCTGGTCGATGAGCTGAGCGCCGCCATGCACGAGGGGGAAAACTATTCCAGCAAGATCTCCATCCGGGGCGAGCGGCGGCATATGTTCGGCACCAAGCTCCCCCTCTCCGAATGGTACCTGATCACCTGTATGCCGTACGACTCCCTTAACAGCAGCATCGACGAGATGAGCCGGAAGATGCTGCTGGTGGGCATGCTCTCCTGCGCGGCGGTTTTTGGGATGCTGGTGCTGATCTTCATCGGCTACTACGGCATCAATAAGCGCCAGCTCAAGGCCGTGGAGGAGGCCCGGCAGACCGCGGAAAATTCCCTTACCCTGGCCGTGGAGGCCCGCCGGGAGGCGGAAAGGGCCCAGGCCCAGGCCGAGCGGGCCAGCAAGGCCAAAAGCGAGTTCTTGTCCAACATGTCCCATGACATCCGCACGCCCATGAACGCCATCGTGGGCATGACGGCCATTGCCACCGCCAACCTGGACAACCGCCAGCAGGTGCAGAACTGCCTGCATAAGATCACCAACTCCAGCCGCCACCTGCTGGGGCTCATCAACGACGTGTTGGATATGTCCAAGATCGAGAGCGGCAAGATGACCCTGAACTGCGACCGGGTCTCCCTGCGGGAGCTGATGGAGAGCCTGGTCAGCATCGTCCAGCCCCAGGTAAAGGCCAAGCGGCAGAACTTCGGGGTGTCCATTCTGGATATTTCGGCGGAAAACGTGCTGTGCGACAGCGTGCGGCTAAACCAGGTGCTGCTGAACATCCTCTCCAACGCCGTGAAGTTTACCCCGGACGAGGGGAAGATCCAGGTGATCATGCAGGAAGAGGATTCCCCCCGGGGCAAGGACTTCGTCCGGGTGCAGTTCTGGGTGAAGGATACCGGCATCGGCATGTCGGAAGAGTTTAAGGCGCACATTTTCGACTCCTTCTCCCGGGAGGACAGCACCCGAGTCCACAAGACCGAGGGCACGGGCCTGGGCATGGCCATCACAAAGTTTATCGTGGACGCCATGGGCGGCAGCATCGATGTGGAGAGCAGCCAGGGCCAGGGCACTCAGTTCCATGTCACCCTGGACCTGGAACGCACCGAGGCGGCGGAGCAGAACATGATTCTGCCCCCCTGGAACATGCTGGTGGTAGACGACGACAAGCTCCTGTGCGAGAGCACGATTTCGGCCTTAAAGTCCATCGGAGTGAACGCGGACTGGACCCTCTCCGGCGAGGAGGCGGTCCGGCGGGTGGAGGAACGCCACAGTCGGGGAGACTGCTACCACATCATCCTGCTGGACTGGAAGCTTCCCGGCATGGACGGCATCGCCACCGCCAAGGAGCTGCGCCGCCGGCTGGAGGACCGGATTCCCATTTTACTGATCTCCGCCTACGACTGGAGCGACATCGAGGAGGACGCCAAAGCGGCGGGCGTCAACGGGTTTATTTCCAAGCCGCTGTTCAAGTCCACGCTGTTCTACGGACTGCGCCGCTATGCCGGCGAGGCCCTCCCCTCGGAGGAGGACAAGCCTCAAGAGGACCGGGCCGACTTTACCGGCAAGCGGGTGCTGGTGGCGGAGGACAACGAGCTGAACTGGGAAATCGCCAGCGAGCTGCTCTCCGAATACGGGCTGGAGCTGGACTGGGCGGAGAACGGGCAGATCTGCGTGGACAAGCTTTCCCAGTCTCCGGCGGGCTATTACCAGGCGGTGCTGATGGACATCCGCATGCCGGTGATGACGGGCTTTGAGGCCGCCGAGGCCATCCGCCGGCTGGACCACCCGGACGCGGGCCTGCCCATCATCGCCATGACGGCGGACGCCTTTGCCGAGGACGTGCAGAAATGTCTGGACGCGGGCATGAACGCCCACATTTCCAAGCCCATCGACGTGCGGGAGGTCACCCGGCTGCTGGATCGTTATTTTAGGGAGCAGGAAGCCTAAAAGGCCACGGAAGCGTGATTGAGGGAGCATCCAAACGCATGGATTAACACATGAGCTTCAACAGTGGGCCAGTAAAAGTTTCGTCCTTCTCGACTGCCGTCTCGGACGGTTCGCGGCGTACTGGCAGACGCTCACCCTTTTCAAAGGTTACAGGGCTTTTAGGGGAGCTATAGCTTCCCGCCCCAAACCGAGCGCCCAGCCTTCTGTTCCCGCGCCCCAAAACGTGTAAAAGTTTCGTCCACCTTTTCAAAGGTGGCGGGGGTTCGGGGGCGGAGACCCCGAGGTCTTGCGCCGGAGGCCCAAAAATTCGCCCCCTGGGAAGGCTGGCGTTTACCAGCTCTCCCAGGGGGCATGCGGCCGGAGCCCTTTGGCGGGATATTCCTCAGAACCGCCAAAAGGCTGTTCCGGCCCGGTTGGGCGATATCCGGTTTGCCAAGGGGTACGCAAACGCTGACCTGCCGCTTGGTATTATCATGGCCGCCAGGGCGGCGGATATGCGCGGGCCAAAGAAAAAAAGAGAAAAAATTCGTTCAGGGCTTGCAAAAGCCCCGGAAACATGGTAACATAAGAAAAGCGACTGATAAAGAAAGGACGAGCTGCTATGACGCCATATGAGATTATTCTGGCCATTTTGCTGCTGCTTTTGTCCATCGCCATTATTGTGGCGGTGCTGCTGCAGGAGGGCAACCAGAAAAACATGGGTGTGGTCACCGGCGGGGCGGATACCTTCCTCTCCAAGAACAAGGCCCGGTCCGTGGACGCGTTTTTGTCCCGATGGACCAAGGTGATCGCCATTGGGTTCTTCGTGCTGGTTTTGGTGGCCAATGCCGTGATGTACTTTGTGAAATAAGCAAATTTCTGAGGAATGCCTCGCGGCTGCGGGGCATTTTTCTTTGAGGAGGGGAAACCCCTGATCCGTTTTGTGGATGAAGAGCTGCGGGCCGGGGAGCTCCGGCGGCTGTGCCGGGGCACGGCCTTTGGATGCAAGGTGGCGGCGGTAGAGGCCTCCTACGGGTTCCGGCGGAACTTTGCCCGGTTCTGGACGGACGGCTCCGCCGCCTACTGCCAGCTGGACGGGGCCTTGACCCTGGCCGGTTCCCCCGAAGACCCGGAGGAGGCCGCCGCCTTTGCGCGTATGCTGGGAGCCGCCGCCATCTTTGGTCCCCCGGAGTTTTTGCAGGATCTGGGGCTTGCCCCGGCCTTAAGCGGCCCGGTTTTGGCCAAGCCCCTGCCGTCCCGCGCCCCCCTGTCCCAAGGCTCGGTAGACCTGCGGGCCGCATACTGGCTGCTGGCCGAAGCGGGCCTGGCGGGCCCCTGGGAGGCCTTTTACCTGGACCTGTCCCACCGGCTGCGCCACGGCGCGGCCCGGGCCCTGGTGATGGAGGCGGAGGGCAGGCCCGTTGGCTGCGCGGCCGCGGGAGCGGTCACGGAAGAGGCGGCGGTGCTGTCCGGTTTGGCGGTGGAGGAGGCCTTCCGCCGCCAAGGGCTGGGCACGGCGC
Source organism: uncultured Oscillospiraceae bacterium (assembly GCA_948471095.1). Taxonomy (GTDB): domain Bacteria; phylum Bacillota; class Clostridia; order Oscillospirales; family Acutalibacteraceae; genus Acutalibacter. The sequence continues at coordinate 11,559 of CAOKRG010000044.1, forward strand.
TGGTCCGGGGAATCGAGGCCATGCTTCCCGGCCGGACCCTGTACGCCCTGCGGAAAGAGGGAGAGAACGAGGCCTTTTACGCCCGGCTGGGCTTTCAAGAAATAGGCCGATGGGCCCAGGCAAACGGGAGAACCGAAAGGCTTGGATGAACGGACGGGCCCAGCAGAGAGCTAGTTGAGCGAAACAGTAAAAGTTTCGTCCACCTTTTCAAAGGTGGCAGGGTTCTTAGGGGCAGCGCCCCTAAGCCGCCGGAGGCCACTCCGTAACGCTCCCCCAAAACAAGCTCCATCCCTTGCTCAATTCCCCATAACAAGAAAAAGAAAGGATGTTACCAATGGAAATTTACCCTAGTTTTACCGTCAGCGAGCGCCTGGCCAAGCTGGCCCAGGAGGCCCAGGACCAGGCGGCGGAGCAGTTTGCCCGCATCGAGGCCAACCAGCGCTGGAACCAGCAGAAGATGCTCCACGCCTTTCAAAAGGCCCGGGTCAGCGAGAGCTATTTTGCTGCCAGCACCGGCTATGGCTACGGTGACCGGGGCCGGGACGCTCTGGACGAAGTGTACGCTGCCGCTTTTGAGGCCGAGGACGCGCTGGTGCGGTACAACTTTGTCAGCGGCACCCATGCCCTGACCGTGGTCCTTTTCGGTGTGCTGCGCCCTGGCGACACGGTGCTGTGCGCCACCGGCACCCCTTACGACACCATCCAGGGGGTCTTCGGCCTGCCCGGCCGGGAGGAGCCCGGGTCCCTCAAGGACTTCGGCGTGGTGTACGAGCAGGTGGATCTGCTGCCGGACGGCACGCCCAACTATGAGGAACTGGACCGGGAGATCGGCAAGGACTGCAAAATGGTGTACATCCAGCGCTCCCGTGGCTACAGCCTGCGGCCTTCCCTCTCTGTGGCGGAGATCGAGAGGCTGGCCCGCTTTGCCAAGCAAAAGGCGCCGGACTGCATCGTCATGGTGGACAACTGCTACGGCGAATTTGTGGAGCGGGAGGAGCCCACCGCCCATGGGGCAGACCTGATGGCCGGGTCGCTGATTAAAAACCCAGGCGGCGGCGTCGCGCCCACCGGGGGGTACATTGCCGGACGGCACGACCTGGTGGAGCTGTGCGCCTACCGGCTGACCACCCCCGGCACGGGTCGGGAGCTGGGCTGCACCCTGGGCCACAACCGGGAGCTGTACCTGGGGGCCTTCCACGCGCCTTATGTGACGGGAGAGGCTTTGAAAACGGCGGTATTCGCCTCGGCGCTGTTCCAGCGGTTGGGCTTTGCGGTCACGCCCCGGCCGGAGGAGGCGCGCGCGGACATCATCCAGGCCATTGAGCTGCGGACGCGGGAGGCATTGATCGCCTTTTGCCGGGGGATTCAAAAGGCCTCGCCGGTGGATGCCTTCGTGGTGCCGGAGCCCAGCCCCATGCCGGGCTATGACAGCGACGTGATCATGGCGGCGGGGACCTTCACCCTGGGCTCTTCCATCGAGCTCTCCGCCGACGGCCCCCTGCGGGAGCCATACGCCGTATGGATGCAGGGCGGCGTGAACTACCCCAGCGGCCAGCTAGGCGTCCTCCTAGCCGCCGAGGAAATGGCAACGTGAGCAACGTGACGTTGCATCCACACGCGGCAGCGTGACGCTGCACCCACACGCGCACTGGGATTGGGGTTATGCGGTAGCTGAGCGCCCGCGAATGCGCTGGCAGTGAGGCCGTGTAGGCGGTTGGCTTTACTGAAAAGTGGTTAGACAAAAATAGGGCCCTGAGACTCTTTCCGCACAGGCCTTACCCTGCGGCAGTTTTGAAGAGTCTCGGGGCTCTTTTTATAAAAGGCATGTCAAAACCACGCCGCCCGGTACTGGCCCAAGCCGCAAGCCCCAAACCGAGCGCCCATCCGCCTCCTTTCCCCACCGTCAAACGTGTAAAAGTTCTTGAAGATTCTTAAGAAACTTCTTTCAAGAAGTTTCTTAAGCCGCCGGAGGCCAGCGTGACGCTGGACCCACACGCGCGTGCTGGCGCTGGGTTACTGGCAAGCGGAGTTGCCCGCGAAGGCGCTGGGTGGTAGACTTGCAAGCCCGCCTCAACCAACGGGAAAGAGCCAAGCTCCAAACCGAGCGCCCATCCGCCTCCTTTCCCCACCGTCAAACGTGTAAAAGTCTTTGGAGATTCTTAAGAACCTTTCTTCAGAAAGGTTCTTAAGCACCGGAGGCCAGCTACATGATTTGGGCGTTATTGGCGTAGGCGTATAGGTAGACGCCCAGGAAGAGGCTTTCCGCCAGGAGCAGGAAGTCCCGCAGGCGGGGGTATTTTTCCACCAGGGCGGCCAGCAGGAGGAACAGGGGGAAGCCTCCGGAAAGATAACGCCCCGCGCTGAGCAGCCAGGAGAGGGAGAAGTTCGCGGTGAAATATCCCAAGGCAAAGACCAGCAGGCTGGGACGGCTCTCCCGCCGCAGGGCCGAAAGCCAGAGCACAGCCAGGAACCCCGCGAACAGCAGCAGCGAGGGGAACCAGATGGCCCAGCCGATGGACTGGGCGGCGTAATTCTTGGCGTACCGAATCAGATACTCCACCACCTGGGAGATCCACATGCTGCCCTGGTGCCAGTGCTCCTGGTGTCCCACGAAAGCGAAGGGGTCCCCGTCCACATGCCAGTTGAGCAGCAGATAAGAGGCTGTACCCAGCAGGGGCAGAAGCACCAGGGGCAGGCGCAGAAGAAAGGGCTTGCAGCTACGCCGAAGGGACTGCCCCGCCGGAGGGGCCAGGGGCTTGAGGGTCCGCAGCAACTCAACCCCGGCAAAGGCGATGACGAGTATGCCGGTCATACGGCAGGCGGCGGCCAAAGCGCCCCACAGGCCGTAGGCCAGCCACCTGCCCTTGACCGCGTAGTAACAGGCCGCTGCCGTGGAGAGCAAAAACAGGCCCTCGGTCATGGCCGCGCCATAGAAGAAGGAGAAGGGGAACGCGCACAGGAACAGCACCCCATACCAGGCCGTGGCTTCGCCGTAGAACTCCCGGCCCAGCCGGTAGACATAGCAGCAGCCCCAGGAAAAGCTCAGCACAGAGACCAGCAGAGCCGCCGCCAGGGTGGGCATCGCCAGGCCAAAGAGGCGGCAGACCCACACATAGGCTGGGAAGAAGACCAGGAAAATGTGCCGTCCCTCTTCCTCATACCCGGCATAGCCCTGCTCGATCAGGTTCAGGTAGTGGCGGGCGTCCCAAAGCTGGAATTTGGAGAGAAAGCCCTCTAAGGTCGCCTCAGAGCTGGAGGCCAAAACCACCGCCGCGGCAAAGCCCAAAAGCACGGCCAGCCGTACCGCCAGGGCGAAGAGGAACACCCGCAGGTCCTGCCCTTTCGAGGGCGCGGCGTTTTTCAGGACAGCACTGTCCTGGACGGCCGTTCCGCCTCCCAGAGCCGGAACGGCCACCGGCAGGCCCCAGTCGGCCAAACAACGGAGCACAAGGAAAATCAAAAGAGATAATATCAAAACGGAGACAGTAATGTTTATTAGCATGGGTCAGACTCCTTTCCGGCGTAATGCTGGGTCCATTATACGGCCTGAGAGAGAAATTGTCAAATTACGCTGCCTAAGCGCCGGGGGGGCCTGAGAGGATCTTGGGCCGCGCAGGCTACGGAGGGGAAGGGGAAAGCTCCACAGAAACGGCGGCCGCCCGCATTGCATAAATAAAAAAGAGAATTCCCAGAAACCGCATGGTTTCTGGGAATTTTGAGACTTGGCGCAGCCAACGTTCTGGTGACCCATCGGGGATTTGAACCCCGGACACCCTGATTAAAAGTCAGGTGCTCTGCCAACTGAGCTAATGAGTCGGAAAGCCGCGGCCCTGCCGCAGCTTTCTTATTATAGCAACTTTTTTCCCGGCTGTCAACCGGTATTTTCCCCTAGGCAGGGGCTTTTCGGGAAATTTCTCCCCTTCTGGAGGCCTTCCTTAATGGCAGCCGTGCTCCTGGCACATCCACCGCGCCGTGGGGTCCGTGGGGTCCCAGGTATGCCAGCCGGGCAGCTTCATGCCTGTGGGCTTGGGCAAGGGGCCGCTGGTTTCCGTGGGAGAGATGTACACCTTGGTCCCCAGCTCGCAGTTGTCGTACATCCACTTGGCGTCCTCGCAGGTCAGGCGGATGCAGCCTAAGCTGCGGGTGGTGCCCAGGTTGTTGAACTCCCCGGCCCACATGGTGTAGTTGTTCCGCAGGTCGTTGGGCACCGAGTGGAACAGGTAGCTGTCCAAAATCTGGGTGCACCACTGGGCCCAGCTTCCGCCCACCATCTCCAGCCAGCGGTACTTGCCCGGGGTGTAGTAGGTGCCCGTGGGGGTGGGCTCGCCGCAGGAGCACAGCATGGCCCGCACCGGGATGGTGTACTCGCCCGCCGTGTCCTTGGCAAAGACGATCACATAGTTGGCGGGCTTATAGACCTTAATATAGTAAGGGCCCTTCGTCACGCCCAGATCGGCGATGTCGTCCACGATGCGGCCGTCCTTATAATACCGGGTCCACTGGCCCTTCTTATAAAAGCCCGTGGCGGCGGCGCCGGTGGAGTCGAACAGATAGGTCTTGCCGTCAAGGCTCTGTTCGCCCCGCAGGAACTTGCCGGAGCCGCCCACATAGTAGGTCCGGCCGTTGTCTTTCAGCCAGCCGGTCTTAATGGGCCGCTCATCAGGGGTGTGCTCGGTCCAGGCCTCAATGCCGGCCTCGTCCAGCCGGTAGGAGTGGGAGGTGGTGGCCTCCACAATGTGGCAGTAGGCCCAGTTTTCCGGGAAGAGGTCATAGAAGTTGGTGACCTTCTTCTTGGCTTTCAGGGAGTCGTCCGGCTGGCGGCCCAGCATCCGGTTCAGGGTGGTGACGGCCTCGGCCCGGCTTACGGTCTGGTCGGGGTTGAAATTGCCCTCGTTGTCGCCGATCATCCAGCCCTTCGCGGCCACGGAGGCGATGTAGGGCCGGGCCCAGGAGTTTTCCGCCACGTCCGGGAAGGGGCATTCCGCGTCCTCTTCCAGCACGTCCAGCGAAGCGGCCATTTTGGCCAGCTCCGCCCGGGTCAGGTTCCGTTCCGGCTTAAAGCTGCCGTCCGGGAAGCCCGAGGCCACGCCCAGCTCGTACATTTTGCTGATGGCGGGCGCGGCCCAGTTGCCGGCGTCCACATCCGTGAAGGCCCGCACGTCCACATCCTGGTCCCGCAGCAGGTTATAAAGCAGGGAGCAGATCTGGGCCCGGGAGATCTTCCCCGCGGGCCGGAAGGTGCCGTTGGGAAAGCCGTTGGCATAGGCCCTGTGGTCCTCGGTCTCCAGCAGGGCGTCCACGCTCCAGGGCTTCCAAAGGGCGGTGAAGGCAATATCCTCTTCAATGGGGGTGTTGGCAACGTCCACGGGCTCGCCGTCCGGGCCGGCCCAGCCCGCGAAAATGTGGCCCTCGGGGGCGTAGTCCTTTACATTGGGCAGGTCCTCCGGGTCCAGGCATTTGCCTGCGGGCGCCTGGACCGTAACCTGTTGGTCCTCTCCCAGCAGGAAGGTGACGGTGCGCTCCTGCACGGCGGGCTCATCCGGGTCCGGAGAGGCATCGGGGTCCGGGCTAGCATCCGGGTTCGGGGTGGCGTCCGGGTCCGGGGTAACGTCCGGGCTGGGAGAGGCTTCCTCCGGGGGCAGGGAAGGGTCTGGGGAGGGAGAGGCGGCCTCGTCCGGGGAGGGCGTTTCCACGCCGGGGGGCGGGGCCTCCGGCTCGCCGCTGGCGCTGGAAGCGGGCAGGCTTAGGCTGGCGGCGGCCAGCAGGGCGCAGAGGCCCAGGGCAAGGGTGCGGCGGAAGGTCCGCTTCGGCTTGGGGGCAGGTCGTTTCATCATAGGGCGCATAACTCCTTTGATTAATAAGATGGGAATAGCTTATTTGGAGTGAAATCAAATCTATTATACTATATATGTTAGGAAAAGGGAAGATGTGGAAGGAGAAATTCTCTGGAAATTTTTTACAGGCTCCGCCCCTTTTTTCGTTTTTTGTGATATAATGAATGGGAAGCCTGTGGAGGGGGCGCGGGGCAAGCGGGCCAACGCCCTCCCTGCCAGCGCTCGTTTCCGCCCGCCATGAAAATAAGGGAGGTCCTGCTATGCCCAGGAAAAAGCCCAAGCTTACCAAAGAAGAACGCCGCCAGCGCCGCCAGGAGGAACTGCGGTCCGCCAAGCGGGAGGTCCGGGCCCATCCGGTCCTCTTCGCCGTCTACGTGGTGCTGCGGGTCCTGGTGGTGGCCGTGCTGATTTTGCAGCTGCTCAACCAGGAATATTACGACGTGTTCCTCTGCGCCCTCACCCTGACCCTGTTCCTTATCCCCAGCTTTGTGGAGCGCCGCCTGCACATCGACGTGCCAAACACCCTGGAGGTGCTGATCCTCCTGTTCATCTTTTCCGCGGAGATTCTGGGAGAGATTCAGGAGTACTACCTGATCTTCCCCTTCTGGGACACCATGCTCCACACCATCAACGGGTTTTTGATGGCCGCCATCGGCATCGCCATGGTGGACATCCTCAACCGCTCCCGGCGGTTCAAGGTACGGCTCTCGCCGGTGTTCGTGGCCGTGGTGGCCTTCTGCTTCTCCATGACCATCGGCGTGCTATGGGAGTTCTTCGAGTACGGCATGGACCTGTTTTTCAACATGGACATGCAGAAGGACACCTGGCTCAGCCTGGTGAACACGGTCAGCCTGAACCCGGAGGGCAAGAACTCCCCGGTGAGCATCCCCATCGAGAGCGTGGTGGTCAACGGACAGGCCTGGCCGGGCTATTTGGACGTGGGCCTGCACGACACCATGAAGGACCTGTTCGTCAACTTCATCGGCGCGGTGGTGTTCTCGGTCATCGGCATGATCTACATCATGGGCCGGGGCCGGGGCAAGTTCGCCCCCCGGTTCATCCCCCGGCTCAAGGAGAAGGAGCTCTCCAAGCCGGAAAAAGGCGAAAAGGCCGAGGAGCGCCCCGGGCTGCTGGAGCCCATTGCCTTGGCCGGGCCGGAAGAGGCCCAGGGTCTCGAAATGTTCGACATCTACACCCAGGACGGCAGGCCCGCCGGCCGCACGGCCGCCAGGGGCTCGGTCCTGGACCGGGGGGAATACCGGCTGGGGGCCCATGTATATCTTTACGATGAACGGGGCCGCTTCCTGCTGCAAAAGCGCGCCCAGGACAAGCATTTCCGGCCCGGACAGTGGGAGGTCACCATGGGCCACGCGCTGGCCGGGGAGACCGCCTTTGAGTGCGCCCTGCGGGAGGTGCGGGAAGAGCTGGGGCTGGAACTGCCCCCGGAAAACCTCGTCAAAATCTACCGCTGGCACGAGAAGGAGGACCAGATGTTTACCGACGTGTTCTTTGCCCGGACCGGCCCAGGCGGCCTTAGCCTACAGGCCGAGGAGGTCATGGGGGCCCAGTGGGTGGGCAAAGAGGAGATGCTGGCCTTTGTGAAGGAGATGAGCTACCGGCCCCCGATCTACCGGGAGGTAGTGGGCCAGTATATGGAGGACTGCGTGGAAGGGGGCGCGGAGTCGTGAAAAAATGGGTCCAGGAGGACTGGCGGTTCACCGTGGAGGTAGTCTCCGGCAGGCCGGAGGAATGCCGCCTGGGCCTGGAGCCCGGAGACCGCTTTGCCTGCGAATACGGCTGTCCGGTGGCCGTGGCAGACCATGCCGGGTTCTGCCCGAAGACCATGGGCGTGCTTTACGCCTACTGCGAGATTATCCGCTGCGGCGGAGATTTCCTGGCCCGGGGCGGCACGGAGCCCTATGTCCTGGAGTTCCCCTGCGCCGACGGGCCGGTGCGTTTCCGCCTTACAGCCCATATAGTTAACACATAGAAAGCACATATTACCTCAGCAGTAAATAGTAGAAAAATAGTACGCGGTCCAGGGGCGTTAGGCCCCTGGTAGGGTTCTTAGGGGCAACGCCCCTAAGCCGCCGGAGGCTGTAAAAATACTTTTGGGCCCTTAGGCCCCAAGGCTCTAGTTTTGCTTTTCCTATTGTTTGGCGCAGAAGTAATAAATAAAGAAGGAGGCAACAAACATGCAAACCATCGTTCAAACCAAGCAGGGGGCCGTCCAGGGCCTTTCCTCCCAGGACGGGAGGACCATCGTTTTTAAAGGCGTGCCCTATGCGGCCCCGCCTGTGGGGGAGCTGCGCTTCCGCCGCCCCCAGGCCCATGAGCCCTGGCAGGGCGTGCGGCCCTGTCAGGAGTTCGGCCCCCGCTGCCCCCAGGCGGACCTGGCGGGCATGGACTTTTACGGCAAGGAGTTCTATGACGAAATGGTCCCCCCATGCAGCGAGGACTGCCTGTATCTGAATATCTGGACCCCGGAAAGCGCCTCGCCGGAGAGCGGGCTTCCGGTGCTGTTCTGGATTCACGGCGGGGCCTTTATGCACGGCTGCGGCACGGAGAAGGAGTTTGACGGCGAAGGCTTTGCCCGCGACGGGGTCATTCTGGTCACCGTCAACTACCGGGTGAACGCATTCGGCTTCTTCGCCCACCCGGACCTGGAGGCGGAGGCCCCAGAGGGCGTTTCCGGCAACTACGGCATCCTGGACCAGATCTTCGCCCTGCAATGGGTGCGGGAGAACATCGCGGCCTTTGGCGGCGACCCGGAGAAGGTTACCATCTTTGGCCAGTCCGCGGGCTGCATGAGCGTACAGGCCATCCTCTCCTCGCCCCTTTCCAGGGGTATGCTGTGGGGGGCCATCCTGCAAAGCGGCGGGGGCCTGCGGGCCCTGCACGAGACCCCCTCGAAAGAGCAGGCCTGGGAGGCGGGCCGCCGGCTGATGGCCCATCTGGGAGTGCAGACCATAGAAGAGCTGCGCCGGGTCCCGGCGGACGCCCTGCGGGACGGGGCCTATGCCTGCGGCGGGCCGGGGCTGGGCTGGACGCCCCATGTGGACGGCTGGCTGCTGCCCGCCTCGGTGGACCAGGCGGCGGAAAGCGGGAACGTCCACGACGTGCCCACCATGATCGGCTCCCTGGGGGACGACATCGGGGGAGGGACCCTGCTGCAGGAGGCTGGGGCCCGCTGGTGCGAGAACCAGCTGAAGCTGGGCCGCAGCCCGGCCTACCTCTACTTCTTCGACCGGAAGCTGCCCGGGGATGAGGCCGGGGCGTTCCACTCGGCGGAGCTGTGGTATGTGTTCCAGACCCTGGACCGCTGCTGGCGGCCCTGGGAGGACCGGGACCGGGAGCTGGCACGGCTGCTCTCCGGCTACTGGGCCAACTTTGCCAAGAGCCTGGACCCCAACGGCCCAGGCCTGCCCAAGTGGGAGCCCTACACGGCGGAACACAAAGAGGCGCTGGAGCTGAAATAAACGGGAACAGAGGCCGGGGGCGAATCCCCGGCCTCTGTTTTGCGGGAGCTCATACGGGCGCGCTCAGGCCTCTTTCCAGTGCCCCAGCTTGCCCAGCTGCTCCCGCCAAAAGGCGCGCAGCTCCTCCGGAGGCAGGTCGGGGCCGGGCACGTGGCCAACCATAAAGTTGATGAGCTGGTCCAGGTCCTGGTAGGAAAATTGCCCGTCCACATAGCACCACTTGCAGTAGTCCTCATTTATGCTTCCGTCCGGCTCGCGGCTCAGGTTTTCGTCCTCAAGGGGCATGCCGCAGCACTGGCAGAAGAGCTGCCGGGGCGAGCCCAGCAGCGTATTAATGGACACATCGAACAGCCGGGAAAGCAGTTTGAGGGTTTCCACATTGGGGGTGGTTTCGCCGTTTTCCCACCGGGACACCGCCTGGCGGGACACAAAGACCCTTTCCGCCAGCTGATCCTGGGAAAGGCCGCTTTTTGCCCGAAGCTGGGCCAGAACAATTTTTGTTTCCATCTTATGTTCCTCCATGTCTCAAATCGTTTTGTTGGGTCTATTATACCGCGCCGCAGGCCGCTTGCCAAGCAACTGGCAGTTGCCCCCGCCAAAAAAAGAAAGGCCCCTGCCAGGACATGGCAAGGGGCGTTTTAAGGGCGCTCAAACGGCGCCCTCTTCGGAGAGAGAAAAGAAATTTCTCAGGCCGACCATGGAGCGCTCGTGAGCTTCCAAGATGGACTTGAAATACTCCCGTCCCAGATCGGTAATGTGGTAATAAACCCGCAGCCTGGGCTTCCCTTCCCCGGCAACTTCACGTTTGTCCGTCACGTATCCCTTTTCCACCAGCCGGTACATGGTCACATAAATTGCGGCCTCCGCCAGCTCCAGGTAGCCCTGGCTTCGGCGGCTGATTTCCTGAGTGATCTCGTAGACGTACATGGGCTTCTCGCTGAGCAGGGACAGGCAGAGCAGCTCGGCGGAAACTTTTTTGGTAGTACCAACGTGAGGCATATCATCGACACACTCCTAATAAAATTTCTCAAAATAAATGGTAACATACCTTTTACATTCTGTAAAGCGCCATCACTTCATTTTCCTTTCGGTAGAAAGAAATTTGTGAAATATATTGTAGTTTTTCGGTTGTTTTTTGTACAATTTTTGTGCATGCTCAAAAAGCCCTTTCCATGAGGAAGAATATCGCAGATGGCGGGGAAGCCCGAAGCCCGACCCGCCAGAGGCAAAAAGGGCGCGCAAAGGCCGGGCCCGCAGAGAGCCCGGCCTTTTTGGCTGGATGAAAAAGCTTACAGCTTAACCACGTTCACCGCGCGCAGCTTCTCGCTGTTCTTCGGATCGGGCTCGGTCTCGAAGGTCACCTTCTGGCCCTCTTCCAGGGTCTTGAAGCCCTCGGACTGGATGGCGGAGAAATGCACAAACACATCCTCGCCGCCCTCATCGTTCGAGATGAAGCCATACCCTTTTTCCGCGTTGAACCACTTGACTGTACCGTTCATTTTCGGCACCTCCACTGAGAATGTTTCGTATCCGGCTAGCCAGCCGGTCGCCCGGCCCGGGTTGCGGCCGAGGCCCGGCGCTGCCCTGACTAAAGAGAACTCACAGTTTGTGTAAATCATCAAGGCCCGACGACTTACAGAAACTGTGAGTACATTTTTCGTGCTATCAGAATACGCCCTTATTATAGCACCCATACTGGTGTTTGTCAAGAGGCGGCCGCTATTTTTTCTCAGATTTCCCAAAAAGTTGGCGTTTATAAAGGTGGCAAAAATTTTTTGAAAAAATTTATAAAAACCCTTGACAAGTTTATAAATCGGGTTTATAATAGAGGCACAGGGCAAGTGAAGGATGCCGAAGGCAGGCAGCGGCGGCAGTCCCAACAAGAAGTGGGATTAACACGACACCTGTCCTTAAATTGATGATTGAATCCAACACCTGTTGGTGATATCATAAGGCCAGGGCAAGGGGCGGACCCAAGGCAAGGGAAAACGGTCCTTGGAGAAATACAGAAAGGAAGGCGTTTAAACCTATGAAAAAGCAGATGCGGGAGCTGGGCAGAACCCTGAACCATACCGATCGAAACGAAGAGCGGCTGACCGCCATGGCCCGCCGGAGGGGCCAGAACAGCCTGCGCCGCTTCTGGGAAACCATGAACGGCGGCGGGTTCGAGTTTGTGGACCAGCGGTTCTGTCCGGCCCCGAGAAGCTGAAAGTCCGTTTTTAAACATATAAACTTTATAAATTGAGAGGAGAAGCGCTATATGAAAGCGAACACTTTGAAGAAGCAGTCCAACCGGAAGCAAGAGGCCCTCCGCCAAGCCGCGGTACGCCGCCAAAAGGCCAATTTTGAGCGCTTCATGCAGGAGCGGGCCGATGTGTTCCAGGTCACAGAGGGGAAGGCGCAGGCGATGTTCTGGGCCCTGGGCTGAAGAGCCAAGCTAGAAACGGGAAAAGAAATTTATAAATAGAAGGAGAGTTTTTTATGAAATACCAAAGCAAAACATTCACCGGAAAGTCCCAGTCCGCCGCCCACGAGGCCATGGTCCGCCGCCAGAAGGCCAACTTCGAGCGCTTTATGCAGGAAAAGGCCGGCGTATTCCAGGTCACGGAGGGAAAGGACCAGGCGATGTTCTGGGCCATGAACTAACTCGCTTATAAGTTTTTCGTCACTCCCTATATAAACAAGAAAGCCGCGAAATCCGCGGCCTTCTTGCTTTTTAGGGGATGGGGGAGAAGCCGAAGTAGCTGAGCAGTCCGTAATAGATGCCCCGGGCAAAGTCTGGTTGGTTGTCCCGCAGCTTCGCGGCGTCGGCGGCGTTGGTCAGGTAGGCCAGCTCCACCAAAATAGCGGGCATGGCGGTGCGGCGCAGTACGTAGAGGGAGGGGTTCACGCGCACGCCGTTGTCCCGGGTGCCGGCCTGCTCCACCACGCCCCGAAGCACGTGCTGGGCCAGCCAGTAGGACTGGGTGCCCTCCTGGTACACATAGACCTCGCTGCCGTGGATGGCGGGGTTGGGGTTGGCGTTGCAGTGAATGCTGATGAAATAGTTGGCGGGCCAAGAGTTGGCCATGCGGACCCGGGCCTGCAGGCTGGTGGCGTTGCTGGTCCCTAGAGACTCGTTGGGGGAGTTTCGGGAGAGGCGCACGGCAAAGCGGGGGTCCTCCCGGAGGAGCTGGGCCAGCATGACGCCCACATTGTAGGTCACGTCCTGTTCCCGCAGGCCGTTCCCCTCGGCTCCGGCGTTCACGCCTTGGGGGTTGTGGCCTTGGTCGATAAAAATGCGAATCGGCATAAAAAGACCTCCT
>CAOKRG010000045.1 GCA_948471095.1 uncultured Oscillospiraceae bacterium
CTCTGTGTTTGTTTCTGCTCTTCCTCCTTGCCCCCGCGGTAGCGGGTTAGTTCAAGGCAGATGCGCTCCAACAGCAGAAAGAGTTTCGGCTGGCCCAAGCGGACACCATTGGCGAATTCATACTTGCCATCTCCGGACAGGGCTGTGAACTGACGGAGTCTGATGGGCCTCTGAGAATTGCAATGGTTCAAAGGCCACTGCCTATCATGACGGATGTGGTGTTCACCTTCCAAGACAGAGCTGAAATAGAGCTATAACCAAACACAGGAATACACCCCATTGGCTTTTATGGGTTAGCGGGATGCATATTTTTGTGGATTTTTTGTCGATATCATGATATAATGCATTTATAGCCCAAGTTTAATCTATAAGGGGATGTAATTCTTGTTTGTTTCTGACTATTTTGAACTTGATTATGAGTTAGAAGCAAAAGGTGTTTTTGATTCGATTATTGATAAAGACAGCCACTATTTTATCAATTTAGTTCGACTCAAAAAAGCACAGACACCTGAATTTAGGTATGCGTACCAAAGGATTAATGACTATTTTACTGGAATAGCTACTCTGTTGAATGTAGCAGAAAAGAAAGATCGCAGCGATAAATTTTACCGAGAGGCTCTCCGAAAATTTGATTTTAGCGAACTAAATGGTATCAACCTTGGTTTTCCTGAGAGCCTGTATGGGGCGGGGTTCGGAAGGGGGCTTCGTAGCCAAGTAATTAATGATACATACGATATTGTAAAGGCCGGTTCAACACAACCAGAAATTTTTCAGCTTGTTGGTTTATTTGAAGAAAATGTTGGCCCAGATCGTTTAAGCGATATGATTGCAACAATCATTCAACCAGACATTATTTCGTATACAAAGCGGATTTTGACCGAACTTGAAATTACTCCTCAAAGTTGTCCCCAATATACGTTCGATGCTGATCTTGTTTTAAATCCGTACAAAGGAAACTGCCCAATTTTGTTGTTGCCAGTCGAAATACTGCATGAACTACCAATTGCACAATCTTGGGATGATATCGACCGTGTTGTAAGTGAAAATGAGAGTATTAGACGTGAAATAAATGATACTGTTGGCAAGGAATGGAGTAAGTGGGCATCAGGAGCAAAGAAGGCATATATCAAAAATCATATCTTCAAAAATCCAGAGCGGTGCGCAAGAGTTATCGAGGGATATCGGGGAACAGATGTTGGGCCGATAGATTTTTCTTCTGCTTTAGAATACCTTATAGCAGCAATATGGAGAAAAATACAGAAGTCCGGCTTTTCATTTGCTGTATCTGCCGGGCCACACTCCGATAGTTTCTCCGTATCTTGTATTATTATGGATACTTTTAAAGATTGGGTCGAAAACAACCGAGGATGGGATGTAATCCAATCCTCAGATAGCAAAAAGCGCGAAAAAATTGTTCAGCGGTTGGTACATTTAGCTGCAAAGTCCCATATTGAATCAAATGGCCTTGACATTAGCTTTGAACCGGATGAGGGCAGAGGTCCAGTTGATTTTAAGGTTAGCCGTGGAGCGGATAAGACAATAGTCGAGATAAAACTTTCTACTAATCAGCAATATCTGCATGGATATGAAAGACAAATTCTTGAGTATGGAAAAGCTGAAAATACTCAAAGTTTTATTTATGTCTTTATTGATTTGGGAAACCCTGGTCGGTTGAAAACGATTCAGCAGAAACAGGAAGAAAATATTGCATTGGGCAAAAATGTTCCGCATTTAGTAGTGATTGATTCACGTCCAAAAGATTCTGCGAGTAAAACTGCGCCATAATTGAATCTTTCCATCAAGTTTACACTCCCTCCCCCAAATGTAGACTATTCTCAAAGGTCGAGCTGGACCCACTGAAAATGTAACCCCCCCTGGGTGGAGGGGGGGCGTTTGTATCAATTTGAGTCACCTTTGCCACTGCGAGTGTTCTTATAGCATTTGAAAGCTGCTGTAAGAACACTCGCTTTTTTATGTTCAAAGCGAGGCAAGTAGTGCATTGTTCAGTTCTTGGTGGAGCGGCAGCGCCAGCCCCTCGTCTATGGAAAACAGCGTGACATTGTGCTGACGCAGAATGTCGAGGAAAGCATCAGCATCTTGTTGGCGTCTGGATAGCCGGGACAGGTTTTGAATCAGCACGAGGTCTATCTGACCGGCGCGGACAAGCTCTGCGACCTCTTGCAAGCCGGGGCGGTTTGGTTGGATGCCGCTGCCTGCCTCTGCGGTTTCACCTGCAATAACATAGCCGTTCTCCATAAAGCTCGTTTACGCCTCTGCCAACTCCAGAACCGCAGCGGAATAAGGCGCAAGCTTAACAGGTCCGCTGGAAGCGTACTCTTTCCCTCCCAGCAGATCGACAGCTTTTGCGCGGGGGAGGGGATACTCCTGCCAGGCGTCCGTGTTATTGATCAGCACCAGCAAGCGCTCTTTCTCCCAAGCCCGCTCCATGGCGAAAACATTCTCCGTGGAGCAGAACCGGACGGAACCCCTTTGCAGGGCTTCCTTTGTCTTGCGCAGGGCGATGAGCTTTTTATAATACGCCCTCAGCTCATGATCCCAATTCTCCTCGTTCCAGTCAAAGGTCTTGCGGCAGTCGGGGTCGTTCTCCCCGGTCATGCCGATCTCCGTGCCGTAGTACGTGCAGGGCATACCAATATAGGTATATTGGAAGGCCGCCGCGTTTTTCAGCCTGCCCACATTTCCGCCGCAGGTGTTCACAAAGCGGGCGGTATCGTGGCTGTCCAGCAGGTTCAGCATGGAGTCGTTGGCCTGGCTGCTGTAGCGCATCAGGTACTCCGTCAGGCTCTCCTCAAACTCATGGGGGCTTACGCGGTCCTGGGCAAAATAGAGCACGCTGGCCCGCTGTACCGCGTAGTTCATCACCCCGTCGAACTGGTCCCCCCTGAGCCAGGGCTGGGCGTTCCACCAGTTCTCGCCGATGATCACCGCGTCCGGGTTGATCTCCCGCACCGTCTTCCTAAACTCCCGCCAGAAATTCGCGTCCACCTCGTCGGCCACGTCCAGCCGCCAGCCGTCGATGCCCGTGCGGGTCCACTTGGCAACCGCGCCCAGCAGGTATTCCTTGACCGCCGGGTTTTCCGTGTTCAGCTTGGGCATGCACCATTTCTTCTCCTCGCCCGGGGCAAGCCCCTCTCGGGCTCTGGCGCTGGTGACGTAGGCCGTGCTCCCGAACCCCTCGAAGTTGAAGGGGTCGAAGGACACGGGGAAGCTGTGGATGTGGAACCAGTCCCTGTAGGGGGAGGCCTCCCCGTGGGCAACCACGTCCATAAACTGGCGGAACCCGCCGCCGCAGTGGTTGAACACCCCGTCCAGCATAATGCGGATGCCTCTCTCGTGGGCCCTCCGCACCAGCTCCACCAAAGTGCTCTCGTCGCCGAAATGGGGGTCGATGCGGGTATAGTCCACCGTATCGTATTTGTGGTTGGAAAGGGCCTCGAAAATAGGCGTAAGGTACAGGGCGGTTACGCCCAGCTCCTCCAGATAGGGCAGCTTCTGGATGACGCCCTGCAAATCGCCCCCGAAGTAATTCCAGGGAGTGGGCTTATCCCCCCAGTCCGCCGTGTCCTCCGGGGAAAGGCTGGGATCCCCGTTGCAGAAGCGCTCCGGGAAGATCTGATAGAACACCGCCTCGTTGACCCAGGAGGGCTTTTTGTGCACGTCGATCCCGTTGATATAGGGGAACTGGAAGAAGACAAACCCGATGCGGTCTTTGTCCACGTCTACGGAGCCCGGGTCCAGAAAGCCGTTTTCCGCGTAGAGGATTTCCTCCTCCCCTTGGTTCAGCAGGAAATAATACCCCAGCCGGGTATCCGTGCAGTGGTAGTCGCACTCAAAATAGTCGAACATGGCGTCCGACCCGGCTTTTTGCATCTCAAATTCCCGCCGGGTATTCCATAGGTACTGGTTGCCGATCACCAGCCGCGCCCGCTCCAGGTCCCCCTTCCCGGCCCGCAGCCGGATGCGGATGTCCTTGGGAGACAGCGGAAACGCGTAGTTGCTTTTCGGAATGTGCAAAATCGCTTGACGGTTCATTCTCTTTTCCCTTTCTTAAATTTCGTTGGGCCCGCCTGCTCAGAGAGCCACCCATTTGCCGGACTCCGCCGACTCCAGAATGGCGTCCACCACGTGCTGGTTTGCCTGGCCGTCCTGGATGCGGGCGGCTTTGCCCCCCTCTACGCCGTTGATGATGTCCGCGAAGGACTGCATCTGGTCGCTGTAGTAGTACTCCGGAATGTGGAGCTTGGTGTAGGCGTGGGCTTCCGCGTTGATGTCGCCGGAGCAGACCTCGATCTCATCGTCCACCCCCTGATGGGCGTCCAGGGAATAGACAATAGCCCCCTCGCTGCCGTAGATCTCCATGCGCTGGTAGTTCCCCCGGCCAAAGGCGAAGCGGGTGATCTGGAAGCTGGCGGAGACCCCGTCCTCCATGTCGGCCATGTAGTTGCAGAAGTCGTCCACGTCCACCGGACCCGTGCCGCCGCCCTCGGGCAGCTTCCGCTCCTTCACGTAGGTGCCGGTGTGGCCCACCACCCGGGTGTACTCCTTACCCAGCACAAAGCGTACCAAGTCCAGGGCGTGGCAGCCCAGGTCGCCCAAAGCGCCCGAGCCGGTGCGCTTCTTCACATACCGCCACACCAGGGGGCAGTCCGCCCGGGGCAGGCCCCAGGCCTGGAAATACTGGGTGTCCACATGGTAGACCCGGCCGATCATCCCCCGGGCGATCAGGTCCTTGGCAAACCGCGCCGCCGCCTTAAACCGGTAGGAGAAGCACACCATATTGGGCAGGCCCTTTTCCTCGGTGGCCTTGGCCAGAATGTCCGCGTCCTCCGCCGTCATGGTGATGGGCTTCTCCACGCTGTAGGGCTTGCCCGCCTCCACCGCCGCCATGGCCACGGGGAAATGCACGTCGTTGGGGGTGCAGATGTCCACCGCGTCCACATCCGGGCAGTTGATCAGGTCTTGATAGTCCAAAAAGCGGTGGGCCGGGTCAATGCCCAGGCGGTCGCCGGTCTCGTTGAGCTTCTTTTCGTCGATGTCGCAGATGGCGGTCAGCACCAGGTCGGGGCTGCGGTCAATGCCCGGCCGGTGTACGCCGTTCCAAATGCCGCCCAGGCCCACGGAGCCCACGCGGATAGTTTTCTTTTCCATAATGATTCTCCTTCAAAAATTATATCGTAAACGCGCTTGAAAATCGGTAAGCCCCGATTTTCAAGTCGGGCGGCCTTGCCGCCTGGTTCAAAAGGGGCGTTGCGCCTCCCTCGAGCCGTGTTGCCTATAAACTATAGACTCCCTGCTGGTCCGGGTCGTCAAAAATCAGCCCCAGATACCGGGCGGCCTCCCGGAGCACCGGCTTGTAGCTGCCGTACACGCCGCCAATGTGGTGGATGTAAGGCCCGAACATCAGCTTCTCCTCCCAGCGCTTCCAGTTGTCCGCCTCGAACCAGACGTAGGTGCCGGTGGTCTCCGGGCCGTCCACCGCTTTGCCCTCGCCGCCGAACAGGTAGTATTCCCCACCGGCCTCGTCAAACCGGCACAGGGTAATGTCCCCTTTTTTCAAGGCGAAGCGCTCCTGGCCGTCCGCCAGGCCCGCGGCGCTGGCAGGGTCCCTGAGAGAGTAGGGGAAGGGCCCGCAGTGCCAGAGCAGCTCCGCGTTGTCGTTTTCCGGGTGGCGGATGGTCAGGTCCGCCAGGAACACCGCGTCCTCTCCCAGGGCCGCCGCTTGCAGCATGGCCATGGTCACCGCGCCGTTTACGTCCGTCTCGCAGGCCAGGGGCAGGCCCAGGTCCGAGAGCTCGCCCAGCACGGCGCACACGGGAGCCCCGAAAATAGAGGCCGCACTCCAGCACTCCATGGCCCCGGCGGTGCAGCGGTTCTCCTCCATGAGCTCCTTGACAGCCAGCTTCAGGGCGGCGATCCGGTCCACGGTCTCCGCCGGGGTGCGGCTCACGTCGAACCGGGAGCGCAGGTCCTCCCGGCAGGCGGCGTAGACGGCTTCCTTCTGAATTTGGTCCGCCCGGGCGGCCACGGCGTTGGGGGACACGGGGATCACGGTGACGCCCAACCTTGTAGCCAGATCCCCCTCGTTGGCCATGACGCTCATGAAGGGCTGAGGCCGGGCCCCGAACTTGGCGATGCGCAGGGTTTTCACGGTCTTGACCACCGCCGCAACCCGGATGAAGTTCTCGAAGCCCCGGCGGAAGTCCTCGCTCTGGGTCTCGCAGTTCCAGATGTAGCTGTATGTCACCCCGAACCGGCGCAGGACCTTGGTACAGGCGAACAGCCCGCACTGGGTGTCCCGGCCCCGGCTCTGGTCGGTATTGGGGCGCTCGTCCCGGGCCCCCCACATGAGGGTGGGCACTTTGAGGGCCGCGGCCACTCCGGCGGCGCACTGCTCTTCGCCGAAATCGCAGTGGGGCAGGAACAGGGCGTCGATCCGGGCGTCCTTGAATTTCTCCACCACCGGCGTGATCTTATCCGTCTCAAATAGAATCCCGTTTTCGCAGAGATCGTCAATGTCCACGATCTGGACGGAATCGGGCTTGACGGCGCGGATCACGGCCATGAAAGCGTCTTTCTGGCGCTTGGCCTCCTCCATGCTGAGGAAGCCCCGCTTGGTGGGCGCCACGCCCAGCACAACAGTGGGCTTGTTCATTCGGTTCCCTTCTTTCTTTTTAATTATATAATATGGGGCCTACGTCGCAAAGGACGCGACTACGGCAAGACCTTGGGGCTCTGCCCCAAACCCCGCAACCTTTGAAAAGGTTGACGAAACTTTTACGGTTGTCAGGTTAACTCGTCAAAACACAATAATATCTTCACGACGAACGAAGTAAGGAGTGGGTAAAAGTTTTTGATCAAACTTTTTTCAAAAAGTTTGTGGGGTGTGGGGCAACGCCCCACGACCTTAGACCTGCAGCCGTTCCGCGTAGAATGCTGCGCGCTTGTCGATCTCGGTATAATCCACCCGGCCGGTTTTCAGGAATTCCTGGGCGGCGTCCCAGTCCGGCACGCCGGCACGCCCGCCCATGCGGGTGCACTTGATGCAGGCGGCGGCCGTGGCCAGCCTGGCGCACTCCATGGAGCTCATCCCCCGGACCGCCCCGGCCAGATAGGCCCCGTGGAACACGTCCCCGGCCCCGGTGGTGTCCACCACGGGCACCGGATGGGCGGGCAGGCGGAAGCCCCCGCAGTCCCGGCTGAACCCGGCGCAGCCCTGGGGCCCGAAGGTGAAGATCACCGTGGAGGGGCCCTTTTCGCAGAGGGCCTCGCAGTTTTCCTCATAGTTCTGGTCATGGAAGAGCACGTTATAGCAGAACTCCGACCCGATGAACACGTCGATCAGGTCAATATGCTCCATCAGCTCCGAGGAGTAGGAGTCCGCGTCCACCAGAATTTTGGCTCCCGCCTCCTTAGCCTTCTGGACGGCATACATGGCCACCCCCGTCACATGGGAGATGAAGAACCACCGGCAGTTGTTCAGGATCTCCCCGTCCAGCTCCTCCGGCCTGGGGGGCGGGGCGGAGCCGTGCCGGTAGACGATGCTCCGGCCCTGGGTCTCCCGGTCGCTGATGACGATGGACAGGGACGTGGTCTCCCCCTCCCGGCAGAGCAGGTTGGAGATATCCACCCCGTGGCGCTGGAAATCCTTCTGGCAGAAGCGGCCGTAGTCGTCGCTGCCCACGGCCCCCAGGATGGCGCATTTTGCCCCCAGCCGGGCCGCCGCCGTCATGCCGGAGGCCACCTTGCCCCCGCCCTGCCAGCTCAGGGCGTTCACCCCCGCGCCGCCGTTGGGCTTGGGGAACACGTCCACATTCACGGCCAGGTCCACGCAGGGCATGTCGTACCCGGCAATCTCAAATTGTTTCACGCTGGAATCCTCCATCACAGGGAAAAGCCGTTGGGGTTCAGAAGGCGCATCTTGCCCCGGACGAAGTCGATGGCCCCCTGGGCGGCCTCCATCATCAGCCCGGGCATCCCGCCCTTGGCCCCGGCCTCCATGGCCTTGGAGATGCTCCCATAGCAGGCCCGGAAATACTCTGTGGCGATGTTGAACTTGCTCATGCCCAGGCGCACGCTCTCCTGGAGCTGGTCGTGGGGGATGTCGGAGCAGCCGTGGAGCACCAGGGGCACGGGCAGGGCCTTGCGCAGGGCCGCGATCCGGTCAAAATCCAGGTTGGGGGTCTGTATGTACTCCCCGTGGGCGTTGCCCACCGCCACGGCCAGAGAGCCGCAGCCGGTTTTTTCCACGAATTCCTTGGCCTGGGCCACGTCGGTATATTTGGCGGAGTCGGTGATGTCCTCCAGCCGCGCGCCGGAGCCCACATGGCCCAGCTCCGCCTCCACGTCGATGTCAAAGACCGAGGCCGTGCGCACCACGGCGGCGGTCACCGCCAGGTTCTCCTCGTAGGGCAGGGCGGAGCCGTCCACCATCACGGAGGGGAACCCAGCCCTGATGCCGCTGACCGCGATCTCGTAGCTGGCGGAATGGTCCAGGTGCACCGCTACCGGCACAGGGGACTTCGCCGCGAAATCCTTGGCGATGGCCGCGATATGCTCCAGGGCGATGTAGCTCTCGAACCCGGGGTACAGCTGGATGATCACCGGGACGCGCTCCTGCTCCGCCGCCTGGGCCACCCATTTTACCGTCTCGTAGTTGAACACGTTCACAGCCGCCACGCCGTAGCGGTTTTCCGTGGCGTGGGCCAGAACGTCCTTCACCTTTGCCAATGGCATGATATCACTCCTCCAAGTTTTTTTGGACCTTGGGGCTTCGCCCCAAACCCCACAAACTTTTACCCACTCCTTGCTTCGCTTGTCGTGAACGTTTTAAGTTTTTTGACAAGCTAACCAGGGTAAAAGTTTCGTCCACCTTTTCAAAGGTGGTGGAGGTTTGGAGGCGACGCCTCCAAGGTCTTGCTCTTAAACTCCTGAGAAAACAGCGCAGGAAGGGTGAATGAAAGTCTCCAATGGAGACTTTCAGAGGGAAACCCTCGCCGGGGGTTTCCCTAGTCCCGGAACCAGCCAGCTCCGTGAATAAACGCACCCAGCCTGGCGAGTTTACGCCGCACTTTTGCGTAGCAAAAGACAGCCGTCTCACGGCTGGGGCGGAAACTCATGACACACCGCGAAACCCAGCCTACGCCTCGCACCCGCTAGGCGCGGTGTGCTCCCTTCGCCCTCAAAAAACTACTTCTGCTCGTGCAGGCCCTGGATGCTGTGCTCCAGCTGGGCCTTGATCTCCACCACCGGAGGGGGATTGCCAAAGGTGGTGTTGGGAAACCGGATGGGCGCGGCCCACTTCACGGCGTTGGTGATGACCTTCTGGATCTCGGGTTGGTGGTAGATGGGGAACACCTCGTGGCCGGGCCGGAAGTAGAAGATCTTGCCCTTGCCCCGGTGGTAGCAGCAGCCGCTGCGGAACACCTCGCCGCCCTCGAACCAGCTGATGAACACCAGCTCGTCCGGCTGGGGGATGTCGAACCGCTCGCCGTACATCTCCTCGTGGGGGATGACGATCTTCTCATCCAGGCCGTCCACAATGGGATGGCTGGGGTCGATGACCCACAGGATCTCCTTCTCGCCGTCCTCCCGCCACTTCAGCCTCCAGGTATCCGTGCCGCAGACCTTGCGGAAGATCTTGGAGGCGTGGCCGGAGTGGAGCACGATGAGGCCCATGCCCTCCAGAATCCGGTTGTACACCCGGTCCACGATCTCGTCCTCCACCTGATGGTGGGCCATATGCCCCCACCAGATGAGCACGTCGGTATTGTCCAAAACCTCCTGGGTCAGGCCGTGCTCCGGCTCCTTCAGGGTGGCGGTGCGGGCGTTCATGCCGGCCTCGTTCAGGAAGCCGGCGATGCAGCCGTGGATACCCTTGGGATAGACCTCCGCCACCTCGGGGAACTGTACCTCGTGCAAATATTCATTCCATACCGTCACGTTGATTGCCATAAGAAAACTCCTTTCGAAATGATTGTGAAAAGGCGTTCCGCCTTGCCAAACTGCTATTTTATTATACTGTGAAACCCCTATAAAAGGAATAGAGAATTCAGCCTTATTTATGGACGTTTCCGACTTGCGCCGCCGTGTTTTTGACATTCCGCCCGCGCCTACCGGATACGTCCCTTGGCGTAAAAGGTTGGGGAGGTTCCCGTGTACTTTTTAAACTGGCGGCTGAAGTAAAACTGATCGGAAAATCCGGTTTCCGCCGCAATCTCCCACAGCTTCATATCCGTGGTAGCCAGCAGCTCCTTTGCCCGGTTGATGCGCACCCAGGTTAGATACTGAAAAATCGACCGGCCGTTCACCCGGTGAAAGATACGGTTCAAATAATCAAAATTCATCCCCACCATGGATTCCAGCTGCTTTCCGGTGAGCTTGTCTCCATAATGCCGGTTCAGGTAGGCGGTTAGCTCTTCCAGGCGGCGGAGGGTCCGGAGGGGGATCTGGCTGTTCTGCCTTACCAAAGCCTCCTGGCTGCTGTTCTGAGATACCGCGATCAAAATCTCCAAAAGCTTGCAGGCCCAAAGGGCCGGATAGTTCTGCGAGGCCTCCCTGGCGGCGATGGCCTCCTCGAAGCTCCCGGTCAGCCGGGCGCGGAGCTCCGGGCTTTCTATGTGGGTCCGCTTTGGCAGCAAGCAGCGCTGCATGTCATATTTGGCCTCGCCGTCCTCCATCTCCCCCAGCGCGGGAAATTCACCCGATGGGAAGGGCAGCAGGGTAAGATTGCTGAAATGGGCGAAATAGTAGTCGCACGGGGCGGGCCTTGTCCCCTCGTGGACCAGGCCGGGATGCAGGAGGAAAACGTCGCCCGGGCCCAGGGAAAACTCCTCCTCCCCCTCCCGCAGGTGCATGGCCCCGTCGAGAAGGTAATAAAGGATAAACTCCCCGTTCCGGCGGCGGAAATGGGTCCATTCCGCTTTTGGGGCGAACCGGTTCAGAAAGCTTACATGGGGCAGCGTGGTCAGGCTGACCAGATATTCCATATTGGAAAACCTCCTCCGAGGATAAAATATTCTTTTCATGGGGCCGGGTTGTCATGGCGGAAAAGCTTGAATTTCAGACAGAAGATTGATATAATAATACCCAAAGCGCGCATTCGGAGTTTTGCGGCGTCCTAAGGCAAAAGAAAGGGGGCCCTGCCGTGAAAAGGTTCTCTGGACGGATTAAGATATCCTATCTGCTCACCGCGGGGTTCGTCGGGCTTGTGGCGGCCCCTTTTCTGCTTTTGGTATTTTATAACCTGCACTCCTTTAACGGCCAGGCCAACCGGCAGTTTCTCCAGGACGGGAATTACATCCTGCAGTCCACCGAGAGGAATATCGCGGAAAAGCTGGACTCGGTGGAGACCATTGCCTGCGCTTTGGCTTATAACAGCAATCTCTCCTCGTTCCTTTCCCGCGGCTATTCAGGCGTTTCCGGTTATGAAGAGTACAGCCAGACCATACTGCCGATTTTGCGCAGCGCCGCCGACGCCGCCTCCCCGCCCATTCAGCGGCTTTGGGTTGTGGCCCAGAACCGCACGCTCCCAAAGGGGCTGCATCTGCTCAAGCAGGTCTCCGCCGCCCGGCTGGACGCCCTGGGGGATTTTCTGGAGGGCCATCCCGGCGGCGGCTGGTACTTTTCCCCCGAAAACCTTGAGCGCAACTCCCTGGAGAGCTATCTGCGGCAGAATTTTTATTACATCCATCCCATCGCCTCGCCTTATGGCCGGCAGGTGGGGTATGTGGTGGCAAAGGTGCGTTCCTCCACTCTGTTTGAGGAGTTCCTCTCGTCGGAGGACACGCAGCGGGCCTTCTTCTTGTTAGATGAGGAAAACCGTCCCTATATGTCCAACGTGGCGCTGGAGGAGGGCTTCGTCTTCCCGGCGGAGACGGAAGCCTCCGGCGGCCCCAGGCAGGCGCTGTATCTGAACACCCGGGCCAGCCGGCTCCCCCTCCGGCTGGGTCTTGCTTTTTCCCCCGCGAACCGGCGGGATCTGCTGGACCGCTCCTTTGCGGCCGTCCTGGCGGTGCTGGCGGTCTCCGCGCTGTTTCTTTTCGGCTTCTACTACATCCTCCGGGCGGTGGCGGCCCAGCTGCGGGCCTATGCCCGTGATATGGAGCGCATTGCCGCGTCCGGCTTCCACGGCAGGCTGGACGTCTCCCGGCTGTATGAGCTGGGGGAGATCGGCGTCCGGTTCAACGACACCCTGACGGAGATCCATTCCCTGATGCAGGAGAAGATCCGGCAGGAGACCGCCTATAAGGACGTCCAGCTGCAGGCCCTCATGTCACAGATCAATCCCCACTTCGTTTATAACACCCTGGACATGTTCTCCGCCAAGCTGGCCCTAAACGGGGAGTATGAAATTTCAGACTATATCAGCGATTTTGCCGGGATGCTCCGCTATAACACCACTGCCCCCGGCATGTTCCTCTCCCTGGGGGAAGAGGTGGAGTACGCAAAAAGCTACGTGAACCTCCAGCGCTGCCGCTACGGCTCCTCCATTGTGCTGCGGATCCATATCCCGCCGCCGCTGCTTCGGGTGCGGGTGCTGCGGCTGCTCCTGCAGCCGGTGGTGGAAAACGCCTTCGTCCACGGCTTTGCCGGGCTGGCCGCAGACGCCCGCCGGGAGGTGGTGGTGACGGCCCGGGCGGTCCGGGGCTTCCTGGTCCTGAGGGTCCGGGACAACGGCCAGGGGATTCCCCCAGAGCGGGTGGATGGGATGAACCGGGCTTTCTCTCGGGACGCCCCGGTGTTCCAGAAGGGCGGGCGGAAAGGCAGCATCGGGCTGGCGAATATCAACCAGCGGCTGCGGCTGTTCTACGGCGGCCAGGGGCGCGTCTTTTTACGGAGCGTCCCCGGTAGGCACACCAGCGTGTTTGTGGCGTTCAAAATGCAAGGGGGTGATCAGTGATGTATCAGGTATTGATCGTAGACGACGACTCCCTGCTGTGCAGCGCCATGGCCAACAAGCTGGCCTATGTGAATCAGGAGGGCGGGCTGGACCTGGCGCCGGCCCTCACGGCGGGCACGGCCCGGGAGGCCCTGGCCATGATCCGGGAAAGGCCGGTGGATATCTTGATCACCGACATCCAGATGCCCTATCAGTCCGGCCTGGACTTGATCGACGCCGTGCGCGGCGAGTTCCCGCTGATTCAGCTGGTGGTGCTCAGCGGCTTCAGCGACTACGACTATATGCGCGGCGCCATACGTTCCGGCGTGACGGACTATCTGCTCAAGCCCGTAAAGATCCTCCAGCTCAAGGAGATCATCCAGAAGTGCATCGCCAACATCCGGAGCAACCTGGACCTGGACGAGGCCCGGGCCGTACAGAGGCAGGCCGCGCTGAACGATGGAACCGGCAAGTACTGCAACGCCCTGCTGCTGGGCTCCCCGGCCCCCGCCCGGCCGGAGGGCTTGGTATTCCCTGCCTTTTTCGCGGCGGTGTTTTCCTCCGGCTGTCCGGGCGACCAGTTTTCTCAGATGATCCGGCAGTTTTCTCAACAAGCGCGGCCAGAGGGCCCGCCGGTCCTCCGGTATTTTCAGGACGTGAACCAGTCCCCCGTTCTGCTGCTGAACGTTCCGTCCGGCGGGGACGGCGTGGGGGGCTACCTGGAACGCTTCTGCGCGTTCGCCGCCGAAAACGGGACCGCCTGCCGCTGCGGGGTCAGCCGGGCGGGCACGAGGCTGGAGCAGTTTCCCCGGCTCCACCGTCAGGCAGGGTATGCCCTGGCCTGCCAGATGATTCAGAGCTTCACGGTGAAGCTGGCGCAGGAGGAGCCCGAAAAGCTGGCGCGCAGCCCGGAGAACCTGTTCCGCAAATCCTCCAGAAGAATGCAGGCGGCGTTTCAAAGCCGCAATTTCGGCCAGATAAACGCCGCCCTTCAGGAGATTTTTACTTTGGATTTCGTCTTGGCGCATCAGGCCGGTCTGGGCGACATCCTGGACTATTACAACGGCTTCAGCGACCAGATCCGGCAGCTAGCCACAGCTTTGCAGATGGAGCAGGAGCGCATCAGGGGCTTCACCCTTTTCGGCAGCCTGGACGAAATGCGGAACTATTTCCAGGAGCTCCTCTACCGGCTCCAGTGGCAGAGCGAAAAGGAGACGGACAAGAACCATTACGTCATCACCCAGGCCGTCCGCTACATGGAGCAGCACTACAACCAGGATATCAGCATGAAGGACGTGGCGGCCGCCATGAACATGAGCTACACCTATTTCAGCCGGTTTTTCAAGGAGCAGACCCACCAGAGCTTTTCCGAGTGCCTAGCCGGCATCCGGATGGGGGAGGCCAAGCGCCTGATGGAGGAGGACCCCTCCATCAAGATCAAGGAGGTGGCCCATCTGGTGGGGTACGAGAGCGTCTACTCCTTTTCCCGCGCCTTTAAGCAGTACTATAAGGTCGCTCCAACCGGCCTTGGCGGCGGTCCTTCCACCGGGGAGGGCGGGCGTTGACCGTCCGAGCGCCCCGTCAAACCGGCAGCCACTTTTGCTCCCCGGCAGATTTGATGATGCTTTCCAGAGCGTGCTGGATATGGCGGCCCTCCTGGATGGTAGCGGCCATGCCGTCTCCCACGCCGTTCAGAATGTCCGCGAAGGACTGCATTTGGTCGGCGCGGAAGCGGTCCGGGATGGGCAGGGTGGTGAAAGCCCCCACGCGGCCCACCACGGGCCCGATGCACACCTCGATTTCGTCCACGCCCGGGGCCTTGGCGTCCAGGGTGTAGACCACCGCGCCCTTGCTGCCGTAGATCTCCAGGCGCTGGTAGTTCCCCCGGCCGTAGGCGAAGCGGGTGATCTCGAAGCCGGCGGCGACGCCGTCCTCCATCTCCATCAGGTAGTTGCAGAAGTCGTCCACATCTACCAGGCCCAGGCCCTCGCCTTCCTCCAGCCTGCGCATCTTGGTAAAGGTGTCCGCGTGGCCCACGGCCTTTACGTAGTCCTTGCCGGTGACGAAGCTTACCAGGTCCAGGGCATGGCAGCCCAGGTCCCCCAGAGCGCCGGTGCCGGTGAGCTCCTTGATGTACCGCCAGGACCGGGGCAGGTCCCACTCCGGCCCGCCGCCCGCCTGGAGGTACTGCATGTACACATGGTAGATCTGCCCGATGTGGCCCTTCTCCAGGATGTCCTTCATGTAACGCGCCGCGGCCTTAAAGCGGTAGGAGAAGCACACCATGTTCGGCAGGCCCTTTTCGGCGGTCATCCGGGCCAAAATATCTGCCTCTTCCGCCGTGATGGTGACGGGCTTCTCGATGGAATAGGGCTTGCCGGCCTCGATCGCGGCCTTGGCCACCTCAAAATGGGCGTTGTTGGAGGTGGAGATGTCGATGGCGTCCACATCCGGGCAGTTGATCAGGTCATGATAGTCGGCGAAGCAGTGGGCCTCGTCCAGGCCGTATTTTTTTCGGGCATATTCCATGCGCTCGGGCTTGAGGTCGCACACGGCGGCCAGCCGTAGGTCCGGGCTGTTGGCGATGCCGGGCAGGTGCACGCCTTGGGAGATTCCCCCGATGCCAACGCTGCCAATCCGCCAAATTTTCTTTTCCATTCGAATTCCTCCTAATCTGTATGAAGCGATCGCCTGTACCTTTGCAAAAGAGGGGCGCGGCCCCTCTCTGCCTTTTCCCGTTTTTTTCCTATGGAGAGAGCCCGGAATCAAATCCGGGCCCTCTCCTGCTTCCTTATTAACCGCGAAAGCGGTTTTTTGGTTTATCCGGCGTTATAGGCGTCCAGAGCCTCCTGATAGATTTCCATCAGCCGCTCCAGGCCCATCTGATTCAGCTGGGCGATGTAGCCGTCCCAGTCCTTGTCGATGCCGCCGTTCACGATCCAGTTGGCCCAGCACTCCTTCACATACTTGTAGATGTCCACCGTAAGCTTGGAGATCTCGTCCATCTGCTCGGGAGTGTAGTTCACAACGGGATAGGGCTGCGCCACAAACTCCTTGAAGTCCTCGTCGCAGGCCAGCTTCGCGCCGTCGCCGCTGCCCTCGGGCAGCTGGATCTTGGCCTCGGTCTCAGGAGAGACGTACTTGGGGCCGTAGTCGCGGCAGGTGATCTCCCAGTACCACACGTCGCCGGTTTTGCCATCGGGAGGATCCAGGAAGGTGATGGTACCGTCGTCGGCCTTTTCCAGCGCCTCGCCGAAGGGGCCCCAGTAAGACTGAACGGAGATGTCGTCGGAAGAGTAGTAGTCGGCCCAGCGCATGGCAACCTCGGGATGCTCGCAGGCGGTGGTCACGGTAAAGTTGTTCCTGCGGTAGATGATGCAGCCATCGTTGCCGCGCACGTAGCGGTCGCCCCGGGGTCCTGCCAGGGGCAGCATGGGCACATACTCGTCAGAGTGGGGGTTGGTGGCGGAGCTGACCTCCCAGGCGATGCCGGTGCCAACCAGAGAAACCTCTTCGTTCTTCAGCTTGGCGTCAGACTGGCTGCCGTCCTGGGTGAAGTACTCCTGGTCCATAATGCCCTCGGCATAGAGCTTCTCAAAGAACTGCACCGCCTCTTTGTAGCGCTCGTCAGCGGGGATGAAGATGGGCTCGCCGGTTTCCTGCTCCAGGGCCAGGTAGTTGGTCTCCAGGCTGTCGGTAATGCCCCAGGGATTGATGTAGCGGATCCAGTCGAACATGTCGCCCTTGCCGCTGCCGCTGAGGGGAACTTCGTCGTTGGGGTCGCCGTTGCCGTTGGCGTCCTGCTCCTTGAAAGCCTTCAGCACGTTGTACCACTCGTCCACCGTGGTGGGCATTTCCAGGTTCAGGTTGTCCAGCCACTTCTGGTTGATGAAGGGGATGTCGCAGGCCTTGGGGCGCAGGGGGAGCTTGCTGTTCAGGGTGTAGATGTGCCCGTCGGGCTGGGTCACCATCTTGCGCATGATGGGCTCCGCGTCATAGGCCGCCTTGATGTTGGGACAATACTGGTCAATATAGTCCTCCAGGGGCACGAACAGATCCAGGTTGGTGAGGATGTCCATGTCATTCAGGCTGTTGTCGCCAAAGAACACGTCCGGCAGGTCGCCGCCGGCCAGCAGCAGGGACTTCTGCTCGCCCCAGTCCGCGTCGCCCGCATACTGCCAGTCGATGACGACGTTGGTCGTTTTCTCCATTTCCTGGAACATGCCGTTCTCCTTGAAGTCCCGCAGGCTTGCGCCCTTGACATACAAGAAGGTCAGGGTTACGGGCTCGTTGACAATGGGATAACCCGTGGGATTAAAGTTGGCGTCCTCCGCCGCGCCGCCCTCGTTTCCGGCGGCACTGCCGGTACTGCTTTCGCCGCCGGCGGAAGAATCGCTGTCCTTGCCGCCGCAGGCCGCGAACAGGCTGGCCAGCAGGCAGAGCGCCAGCAGCAGGCTGAGAGCCTTTTTCCAGTAGGTCATGATTTTCTGCTCCTTTCAAGATAGAAATAAATTTATTTGACAGCGGCCGGTCCTCGTCCGGCCGCGATGTCACAGGGGTTAGCCTTTGATCGCGCCGATCATCACGCCCTGGCTGAAGTACTTCTGCACAAAGGGATATACGCACATGATGGGCACGGTGCTGATGATGATGACCGCGTACTTCATCAGCTCGGAGAGCCGGCGGGCCTCCTGGGCCGCCAGACCGTCGCCGGTGCCGGCCATCGCCTGGTTGGTGATAAGAATGTTCCGTATGACCAGCTGCAAGGGCTTCAAGTCCTCGTTGCGGATGTACACCAGGGCATTAAAGTAGGCGTTCCACTGGGAAACCGCCGTGTAAAGGGCGATTACCGCCAAAACAGCCTTGGACAGGGGCAGGGCGATTTGGAAGAAGAACCGCAGGTTGCCGCAGCCGTCAATTTGAGCCGCGTCCAGAATTCCCTGGGGCAGGCTGCTGTCGAAAAAGGTGCGTGCGATGATGATGTGGTACACCGCCACCGAGAAGGGCAGCACCATCACCCAAAAGGTGTCGTACAGGCCGAAGTCCCGAATGGTAAAGTAGGTGGGGATCAGGCCGCCGTTAAAGAACATGGTGAAAATAAAGTAGAAGGTGATGAGCTTGCGCCCCACCAGGTCCCGGCGGGACAGGGCGTAGGCTGCGGGAATGTTTACAGCCAGGCCGATCACCGTGCCCAGCACCGTGTAGACGATGGTGTTCCGGTAGCCGGTCCACAGCTCCGAGTGGCGCATAATCTCCTTATAGCCGTCCACCGTGAACTGGCTGGGGACAAACCACACCTTGCCGTTGGCCACCTCCGTGGGGTTGCTGAAGGAGGCAATGATGATAAAGTACAGCGGGTAGATCACGATGAGCAGTATGACAATGCTGATCCCATAGAGGATGATGTTGAAGATCAAGTCGTTCCAAGTTACCTGGCGCTTGATGGAACCCAGGCTCGCCATTAGAATCCCTCCTAATCCGAATATTTGCTTAAAAGCCGCCCTTTATCTAGAACAGGCTGGTTTCGCCCATCTTTTTGGAAGCCTGGTTCACCAACAGCAGCAAAACGAAGTTGATGACGTTGTTGAACAGGCCCACCGCGGCGGAAAGGCTATACTGGTTGCTGATGATGCCGATCTTATACACATAGGTGGCGATAATCTCGCTGACCATGGTGTTCAAGGGGTTCTGCATCAGGTATACCTTTTCAAAGCCCACATTCATAATGTTGCCCGCTCGCATGATTAATAGAATCACCGCCGTGGGCAGCAGGAAGGGAATGTCGATGTACTTGATCTTTTGCCACTTTCCCGCGCCGTCCACCGTGGCCGCCTCATAGAGGGAAGGGTCCACCGCCGCCAGGGCCGCTATGTAGATGATGCTGTCCCAGCCCGCGTGCTGCCACACGTCGCTCCACACGTAGATGCTTTGGAAAGCCCCCGCCATGCCTAGGATGTTGGGCGGCTCCTGTATGCCGAAGAGCTTCGCCAGGTTGCCATAGAGGCCGCTGCTGGGAGAGAGCCACACCAGCAGCATGCCCACCATGACCACCGTGGAGATGAAGTGGGGCAGGTAGGTAGCCACCTGCAGGGTCTGCTTAAAGCGCTTTACGCGGATCTGGTTCATGGCCAGGGCCAGAAAGATGGGGAAGGGGAACCCGGCAATCAGGCTATAAAGGCTCAGGGAGATGGTGTTGGTAAAGAGGGACTTTACCTGGAATGAGTTGAAAAAGGTCTGAAAGTGTTCAAACCCCACCCAGGGGCTGCCCTCGATGCCCGCCTTGGGGGTAAAATCCTTAAAGGCGATCTGAATGCCGTACATGGGGATGTACGTGAACATGAACAGCAGCGCCACCGCCGGAAGGAGCAGCAGGTAGAGCCCCCAGTTGCGGGCGATCCGCCTCCAGGCGGACAAGAGGATTTCTTTTTTGCTCAGTTTTTCGCCGGCCGCTTTCGCCGCCATATGCACCGCGTCCTTTCTTTTCGGCTCCGGCCTTCCGCGGGGAGGCCCGGCCTTTCTTAACGAAGTTATTATAGCGTGAGGCGGGCGGAGGGAAAATGTTTCAATTTATCTTTTGTTAACACTTTTTGTCATGTTGCTTGAGTTGTGGCCGGATTTATGCAAAAGAAATAGGACAAAACACGGCTTGTGTTTTGGCGAGCAGGGAAAGTATATAAAAATCCTCCAGCGTGGATAAAAACCCGCGCTGGAGGGCGCCGCTCATTCCGTACTCTCCGCCAGCCTCTCGGCCTGGCGGTATTTGTTTTGCTTCCACTGCGCCATAAGGTCGTGGCCCCGGTTCTTCATTTCAAGAAGGGTCTCCCGGTAGATCTGCTCCACCTCGCTTTGGGGAGTGGAAACTACGATGCGCACCGCCTGAATTTGCCGGTAGCCTTCCACCGACTCAAAGGTGCTGGCCAGCCGGGTGTCCGCATAGTGGGCAAACAGGATCTCATAGGGGAGGGAGGGCTGCGCGTACCGTTCGTACACCCCGCCGGGGGCGGCAGGGGTGTACGGGAGCGGACTCTCTAGAACCTCGCCCAAGCCCGCGTCCTCCGCCGCCTGGCGCTGCTCCGCCGTGAGCTCCATATTCTGGCGGTAAAACCACAGCAGCAGCCGCGCCTGCACGCCGGGAAAGGCGCTGCCCGCAAGGAAAAGACTGGAGGCGTACTGCTCGTCGTAGTTTTGCCGGAACTGAAACTCCTTGCGGGAATCCGGGGCGATGGGCCCCACGATTTCATAGCTGTCCCAGACGGGGTCGTCCTCCGGCAGGGCCTGGAGAAGGGAGTAGAGAGAGCCGGTGGCGGCCAGAAAGACCTTTTCCTCCCGCAGCTGGGAGAGCAGGTAGCTCTGGCTCATGGTAAACACGTCCTCGCCGAGAAGGCGTTCGCCATAGAGCCGGTTCATATATTTCAGGGCCTCCAAGGTCTCCTCCTGGAAGAATACGTCCTGCCAGACGCCCTCCTGGTCCCAGGCTCTTGCCCCGAACATCTGCTGTAGGGAGGCCAGGTCCATGTAGCTGGGCGCCACCCCCGGCTCCGCCTTCCGGATGGTTTTTAGGGCTTCCAAGGTCTCCTCCTTGTGGGAAAAGCTGGCGCTGGGGAGAGAATAGGCGTCCATAAGCTTTCGGTTGGCCAGCATTACCACCCCGGCCAAAGGATTCCCGTCCATTCTGGCGATAACGCCGGTGTGGGGATAGGCGTACACGTCGCCCTTGGTGTTTCCGCACCAGTCCCGGAACTCCTGGGGGAGCCGGAAGCCGGGGACCTCGCGGTTCAGCAGCTCCTGGAGGTTTTCCGCCTTCCCGGAGGTTTCAAAGCGCTTGAGCTTGGGATCGGCATAGCACAGGGTGGCCGCATCCATAGGCGCGTTGGCGGCGGCCAGGTTCATGAATTTGTCCGCCGTACACACGGTGACCTCCACCGGCATCCCGGCCAACTGTTCCAGACGGCCGGGGTCCGGCAGCAGGCAGTCATATTCCGGCAGCTCGCCGCCTTCCCGGGTAATCAGCACCCATTGCAGTTTATCCGGGGAGGGGGGCGGCAGAGGCTGAAAGCCCAGGTCTTCCTCCGCGGCCCGGGTGTAAATCCACAGCAGCAAGGCAAGGACGGCCAGCAGGGCCGATGCGGCAATCACGGGGAGCCGGCGGGTTCCCCTCTTCCCGTTATGGTTCACAGCCCCCTCCTTCCCACGGCCCGGCCAGAGCGCTAAAACGCAGAAGCAGGACGCTGTGGGGCGGCATGCGGAAGGAACCCGCGCCGGTCTGCTCCAGCACGCCGGTTTCGGTAAAGGCCGAGGGCGGCAGCACCGTCTCGCTGGAAAGGAGCGCCGCTTCCCGGCAGGGGCCGCATTGGGAGATATCCACCGTCTTCTCCTGATCGAACGAGGGGTTCACAATCGTGGCAATATGCTCCCCCTCTGGGGTGAGCGTGACCACGGCCTCCTGAGAGGCGGAGCACAGGCGGTTGCCCATGTGGCGCTTCATCAGGGAGAATGCCTGTCCCTGAGCCGTCAGGCTCACCCCGTCGGGCCTTACCTCTAGCATCCCCTCGTTCACCGCCTGAAAATGACAGGCCAGGGCAATGCCGCTTTTGTCCGCCTCCTCTATCAAAAGGTGCATCACCAGCGCGGCGTAAATGCCGTCTGTGACGCTGGAGGGGCGGTACCAGGCGTACCAGACGTTCCACTCGTCAAAGGAAATGCGCACGTTGGGCTCCAGCCACTGCCGGTTCTGGCGGATGAGGCCGCGCATCCGGGAGACAGACGCCATGCACCGGTTATATTCCTGTTCCACGCTGGAAGGATCCGTATACTTGGGCTCGTACCCGTAGTAGTGCTGGGAGACCAGCTGGGCGATGCCGGAGAGGGGCCGCGCCGAGAGCTCGGCCCACTCCTTGTTGGGGTAGGGCCCCGAGGAGCACAGGCTGAGGTTGGGGGAGACCGCCAGCATTTTCCGGCCGTTTTCCAGGGCTGTCTGGCAGTAGCCGCCGGGGGTGTTGTCCCCCTCCATGTGGCCGTAGCCGAACTCGTTCCCCAGGGACCAGAACTGGACATGATAGGGCTCCGGATGCCCGCGCTCCGCCCGGAGGCCGCCGTATTTTGTGGAGCTGTCCCCGTTGCAGTATTCCACCCAGGCGGCGTTTTCCTCCGGGGTGTTCCAGCAGGGGTTGATGGTGATGAAGGGCTCCGCGCCGATTTCCCGGCACAGGGCGGTAAAATCATCGGTGTTGATCTCATGATAGTCATAGCCCATGGAGTGGGGCTGGGTCTCCAGGCCCAGGTAGGACTGCAGGGGCGCTCGCATGTCCACGGGGAGAAGCCCGTCCATCCAGTTGTACTCCCCGGCAAAATTTCCTCCCGGCCAGCGCAGCACCTTGATTCCCAGTTCCGCCAGCTTCTCAATCACGTCCCGGCGCATTCCCCGGAAGTGGTCCTTTGGCAGCAGGGAAAGGGCCCCGAGGCACAGGGCTCCCGGTTCTTCCCAGAAAATGCGCAGGTCCGCGTCCGGGCCGGCGGCATTGGGGGTCAGCTCGATCTCATAGCGGGTCCAGTCCGCCGCCTCCACCGTCAGGGTACGGCGGTCATAGACCATGTCCCCCGTCCGGTCGGTGAGGGCCACGGAGAGCGCGAGCCTTTCCTTGGCCCGCACCACCATGCCAAAGAGGTACGGCTTCCCCTTTTGAAGAAAAAGCCCGTGCTGGCCAAGCCCCGCGGGCTTCCCCTGACAGGGGTTCAGAATGCTGAGGGAATTGCACTCCAGCAGCCGGTTCATGTGGTACCCCTCGCCGTGGCGGGTATAGGGCTGGTCGAAGGTAAAGACCGCGTTGTCCCCAATGGGGAACCACTCCATGGCGCAGCCGTTGCAGGCGGAGGGCTTCCCCGCGAACTTCCGGTTCCGGAGCATCTGGGCGGACAGGCCGTTGTGGATGCAGGAGCGGGTGTGTTCCAAGTTGCTGCCGAAGAGATAGGCGGGCACCATCAAGTCGCTGGGTTCCGCAAATTGCAGGGCGTATGGCCCGCTGGCGGCCGTTTCCTCCACGCCGGCAGCCGGTCCGTCCAGATTGCTGCTGCGGGCGACCTGAAGCGTCTCGCCGCTGAGAATCTCCACCACGCTTACCCGCAGCTCCGCCGCCAGCCGGTTCAAAAGGGCCACGTCCGGCAGGCCCTTCCCGCGCTCCCACTTAGACACCGCCTTGTCGGTCACGTCCAGCCGCTGGGCCAGCTGGGCCTGGGTCAGCCCCAAACCCATCCGCAGCCGGGTAATCAGCCGTCCGGTTTTCGTCATGTTCATATAGGCTCCTCCTTGCCGTTTTTCCCAGAATACCATAAACGCGGCTACAGGGCAATCGACCGTTCGTTTACCCCTCGCCGGCCGGACAAAGGATGACGCGTCCCGGAGCCCGGCCTACGAAGCGCGTCGATTCCTCCGTCTCATTATTAGCCGTCCACGGCGTAACGAATCTGCCGCAAGGGGGTATCGCGTTAGCTGCGGGGCGTGGAGGCGGCCAGGTCGGAGCACGCCTCCACCGCCAGGCGGTCGTACTGCTGGTCATGCTGTTCAATCGCGGCGCGCAGTTCGTTTTTAGCCTCAAGCAGGAAGTTTTTGGAATTCGGCAGTCCGGCCCTCTGGTTGGCAGAATAGGTTTCCCGCGGAAAGCGGGCGTAAACCAGCATTGCCTCCGGGTTGCCGCCGGCGTATTCCATCAGGCAGTCCGCAATCTTAGGCAAAAAGGATAAATAGTCGTTGTAGCTGCCCTGGGAGATATCCTGGCCGTATTTTCCATCGGCGTTAGGGCCAAAGCAGCGGATCAAGGCAATTACGCCGCAGGCCCCGTCTTCGTCCCAATGGCAGGAGGCAGTCAACCGGCGCGGCCCCCCCACCCCGCCCGGGGGGGCGCGCCGGGACGACGCCCAAGCCCGCCCCGCGCGGGGTTAGCCGCGGGGCCCCGCCCCGGGCCAGCCCGAAT
>CAOKRG010000046.1 GCA_948471095.1 uncultured Oscillospiraceae bacterium
CTTCCACGAAACGCTATGGAAAGCTGTGGAACATGGTGAATTCTTCACTGTAAAAGCGCGGTTTTTTGCCCAAATATCTTTTTGATTTTCCTAGGATGGAGCGGGCGAAGGGAATCGAACCCTCGTATTCAGCTTGGGAAGCTGATGTTCTACCATTGAACTACGCCCGCAGGAACATTTTTATTATATCGCTCTTCCGGCTAAAAGTCAAGGGCTTGCGCAGAAAAAGTTGGCGAAAGTTTTGAGGCCAGGAGTCTGTTTTAACCCTCGGGAGGCTGCCTTTTGGCCTAAAATTGCAAAGCAAATAAACCCGCCCCCCGGCACTCTGGAATCCAAGCGCCGGGGAGCGGATTATTTAAAACAATAGTTTCCTTCGTTCAAGCCGGTCTTAGTACATGCCGCCCATGTCCGGGGCCGGGGCCGCGGGAGGCGTGGGCTCCTTGATGTCGGCGACCAGGGACTCGGTGGTCAGAATGGTGGCCGCCACGGAGGAGGCGTTCTGCAGGGCGGAGCGGGTCACCTTGGTGGGGTCCACGATGCCGGCCTCGATCATGTCCTGGAACTCGCCGGTCAGAGCGTTGTAGCCGAAGCCTACCTTATTCTCGCTCTTGAGCTTCTCCACAATGATGGAGCCCTCGATGCCCGCGTTGGCCGCGATCTGGCGCACAGGCTCCTCCAGGGACTTCAGCACAATGGCCGCGCCGGTCTTCTCATCGCCCTGGGCCTCTTCCACATAGGCCTTTACGGCAGGGATGGCGTCAATGAGGGCGGTGCCGCCGCCGGCCACAATGCCCTCTTCTACAGCGGCCTTGGTAGCGGCCAGAGCGTCCTCGATGCGCAGCTTCTTCTCCTTCATCTCGATCTCGGTAGCGGCGCCAACCTTGATAACGGCCACGCCGCCGGCCAGCTTGGCCAGGCGCTCCTGGAGCTTCTCCTTGTCAAACTCGCTGCTGGTGGTCTCGATCTGGGAGCGGATCTGCGCCACGCGGCCCTGGATGGCGGAGGAATCGCCGGCGCCGTCCACGATGATGGTGTTCTCCTTGTCTACCTTCACCTGACGGGCGCGGCCCAGCTGGTCCATGGTGGTGTCCTTCAGGTCCAGGCCCACTTCCTCGCTGATGACCTGGCCGCCGGTCAGGGTGGCGATGTCCACCAGCATCTCTTTGCGGCGGTCGCCAAAGCCGGGGGCCTTGACCGCCACGCACACGAAGGTGCCGCGCAGGCGGTTGAGGATCAAAGTGGTCAGGGCCTCGCCCTCAATGTCCTCGGCGATGATCAGCAGCTTCTTGCCGCTCTGGACGATCTGCTCCAACAGGGGCAGAATCTCCTGGATATTGGAAATCTTCTTGTCGGTGATGAGGATATAGGGATCGTCCAGCTCGGCCACCATCTTGTCGGTGTCGGTAGCCATGTAGGGGGTCACATAGCCCCGGTCGAACATCATGCCCTCCACCACTTCGCTGTAGGTCTCGGCGGTCTTGCTCTCCTCCACGGTGATGACGCCGTCGGAGGTGACCTTCTCCATAGCGTCGGCAATCAGCTGGCCGATCTCGTCGCTGCTGGAGGAGACGGCGGCAACCCGGGCGATGTCCTTGGTGCCGCTGACCTTCTGGCTGTTCTTCACGATAGCCTCAACGGCGGCGTCGGTAGCCTTCTGCACGCCCTTTCGCAACACCATGGGGTTGGCCCCGGCGGTGACGTTCTTCATGCCCTCGCGCACCAGGGCCTGGGCCAGCAGGGTGGCGGTGGTGGTGCCGTCGCCGGCCACGTCGTTGGTCTTGGTAGCGACCTCTTTTACCAGCTGAGCGCCCATGTTCTCATAGGCGTCTTCCAGCTCGATCTCCTTGGCGATGGTCACGCCGTCGTTGGTGATCAGGGGGGCGCCGAACTTCTTGTCCAACACCACGTTGCGGCCCTTGGGGCCCAGGGTGATCTTTACGGTATCGGCCAGCTGGTTCACGCCGCTGAGAAGGGCCTTGCGGGCCTCTTCGCCGTACACAATTTTCTTAGCCATAACAGCATCATGTCCTTTCTTGTATCACATAGAATGATTTGCTTTTCCTACCGTGCCGCTTACTCCACCACGGCCAGAATGTCCGACTGCTTGACAATGGTGTACTCCTCGCCGTCGATCTTCACCTCGGTGCCGCTGTACTTGGCGGAGATGACCCGGTCGCCCTCCTTGAGGTACATCTTAATCTCCTTGCCGTCCACCTCGCCGCCGGGGCCTACCGCCACCACGCGGGCGATCTGGGGCTTCTCCTGGCTTTTGGCGGCCAGCACAATGCCGGACTTGGTGGTCTCTTCCGCATCTTCGGTTTGAATCAGAACTCGGTCCAGAAGGGGCTTTACTTTCATAACGCATTACCTTGGCCCGCAATGTTTTGGCAGAGGCTCGCCCTGTCTGATAAAAAGGGGCCGTTCCTTTCTCC
Source organism: uncultured Oscillospiraceae bacterium (assembly GCA_948471095.1). GTDB lineage: Bacteria > Bacillota > Clostridia > Oscillospirales > Acutalibacteraceae > Acutalibacter. The sequence goes on from CAOKRG010000046.1 coordinate 2,433, forward strand.
CCGTATTGATTCCGCTCCACGGGGCGGAGCGAATGCCGCCGGGCTTCCGGCGGAAATAGAGATAACGGTTCCAGTGCCGGAGCCATTCCCTCCGGCGCGGTTAGCACTCGACTCTCTCAAGTGCTAACCTTATTTTAGCCGCATGGTCAGGAAAAGTCAAGAGCCTTTTTGGATTTTTTTGACTTTTAACAATTCCGTCATAAATTGAGGCCTGCTTGAAAAGGGCAAACCCAGTAAGCGGGCTGTGGCGGGCCGTGTGAAGCCAGCCGCATCACGAAGCGTATAGGGGGGGAGCGTTCAAAGGGCGTCGATATAGAAGTATTAGAAGGCCTCCGGCGGCTTAGGGGCTCTGCCCCTAAGGACCCCGCAACCTTTGTAAAGGTTGACGAAACTTTTACTGGCTCACTGACTGAGCTATTTTCCTTTAATAACGCGTTTGGCCGCTCCCTGGCGCGGCCGGGTATTGACTTGCCCCGCGCGCTCTGATAAAATAATGGACGAAAAAGCAGGACCCGTGCGGATGGAATACGCGCCCGGATTTGCGGGAGGAATCGCGCCGGCGGTAAAACAGCCGGAAGGGCGGGCGCGTCCTGTGCGGCGGGGGCGCTAGAGAAGCGGATCGCATTATGAAATAGGAGGCAGCGCATGAATTTTTTGGATTTATTTGTCAAAAAGAAGACGAAAAAGAAGCCGCCCCAGGAGGAAAAGGGACGGAGCGAAAAGGAAGAGCTGGCGGCTTATTCCGGCATGCGGGTGGAGGTGACGGGCCTGGACGACCGCATGCTGTTCGTGGCAAAGCTCCAAGGCCTGCGGGGCAGCGAGGCGGAGCTGGACCAATATTCGGAAGCCGCCGTGTCCCGGGAGGAGGACGCGGAGCCCCTGCCGGTGCGGATACGGGGCTACAGCGACCACGACCGCAAGGCCGTCTATATGGAGGGCATGATTACGCCCCTGCCCCAGAGCAAGTGGTCCGTCAAGGATTTGAAAGTGTGCCGGATTGGGAACGACCGGGCCTTTTTCCGGCTGGAAACCAACCTGGACGCCAGCGCCACCATGTTCAGCGGCCTGGAAATGGGGGAAAAGCCCTGCAAGCTGCTGAACATCAGCGTGGGCGGGGCCCGCATCACCTCGAAGAGCCGCTACCACGAGGGGGATAAGTTTCTGCTGAAGGTCCGGCTGCTGGAGGACCGGCCGGAATCGGCCATGTACAGCCAGGTGGTGCGGGTTTTGGAGCAGGAGGGCGGGAAAACCGAGTATGGATGCCGCTTTTTGGAGCTGACCGAGGAGGATCAGGAGAAGATTACCCAAAATATTTTCGCGGCCCAGCGCCAAAAAATGGGGCGCGGGTAGCTTTCCAGGGCTATTCCGGCCGTGAGCCGGCCGCGGCCCATGCGGCGGGCGGGTCCACAAATACTTCTCCTCCCGATTGGCACCCCCATAGCCTGGAGCTTGGCGATTCCGCTCCCTAGACCTCTTGCGAAATAGCCGAGGGCCAGGCAAATTGCGCGGTCCAGGGGCGTTGACCTTCGCCACGCGAAGTCGCGGCCCCTGGAAGGGTGTGGGGGCTGATTGCCAGCGGCAATCGCCCAGCGCACGAGTTGACAGACGAGACCAGAGCCCCACGGCCTTGCCGCAGGGTGAGCGTCTGCCAGCAAGCCAACTCAACCGAAGCGGCAGCTGAGACCGCGCCTTTTGCGCCCGAAGGCCGTCTATGATTCAAAAAATCTTTTTTCGCAAGAGGTTTCTTCTATTTCCGTATTTGCCCTTGACAAAATTAGTTCTATATAGTACTATATACCTGGAGGCGCTCCTTATGGAAACCAGAACCGGGTTTCTCATCACCCAAATCAAGCAGGTTCAAGGCCGGGTCTTTCAGCGGCTGCTGGAGGACTGCGGCGTGGAAGAGTTCAACGGCCCCCAGGGGCGCATCCTCTATGTGCTCTGGCAGCAGGAGGACGTGCCCATCGCCACGGTGGTCCGCAAGACCGGCTTGGCAAAGAACACCCTGACCGCCATGCTGGCCCGCATGGAAGCGGCCGGGCTCGTCACCCGCCGGGAAAGCCCGGAAGACCGCCGCCAGGTGCTTGTCGGCCTGACGGACCTGGCCCGGGGGCTGGAAGAAAAGTACCGGGAGGTCTCCCAGGCCATGAACCGGCTGTTCTACCAGGGGCTCTCCCAGGCGGACGCGGACCTTTTGGACGGGCTGCTGGACCGGATTCTGGACAACCTGGAGCGCTGCGAAGAAGAGCTGAGAAAGAGCAAAAGCGGAAAGGAGCGCGAAAATGGCAAAAGTAAAAGGGAAGCTGAGCAATAATTTCTGCCCCCAGCCCCTGTATCTCTACGGGACCTACCAGGAGGACGGCACGCCGCATTTTGGGCTGTTCTGCTGGTTCGGCTGGTGCTGGCTGGGGGAGGGCGACGGCTCTCTGGGCGCTATGGTGTGCATCGGCGAAGAGAAAACGACCAAGGACCTGATCCGTAAGAACGGGGTATTCTCCGCCAACCTGGCCGGCGAGGCCCTGCTTCCCCTGGCGGACTACTACGGCTGCACCTCCGGCCGGGAGAACCCGGACAAAATGAAGCGCCTGCCCACGGTGGAGCCCGGCCAGGTCCTGCCTGTGCCCACCATTGCGGAAAGCCCGGTAAGCGTGGAGCTGAAGGTGCTCAAAGAGGAGGCCCTGAGCCAAGCCCGGCTGAACGGGGAGTCCGCCCCGGGCAGCAGCAGCCTTTTCCTCTGCCAGGCGGTCAACGTAACCATCGAAGAGGGCCTCACGGACCAGTCCGTTCCCTTTTTGGAGCGCCTGGCCCAGGCCGCGCCGGTAATCACCTCCGGCGAAGAGCGCTACGTCACCCTGGACGGCCGGGACCTGGGCGGCTGGGGCGAGCCTCAAAACAAGAACTAGGCGGCGCAGCCGCCCAGCTTGAAAAGCGGTTTTAAGTGCGTTTACTATAATAGACCTCTTGCGAAATCGCCGAGAGCTAAATAAAGCCAAAAAATTACGCGGTCCAGGGGCCGCAGCTTCGCGCAGCGAATGTCAACTTCGCTGCGCGAATGTTGTATGCCCTTGGACCGCGTATTTTTCTGCCGTTAAATGGCGAGGCAATAGCGTCACTGCCGCTCCATGCGCCTGCGCCGCTGCTGCACCCGCACGTCCGCCCCGCAGAATTCCAGCTTGCCATAGTACCCGGCCACCCGGGAGGCAAAGCGCTCCCCATACCGGTCCTCCAGCTCCTTCATGGACAGGTTGGTGCTGATGACCGTGGGCCGGTCCCCCAGCATCCGGGCGTTTACCGCGTCGTAGAGCATGGCGTTTACGTACTGGGAGGGGAATTCCGCCCCCAGGTCGTCCAAAATCAGTAGGTCGCAGCCCGTAAGCTGCTGAAAGGTCCCCGCCCCTTCCCGGTCGAAGCGCTCCCGCTCCAAGGCCACGGCAAAGCTCTGGGCGGAGCCGTACACCACCCCGAAGCCCTTTTCGATGGCCGCGTTGGCAATGGCCAGGGACAGGTGGGTCTTGCCCAGCCCGGTGCCGCCCTTGAAGAGCATGCTGGGGGAGTCCGCCCGGAAATTCTGGGCGAACTTCCGGCAGGCCCGCAGAACGCCCTCCATCTGGGTATAGGCCCGGCTTCCGGGCTGGTAGTATTCCAGCAGAAAATTATCGAACCGGCACTTTTCCAAGGGCAGGTCCGAGCTGAGCTGCTGGTAGGCCTCCGCCCGCCGCAGCTGCTTGAGGCACTGGCACATTTGGCCGTTCACATAGCCGGTGTCCCTGCACTCCGGGCAGGTATAGCGGGGCTCCAGGTCCTCCCGGCGCAGGCCCGCCGAGGCCAGCAGGGCCTCGTATTCCCGGCTGAGGCCCAGGCCCTTGGCCTTGAGCTTTTCCAGCTCCTCCCGCACGTTGCCCCCCGAGACCACCGCCTTGGCCGCTCCGGCGGCGTTGGAGGCCATCTGGGACCGGATCTCCCGCGCCTGGGGGCACTGGGAGAAAAAGCGCTCCTGGTTGGCGCTGGCCGCGCTTTCGGCCCGCAGGCGGCGGCGTTCCAGCTCGGCCCGGGCCGCGTCCGACACTTTTTTGTCATAACCCATCTTTGTCACCTCCTGATGATGCTATACTCTGCCAATAAATAGTAAAGGGTGCTGGGGTCGGGGCTTATGCCGTTCGCTGCGCGAAGTCAACATTGGCTGTGCCAAGCCCCCCCTAAGAACCCTACCAGGGGCCAGCTTCGCGTAGCGAGTATCAACTTCGCGAAGCGAATGTCAACTTCGCGAAGCGAACGTTGTAAGCCCCTGGACCGCGTATTCTCCGCTCTCAAACATTGAGGTAAGTCCCGGCTTACCGCAGCTCCTCCGGCAGGTCGAAGACGCTCATCTCTTCCAGCTCGTCAATGTCGTAGCTCTTCTCCCTGGTATGCTTTTCCTTGGCCTCCCGGCGCTCGGCCTCTAACTCCTGGACGTTCCGCAGGCCCCTGCTCTGCCAGCCCGCCAGCACCTTGTCCATGTAGCCCGCGCTGAACTTTCCCGTGTGGTCCACGCAGCTCTCATAGGCGGCGGAGAGCATCTCCTGGGAGAAGCCCCACTGGTACACCCACCGGCTGGCCAGCTCCTCCTCCTTTTTGCTGGGGGAGCGCTTGGGCAGGCCCGCCGAGGCGGAAACCTTGCTCCAGGCCAGCCGCCGCTGGCTCAGGTCCTGCAGCTTGGCCTCGGCGGCGTCCACGGTGAACACGCCGCTTTCCGCCCAGTCACGGGCCACGGAGTCGATGTAGCTGGTGCCGGTCTTGCCCACCTCCTTGGCGTAATGGAGCAGCATTACCGTCACCTCCACGGGCAGACCGTAGTCGTCGGTGGCGGCCAGCAGCAGCGCGGTCATGGCCGGGGACAGGGTCTTGCCCAGCGTGGCCTCCGCCTCCTGCATCAAAAAGCGCACCTCCTCCGACTCCTCCATCCGGGCGGCCAGATGCCCGGTGTCCGGGCGGGGCATGCGCTTTTTAGGCGGCAGGGGCTTGGCCTCCTTGGGGGGCGGGGCCTCCTCCCGGACTGGGGCAGGGGCTGCGGGCCGGGAGGGCGGCGGGGCCTCCGGCTGGGGCACGGGCCGCAGCTCCCCCATGGCCGAGGCCAAAAGCCCCCGGTCCTCCCAATAGTCCAGGCAGTCCAGGGCCGCGTCCTCCGGCATGCCCAGGGCCTCCGCCAGCTCCGCCGGGGTAAAGCTCTGGTCCGGGTGGCGCAGCAGCCAGAGGATGGCCTGAAGCTGCTCCTTGCCGGCCAGCTTCAGGTGGCGGTCCACCAGGGCGGCGGGCACGGCAAAGACCTGGTTCCACAGGCCCACATCCAATCGATACTCCATTCCCATTCTCCTTGTTTTTGCATCCGGCCTTCCTTCGCGAGGGCCTTTTTGGGTTCCATCATAATCGAAATCTCTATTTACAACTTGCAATGTACAGCTTGCGTACATTATAACATTCCCTCAGCCGCTTTGCAAGAAAGTTCCGGCCATGTGTCCAAGCACGTGTTTTATATGGGGAAAGCTCCCTGAGCGCAACAGTAAAAGTTTCGTCATTCTCGACTGCCGTCTCGGTCGGCGCTGGACAATCGCCACTGGCGATTAGCGCCCTTTTCAAAGGTTGCAGGGTTCTTAGGGGGCGACCAAAGCCAAGTAGAGCGATTCTCCCGTCGCCGACCGAGCCGGTAGGCGAGACCCAGAGCCCCGCAAGTTCATCAAAGATGAACTTGGCCGCCGGAGGGTGAGCGTCTGCCAGTGGCAGACAAGCTGCGAACCGACCGAGCCGGCAGGCGAGACTCCACTCCGTAATACTCCCACTAAATATGCGCCCTTTGGGCACTCTCCCGGCAGAGGAATGGGGCGGCGCCTGGGGAGGGGCCGGCACAATGCCGCTGCTTCCGCTTAGAGGCTTCCGTCCTGCGCCAGCACCCCAGCGCATCCCTCCGCGTCCGCGCCTGTCACCAAAACCTCCAAAATCTTTCCCGCCGCCTCCCCCGCGCAGGGGACCCGCACCGGGGTATAGTTGGCCGTGTGGCCCCGGCAGAGGCCCGGCCCCGCCTCCTCCTCAAACAGCACGGCCTCCCGCCGCCCTACCTGGGCCCGGTAAAAGGCCAGCTGGCTTTGGGCCGTTGCCGCCAGCATTTGGGCGCTGCGCTCCTCCTTCACCGGGGCGGGCACCTGGTCCGGGGCCCGGTCCGCCACAGTGCCGGGGCGGCGGGAGTAGGCGAACACATGGGCCTTGGCAAAGCCCAGCTCCTTCACAAAGGCCAGACTCTCCGCAAATTCCTCCGGTGTCTCCCCGGGAAAGCCCACCATCACGTCCGTGGTCAGGGCGCAGCCGGGAAAGGCCGCCCGCAGGTTGGCCGCGATCTCCCGGTACTCCCCGGCGGTGTAGTGGCGGTTCATGCGCCGCAGGGTGGCGTCGCAGCCGCTTTGCAGGGACAGGTGGAACTGCGGGCAGAGCTTGGGCTGGGCCCTCATTCGGGCGATGACCTCGGGGGTCAGCCGCTCCGGCTCCAGCGAGCCCAGCCGCACCCGGGCAATGCCCTCCGCCCCGCAGGCGGCCTCAATGGCGTCGCAGAGCGTGAGGCCCAGGTCCTGGCCATAGGCGGGCAGGTTGATGCCCGTGAGCACCACCTCCCGGTAGCCCGCCCGGGCCAGGCCCTCCACCTCGGCGCGGATATCGTACAGGGGCTTGGACCGCACCCGGCCCCGGGCAAAGGGGATGATGCAGTAGGCGCAGTACCGCTCGCAGCCGTCCTCGATCTTCAAAAAGGCCCGGGTGTGGCCGCTGAGGCCCTGGACCCGCATGGGCTCGAAGGCCTCGCTCTTTTGGTGGGGCCGTATGGCCACGATCCGCTCCCGCCGGTTGAGGAAGTCCAAGATATGCCCGCCCAGGCCCCCCCGGTTGGCGGAGCCCAGCACCACGTCCGCCTCTGCGAAGGCCTCCGCCTCTTCCGGAAAAGCCTGGGGCCAGCAGCCCGCCAGTACGGCCACCGCGCCGGGGTTTTTCCGCTTCATCCGCCGCAGGGCCTGCCGGGCCTTCTGGTCGCTTTGGGCGGTGACGGTGCAGGAATTGACCACCACCACATCCGCGGGCTCCTCCTCCCCAGCGGCCTGGAAGCCCTGGGCCAGCAGGCTTTCCAGCATGGCCTGGCTCTCGTATTGGTTGACCTTGCAGCCCAAGGTGTAAAATTTAACCTTCATCCGCTTCGCTCCGTTCCAGCTCTTCCGAAAGCTCCGTCCAGCGCAGCAGCAGCTCCTCCGCCCGCTCCCGCAGGGCCCCGATCTCTCCCGAGACCTCCGTCACCGCCTCGTAGTCCGCGGCCACGGCCGGGTCGGCCAGCCTCTCTTCCAGCCCGGCCAGGGCCCGGTCGTTTTCCTCGATCTCCTGTTCCAGGCGCTTCAGGGCGGTCCGGCGGCGGCGCAGCTCCGCGTCCCGCTCCTTGCGCTGTTTATAGAGGTTCACCTTGGGCGCGGCCTTCTTTTCCTCTATGGCCTCCCGGGCGTCCCGCTGCTCTAAGTAGTAGTCGTAGTTGCCGTGATACAGTTTCGCGCCGTTTTCCCCCAGCACATAGACCTTGTCCGCCAGCTTGTTGATCAGATACCGGTCGTGGGACACCACGAAGAGGGTGCCGTCATAGCCGGAGAGGGCCTCTTCCAGGGCCTCGCAGGAGCCGATGTCCAGGTGGTTGGTGGGCTCGTCCAGCAGGAGGAAATTGGCCCGGGAGAGCATGAGCTTCAAGAGCAGAATGCGCGCCCGCTCCCCGCCGGAAAGAGCCCCCACGGGCTTGAACACGTCCTCGCCCTTGAAGAGGAACACCGCCAGGGCGTTGCGCACCTCAGTCTGGGTCATGCGGGGGTGCAGGTCCCAGATCTCGTCGATGACCTCCTTCTCGTCGTGGAGGCTCAGCTGGGACTGCTCGTAGTAGCCCAGATCCACCCCCGCGCCAATGCGCACGAAGCCGGTGTCCGGCTGGTACTGGTCCAGCAGGATTTTAAACAGGCTGGTCTTGCCACAGCCGTTGGGGCCGATGAGGAAGATCTTCTGCCCCCGCTTGATTTCCAGGTTCACGTTCCGGAAGATGGGCGGCCCTCCGAAAGAGAGGCTCAGGTCCCCGGCGGTGAGCACGTCGTCGCCGGACCGGCGGCTGGCGCGGAACTGGAACCGGATGGACTCCGGATCGTCCTCGGGCTTTTCCAGGGTTGCCTCCAGCCGGTCGATGGCCTTCTGCTTGCTGGCGATGGTCACGTAGTTGCGCTCCTGGTTCCAGCGCCGCTGCTGCTCGATGATGCCCTCGATGCGGGTGATCTCCCTCTTGGTGTTCTCATAAACCCGCTCCATGGCCAGGCGCTTTTCCGTCCGCAGCTCCAGGTAGCGGCTGTAGTTGCCCTTATAGGAGTCCACGGTTTTGCCCTGCATCTCCAGGGTGCGGCTGGTGACCTTGTCCAGGAAGTACCGGTCGTGGGAGATGACGATGTAGGCCCCGGCATAGTTCAGCAGAAAGCCCTCCAGCCACTCCACGGCGTTGATGTCCAGATGGTTGGTGGGCTCGTCCAGCAGCAGCAGATTGGCCCCGCCCAGCAGCATCTTGGCCAGCTGCAGCTTGGCCTTCTGCCCGCCGCTGAGCACCCCCACCTTGTTTTCAATCTGCTCCGGGGTAAAGCCCAGGCCGGTTAAGGCGCTGCGGGCCCGGGAGCGGCAGGTGAGGCCCCCGCCGTCCACAAAGCGGTCGTTGAGCTCCGCCTGGCGGAGGATGAGGGCCTCCGTCTCCTTTTGGGGCGGGTTTTGAGAGAGCCGCAGGGCCAGCTCCTCCAGCTCCCGCTCCATGGCCAGCAGCCCAGCGAAAACGGTCATAACCTCCTCATAGGCGGTCTTCTCAAAGTCCCGGCACACGTGCTGCTCCATATAGCCGGGCACGGTCTCCTTGGAGAAGGTGACGCTGCCCGTATCGGGGGTATATTCGCCGGTGAGGGTCTTAAAAAGGCTGGTCTTGCCGCTGCCGTTGACCCCCACCAGGCCCACCCGCTCGGCCTTCTGTATCTCAAAGCCGATGTTCTCTAAAATGCTCTCCTCCCCAAAGCTCAGGGAGAGGTTGTTCACTGTCAGGATAGCCATGTTAAACTCCTTGATCCTTTCTTTCGGGCATGCGGGCGCGGGGCCGCGTTTCAGCGCCCGGCTGAATTTTTAAAATAATTTTCCTTGCTTTTACCGTGGCTTTCGTGTATAATACAAGATACAGTGTCACAGAGGGAGATGGTTGACTTTGAAATGCCCATACTGCGGCTACACGGAGAGCAAAGTGGTGGATTCCCGGCCCACGGACGAGGGCGAACGCATTCGCCGCCGCCGGGAGTGCCTGAAATGCGGCAAACGGTTTACGACCTACGAGGTCATTGAGAACGTGCCCATCGTGGTCATCAAGAAGGACCGGTCCCGGGAGGCCTTCGACCGCTCCAAGCTGCTCAACGGCCTGCTGCGGGCCTGCGAAAAGCGCCCGGTGTCCATGGACACCCTGGAGCATATCGTCAATGAGATCGAGGTCCTGCTGCAAAATTCGCTGGATAAGGAGGTATCCTCCCAGCGCATCGGCACCTATGCCATGGAAAAGCTGAAAACCGTGGACGAGGTGGCCTATGTGCGCTTCGCCTCGGTGTACCGGCAGTTTAAGGACATCAACAGCTTTATGGAAGAGCTGAGCAAGATCATCAGCAGCAAGCAGGGCCTGACCAGCTAAGGCCAGAGGAAAGCTTTCGCTTCTGTTCAGAAAAGCAGGCGCGCCGGAACCCCGGCGTGCCTTTTTCCGCTGTCTTCCGCTATCTTTTTATTTCACGATGGGTGAAAGCGCCGGGACTGTCCAAAGGGCGCATTTTTAATGAGAGCGTTACGGAGTGGCCTCCATGCGCAAAGTTCGCGCATTACGGCAAGACCGTGGGGCTCTGCCCCACACCCCGCAACCTTTGTAAAGGTTGACGAAACTTTTACTGTCGTGCTCAGGGAGCTTTCTTCTTGATTAAAATGCGTCCATTGGCCACTCCCGAAAGCGCCCGCTTTTTTACAAAGTTTTGGCCAGTTCCTTTAAATAGGCCCGGAAGCTCTCTCCGATCTCCGGGTGCCGCAGGGCGGTCTCCACCCCGGCCTGCATAACCCCCAGCTTGCTGCCCATGTCGTAGCGGGTTCCGGTAAAGTCCACGGCCACCATGCTCTGGCTGCGGGCCAGCTCCTTCATGGCGTCGGTCAGCTGGATCTCGTTGTTGGCCCCCGGCGGGGTGCGGTCCAGAATGTCGAAGATTTCCGGCGGCAGCACACAGCGGCCCAGTATGGAATAGAGGGAGAATTCCTGGCCGGGCCGGGGCTTTTCTATCATGTCGGAGCACCGGAAGCAGCGGCCCTCCAAGGGCTCCACCTTCAAGGAGGAGTACTTGCGGATGGCCTCCCGGCTCACCTCCTTCACGCCCACCACGCCCAGGCCGTATTGTTCATAGGCCCGGATCAGCTGGCCGCAGGCAGGGTCCTCGCCCAAAATCACGTCGTCGCCGTACAGCACGGCAAAGGGCTCGTCGCCGATGAAATTCCGGGCCCGGTTCACCGCGTGGCCCAGGCCCAGGGTCTCCTTTTGCCGCACATACCAGATATTGGCCAGCCGGGAGATGTTCACCACCTCTTCCAGCAGAGCCGCCTTGCCTGGGTCCCGGGCCAGGCGCTCTTCCAGCTCCGGAGCCCGGTCGAAGTGGTCCTCCAGAAGCCCCTTGCCCCGGTTGGTGATGATGAGGATATCCTCAATGCCGGAAGCGGCGGCTTCCTCCACAATATATTGTATGGCGGGCTTGTCCACAATGGGGAGCATCTCCTTGGGCATGGCCTTTGTGGCGGGCAGCACCCGGGTCCCCAGCCCCGCGGCCGGAATCACCGCTTTTCGTACTTTCTTCATCACGATCTCTCCTTTGTCAGTCTATCTGGCCTCCGGCGGCTTAAGGAACTTTCTGAAAGAAAGTTCCTTAACAATCTTCAAAGACTTTTACACGTTTAACTGGGGTGGGAGGCGTTGGCTTGGCGCTCGGTTTGGGGCTAGACGGAAGAAAGAGCCAAAGCGCCCGGCTTGGGAGTGTCCAAATGCGCGCATTTTATGAGCGGAAAAGCTTACTAAGCGCGACAGTAAAAGTTTTTGATCCAAACTTTTTTCAAAAAGTTTGGTCCAGTCCAGGGTGAAACCCTGGCCGCCGGAGGCCTGCGCAGCGAAGCGAGCACTACTAAAAAATGCGCCCTTTACGCCGGAGGGTGAGCGTCTGCCAGCACGCTGCGAACCGACCGAGCCGGGAGGCGAGACCCCTTCTAATACTTTTGAATAACAACGCCCTTTGGACACTCCCCCGGCTTCCGCCTCCCCCAACTTAAATCAACAGGGGCACCACGTTCACCAGCAGGAAGTAGCACACGAACATGCACACGGCGATGGAGGGGTTCACCCCGCCCTGGGCGTCCAGGGTCATGTTGGGATAATCGGCCAAGTTGGTGGCCTTGACTTTCCGGACCGTGCGGATGCAGTGGTTCATATACATCTTGTTGCCCCGAATGCCCGTGAAAAGCATCAGCCCCAGCAAGAGCAGCAGGCAGAGCATGGGCAGGCAGAGCTTGAGATAGAGGGAGGGGTTTTCCGTCAAAAGCTGGCTGAGGATGATCATCTGCTCGCTGGTGGGGGCGAAGCCCCGGGCCGCGTCCATGCCCGCCTGCTCCATCAAGGACAGTAGGGCGGGCGAGGCCACAAAGATGGAGGCGGCCAGGTACAGCAGATAAATCGCCAGCATCAGCCCGGTGACGATGGCCCCGTATTTGTACTGCTTGCGGTAGAGCATCCAGGCCCCGGAAAAAAGGAAGGCCGAGAAGCTGAACTTATTGCGGCCGGTCTGCTTCATGTAGCGGAAGACTGGCATATAGTAGGCCGTGTTCTGCTTGACCAGCTTGGAGGCGTCCCCATAGCTGACCCCGCCGTCCAGCACGTCCGCGGGGTTGACGCCGCCCATGGGGTCGAAGGCGAAGGGCATGGGCCCGGGGTATTGGCCCCGGCTGGAATAGGGGGTCTGGCCCGAGTATGGGCCGGCGGAAGGCGCTCCAAAAGGGGCGCGGGGAGCCTGGCCGCTTTGGCCCTGCGCGCCGGGCTGGGCCAGGGCCGCGCCGCAGCGGTTGCAGAACATGGCGCTGTGGGCGTTGAGGCAGCCGCAGGCGGGGCACTCCCGGTCTTTGATTTCCGCCGAGGCCGGAGGCTTGGGCGGCGCGGGGGGAGCCCAGTCCTTGCCGGCCTGATGGAGCTCCGGAAACACGCACCGGCCCTTCTGGGTATAGCAGTCCCGATGATAGGGCGCGCCGCACTGTGGGCAGACCACAATATCGTCATCCTCCTTGAAAGGAACCCCGCAGACGGGGCATTTTACGCCGGTAAAATCAATCATAGCCAAAAGCCATTCCCTCTCTGATGAATAATCTGGATAACCTGTCCGCAGGCGCCGCAGGAATCGAACCATATGGACTATTGTACACGATTCTGGCAAAAAGTGCAACGGGGCAGGCGCGAATTTTCATTCTGTTAACAACTTGAACGGTTTTTCTTCGCCACACGCCCAAGAACCGCCCGAAAAAGAGCCGGGAAAGCCTCTTTGAAAGGACTTTCCCGGCTTCCGCCGCGCCATATTTTGCGGGGCCCCGCGGGGCCACCGTCCAGCAATCTCCTTTCCAAATAAAAAGGGTTCTTTGCAGTTCATGGTCAGTGAATCCGCAAACTCCGGAAACCCCGGTAATGTTGGGGCTTTCCCGTGTTGTTCCTATTATGACACACTCACATGCCCTGCACAATCCCCCCCGTGGCCTCCAGCAGCCGGGGGTCCGTCACCTTGAGCACCAGGTTTTTGGTAAGCTGGTCCTCTCCGTTCCGTTTTTCGATTCGGGCGCTGTACCGCCGGGGCCCGCCGCTGTCGATGCTGGCCAGAATCTCCACCGGCCCGGGCTTTACCTCATCCCGCTCCAGCACTTCTACCGTCTCTCCCGCCGGAGCCTCCGCCAAGGAACCGTAAACCCCGGTCTCGTTGTTTGCCAGCAGCCGGCCCATGGGCTCGTCCGAGGTAAAGTAACCCCGCAGCTGGCCCGGGCTCTCGGGCATTCCCTTCACCACCCCGCACAGGGTGATGCGGGCCGGCTCGCCGGCCTTCAGGGGCATCAGGCTCCCCACGTCCGCGTCGCAGATGCCGTGGCCCAGGCCGGCGAAGGTTGCGCTCGCCGGGTCGTAAAAGGTCAGCGTGCCCACGCCCGCCGCGCTGTCCCGGACCCACATGCCGGTCTTAAAGGCTCCGTCGCCGAACACGGGCCGCACCACGGCTTCAAACTCCCGGTCCTCCCGCCGCACCTTCAGCCGGACCTCCCGGCCCTGGCTCTGCCCAATATAATGGGCCAGCGCCGCGTTGCTCTGGATCTCCATGCCGTCCGCCTCCAGCAGATAGTCTCCCGGGCGCAGCCCCGCTTCCTCCGCGGGGCAGCAGACCCCAGCCGTGGAATAAATGTCTGAAAGAGAAGCCACAATAACTCCGTCCGTAAAAAGCTTGACGCCGAAGGCCTGCCCCAGGAGCACCACTTGGTTTTCCTGGGCCGCGGCCTCAGCCGGAGCCGCCCGCTCCGCCGGCGGGGCCTGTTGGGCCTGGAACGCGGCGGCCTGCCGGGCCTCCGGCTCCGCCAGCCCCAGCAGGCCCGCCGTAGCCAGCATCCCCACGGCCGTGACCCCCACGCTCAGGGTAAAGGCCCGCAAGGCCTGGCGGAAGGAGCGTTTTGAAATCTGCCATTTTTTTGCCATCTCCCTCACCTCGTTTCTCCAGCCGAATAAGCCGGGGAAGCTTTGCCTCCTCCTTTTATTCAGCCGTATGAGGCCGGCGGAAACCGGCCCCGCTTTTTACTTTGCCACAAGGCGGGGAAAATATGATGGAAATTAAAAACGCCCCTGCACAAAGGGTGCAAGGGCGAGAATTTTTGGTCTGCCGCAACGACCGGGCACAGCGGCTGGCAGAACCGCACCCGGCTATTGCCGGTCTCGCCCGATCGAAGGGACAGTAAGGGGAGCTGGACTCTCCGGCGGGTCCCGGCACAGGCGCCGGAGGAATCCACGCTCAAAAAGAGATTTGCTCGTCAACGAACATAATATGTAGAGTGATGATTTTTGACATTCTATGCCGCGCGGCCCTGCCGCGCCCGGGTTTTTCCTGCAACCGCCTCCTTCGCTTTCGATGGTCTTAGTATATCCCTTAATTATGACCTAGATTTCACCAGTTTTTGAAGAATTGATTAGTATTCTGTGAACATTTTTTGAACGGATTGTCTATTGCGCCGAAGCCCCTGGAAGGAAATGGGAACTTATGGCATTCGCTCCTCCCGCCGCCGCAAGGGGTTGGGGTTTTCCGGTATGAGGAGTCGAAAAAAGGAAGAGCGGGCCCGCGCGGGCCTGCTCTTGGGAAATTGCCAGGCTTACAGGGCCGCCTCCTTCTGGACGGACGCGGCCCGAACCTTCCAGGCCTCGCTCCCCTCCACCTTTTCCTTGGACTCCACCGTGCCTATGGCCCCCCTGCCTTCCGGCCGGACCGCGCCAATGAACGCCTTGGGGGAATCCCCCTCCTGCCGGTAGGAGCCCTCCGGCGCCGCCTCGTCCCGTTCCCTCAGGCTGGCCGGGCCGCTGGGAGAAACGCTCCAAACCGCGGCCTTCCAAGGGCAGGCCTGCCGGACGCCGCCCAGAACCGCCTGAACCGCGTCCTTTTGGAAGGACGCGGCCAGGGCGGGAAGGGAGCAGGCCAAAAGGACCGGCAGGGCAACAATCAGAGCGGCTAACTTTTTCATAGGAAACGCCTCCTAACATAGGTTCACTGGGTGGGCTTAGTTCTCAATCCGTTTGGGCCCTTCCGGCGCGGCAGACGCCTACCCCATCATTCCCCGAATGTTGCGCAGGCTGGTCTCCAGGCAGTCGAAGGGGCTGGTCTGGCAGACGTCCTGTTCCACCAGGAGGTGCTTCACCCCGCAGCGGGAGGCGGCTTCCAGAACGGCGGGGAAGTCCAGGTTGCCCTCGCCTACCGGGGCCATGACGGGCTCCCAGCCCTGCACCGCCATGTCTTTTAAGTGGATGCAGGGAATGCGGCCGCTGAGTTTTTCCATCCACTTCACCGGGCTGCCGCCGCCCATCTGCACCCAGTAGGTGTCCAGGGTAAAGCCCAGCTCTTCCGGCGGGAAAGCCTCCAGCAGGGAGTCCATCACCAGCCTGCCGTCAAATTTTTGGAATTCCAGGTTATGGTTGTGGTACATCAGCAGCTTGCCCGCGGCGGCGATCTTTTTGGCGGGCTCCCGGTAGTCCTCGGCGAAGCGCCAGAACCAGGCGGGGGAACGGTACTTCTGGGGCATCATGCCAATGCCGATGTAGTCGCAGCCGTACAGGTCGTGCTCCTGAATGACGGCCTCGGTGTCGTTGAGGATGCGGTTGGGGTCGGTGTGGGTAAGCACGATGGAGAGGCCGTGCTTCTGGCAGAGCTCCCGGACGGTTGGGGGGGCGATGGGCCCGATGGCCGAGAGCTGAACGGTCTGGTAGCCCATGCGGGCCACCTGGGCGAGGCAGTAGTCCAAATCCTTTTCGGTTTGGGTGTATTCGCGAAGGGTGAAGAGCTGTGCGCCTAAGGTCATGGTAAATACCTCCTTTTCCGCCATCATAGCATATTTTGGCGGGAAAAGCAAGGCGGGGATGATGCCGCCGCCGGCCAATTTTGGCTCCCTCCCCCTTCCGGCCTTGCGCCACCGCGCCATCCGTGCTATAATTGTACGCAAAGCGTACATTGCGGGTTTTCGCCCTTCGCGCGAAGCGCTCGTTTTTGCCTCGCAAAAATGCGGCCAAAACCCAAAGCGGATTCGCGCTATTATGTACGCGGGCTATACTTAGAGACATTTCCCTCGCTGCAAAGGAGGTCGTTTTTTCGCTATGGAGGAAATCATCAGAAGGACTTGGGCCGAAATCGACCTGGACGCTTTGGCCCGCAATTTCCAGCAGGTCCGCGCCGCCGTCAACCCCAGGGCCCAGGTCTGCTGCGTGGTCAAGGCCGACGGCTACGGCCACGGGGCCCAGCGGGTCGCCCGGGAGCTGGAGGCCCTGGGGGCCGGCTGGTTTGCGGTGTCCAACCTGGAGGAGGCCCTGCAGCTGCGGCAGGAGGGCGTCGCGCGGCCCATTCTGGTGCTGGGCTTCACCCCTGCCCAGGAGGCCGCGCTGCTGGCCCGGCACAACATCTCCCAGTGCGTCTATTCCACCGAGTACGCCAACGCCCTCTCCCAAGAGGCGGTTAAGGCCGGCGCGGCGGTGAACATTCACATCAAGATCGACACGGGCATGAGCCGCCTGGGCTTTTATTTCCAGGATATCAACCGGGACGAGGCCGCCGTGGGGGAGGTCTTGGCCGCCTGCGCCCTGCCGGGGCTTCAGCCGGAGGGGATTTTCTCCCACTTTGCCTCGGCGGACGAGGGCCCCGGCGGGGATGCCTTTACCATGCGCCAGTTCGGGTGCTTTAAGGAGATGGCCGAGGCCCTGCAGCGGGCCGGGGTCCGGTTCCAGGTGCGCCACTGCGCCAATTCCGCCGCTGTGTTCGACTATCCCCTTTCCCACCTGGACATGGTGCGGGCCGGGGTGGTGCTTTACGGGCTGGCCCCTTCCGCCGCCCTGCGGGCCCAGCCGGACCTGCGCCCCGTGCTGGCCCTGCGCTCGGTGGTCTCCCACGTGAAGACCGTGGAGCCCGGCGCCGCTGTCAGCTACGGCCGCACCTTCATCGCCCCCCGGCGCCTGCGGGTGGCCACGGTGCCGGTGGGCTATGCCGACGGCTACCCCCGGGCCCTGGCCCTGGGCGGGGCCCAGGTGCTCATCCACGGGCGGCGCTGCCCGGTGCTGGGACGCGTCTGCATGGACCAGATTATGGCCGATGTGACCGGCCTGGAGGGTGTAAAGACCGGCGACTGGGTCACGCTCATCGGCCGGGACGGGCAGGAGGAGATCACCGCCGGGGAGGTGGCCTCCTGGGAGGGGACCATCCACTACGAGGTGGTGTGCGCCCTCTCCAAGCGGGTGCCCCGGGTGTACCTAAAAGGCGGGCAGGTGGACAGCATCTACAACCAGCTGCTGCCCTAAGACTTTGTTCCGCGCCGGTTCGCGCACAGCTTGCCCGCGTTTTTCCCCGTCCCGTTCAAAGGTCAAACCAACTTTCAGCAGAACGAAGAGGCTGAGCCCCGAAGGGCCCAGCCTCTTTTTATGCGTTTCGAACATATATTACCTTAGAATCAAATAGTAGGAAAAATAACGCGGTCCAGGGGCGTTAGGCCCCTGGTAGGGTTCTTAGGGGCAAAGCCCCTAAGCCGCCGGAGGCCACTCCGTAACACTCCACAAACAACGCGAAAAGGCTGAGCCCCGAAGGGCCCAGCCTCTCTTTATGCGTTTCGAACATATAACTTAGAGCTTTTTTTAGGACTCCCGCTTCCGGGCGGTCAGGGCCACGCCGGTCAGGCCAGCGGCGGCCGCCAGGGCCATCAGGAACCACAGGCCCGCCATGTCGCCGGTCTTGGGCACGTCGGCCAGGGGTGCCTCCGGGTCGTCGATGGGCTCCTCGGGCTCGCCGGGGGCCAGGGGCACGTCCGGGTCCTCAAGGGGCTCGTCGGGCTCGCCGGGATCCAGCGGAACGTTCGGGTCGTCGATGGGCTCATCCGGAATATCCGGGGTGGGGTTCAACGGGACGTCCGGGTCCGGGACAGGCTCGTCGGGCTCAGGGCTCTCAGAGGGCTCAGGGCTCTCAGAAGGCTCAGGGCTCTCGGAGGGCTCGGGGCTCTCAGAAGGCTCGGGGCTCTCGGAGGGGTCAGGACTCTCAGTGGGCTTCACGCTGTTGGTAAATCCAACGGAAGTAGCATCGCCGCCCTGAACGAATTTGCCATTCTCGTCATAGCGGCCCTTCACCATGCTGATGGTTTTAGCCACATAGTTCTTTACGGTATAGGTCTTGGGCTCGCCGTTTTCGTCTTTGCCCATGGTGTAGGTCTTGATTTCCTCTTCCACCTTAACGGTAATCTCATACACAGAGCCGTCGTAGTTCACGTTGGCCTGGTTATCATTGACCTCGGTTACGTAGAAGGTGTAGGTGCCCTCCTTCTTGAAGTAGCCATTGGGCAGGTCAAAGGTCAGCTTGCCGTCGGAGCCGTTGGACTTGATGCTCTCCGTGACCACTTCGCCGTTGTGATCTTCCAGCTTGAACTGGAAGTCGTTGCCTTTCAGCTCGCCGCCCTCGAAGTACTTGTTCACCTCGATGGTGGGCTGGGTGTTCCGGCCTTCGGTCTGCTCGCCCATAACCAGCACACCGTTGTTGGCAATGCCGCCGCCGTGCATGGTGCTGGTGTTGCCGCTGATGAGCACGCCGCTGGTCAGGCCCAGCAGAGCCTCCAGCGTGGCGTCATCCAGCTCGTTCAGCTGGCCCAGGATGCTGGAGTCAATGCTCGCAAGCACCTTCCAAGCAGCCTGCTTGGCCTCCTCGGAGGCGTTGGCGGTCAGGGCCAGGAACCGGTCGGCGAAGACCGTGGCGTTGTTGCTGCCATCGATTGTATCCCAGTTCAGGTCAGTGGAGCCCGGTTTGTGGGTTACAGCGTTGCCGGTCCAGTCGGCCAGGCCGCCGCCCAGCATCTCGTTGCCGATCAGCGCGCCGCCGCCGCCCTGGGAGTTGCCCTCCTTGGAATCGCCAGCGGTGAAGACGTCCTGGGCGTTCTGCTTGAACTCGTCATTATCCTTCCAATGGGTAGAACCATCGATGAAGCCATCGCCCTTGTTCGAGCTGGAAGGAATGTTAGACAGGTCTGCACTGCCATTGGCCGTGTTGTCGAAGATGGCCGCGCCGTCCTGGGCGAAGACCTCGTTTTTGCCATGGACGCAGCCGGCAAGACCGCCGCCCAGGCCCTGGGCCACGTTGCCGGTAACAATCGCGTTCTTAATGGTCAGCTTGCCATCGGCCTCCACATAAACGCCGCCGCCGCCCAAGTCGGTGGTGGTGTCGGTCTTGTTGTTCAAAATCGCGCCGCCGGTGATTTCGCCAACGCCCTGAATGTAGACGCCGCCGCCCTCACCCTTGGTCGCGGTGTTGCCCAGAATGACGCCGCCGTTCATGTCCAGCTTCGCCGAACCCTTGCCGTTATTGTCGATGAACACGCCGCCGCCCTCTGCAGCTTGGTTGTTGGCAATCAGGCCGCCATTGAGCTCGAAAGTGCCCTCGGACGATTCCACATAAACGCCGCCGCCTTGACCAATGGAAGGGTTGGTGCCAGCCCAATTCTCTTCCTGAATAGTGTCGGTGTTGGCGCTGTTGTTGGTAATGGAGCCGCCATTCATAATGAAGCTGCCGCCGTTCACCGCAACGCCGCCGCCAGAGGCAGTGGTGCTGTTCTCGGTGATAGAGCCGCCATTCATTTCAAACTTACCGCCATTCTCCACGAGAACGCCCGCGCCTGCAGAGGCAGACTGGTTTCCCGTAATAGTACCGGCGTTCATGGTCAGCTCGGAGTCCTTGCCAACATAGATTCCGCTTCCGCCGGAATGTTTTCCGCCGGTGATGGTAACGTCGTCATTGATGATCAAAGAACCGCCATTGATAACAGTAACCACGCGGGAACCACTTTCTTGCACAAGAGCGCCGCCAGCCACTTCGCCCGCATCGATGACAAGATTTTTGCCATTCTCTACGCGAAGGGAGTTGGCCGGCACAACAAACACAAATCCATTCAGAATAAGAGTGACAGTGTTGTCATCCTTGTTATTCAGAGCGGTATTCAGCTCGTTATGGATTGTATCCTTGTTGCTGTAGCAATCGTTGGTGTGGGTATGCTCTTCCGTCGTGCAGAGCAATGTGCCGCGAACGGTCTCATAGCACTTGTCGCTGTGAGTGTGGCCTTCGGTTTCCTCCAAAGTGCAGGTCATGACTGTTGTAGTCTCGTTGCACTCCGGAGTGTGGGTATGAGCGCCCGCGCCCTCCTCTATACCGCAGCTCAGGGTAGAAACCTCGGTATAGCACCCGGCGGTATGCTCGTGCTCTTCCGTGCAGGTCAGCTGAGATTCCGTTGTGTAGCACTCCCCGCCGTGCTGATGCCCGGCAGACTCGGCTTCGCCGCAGATCAGTTTGGTCTCCGACTGAGAGCAGTTCTCGTCGTGATGATGGGCGGGAACTTCTTCTTTGCCGCAGATCAGGTTTTGGGTCGTTTCATAGCACGCGTCGCTGTGGGTATGCGCCTGCTTACCACAGGACAGTTCCGCTTTTACCGTTGCCGCCAACGCGGTGGCCGGCAGCGCGCTTAGGCACATGACAGCGGCCAGGACCGCTGCCGCGAAGCGCTTTTTGTCTTTGTGCATTTTCATTTGTAAATACCTCTCTTTGCTAGTTTGTCGGATGCAAAGTATCCGGCGGCTGGGCTGCCATAGCGCATTGCGCCTTAGGCCCCTTGCTTTGTGTCCCGGCCTTTCGACCGGTTTACCGGGGGCGCGTCCTTGGGCGGACCCGCCTCCCGCAGCCGGGCTAACGTAGCATCGTACTGATACCTTAGTTCCCATAGCTTTGCGGTCCCATCGTTTCCGAT
>CAOKRG010000047.1 GCA_948471095.1 uncultured Oscillospiraceae bacterium
AGCCCGCCATTCGTGGATGGCCGGGAAAATCAAGTGTGGCAACTGCGGCTACGCTTTGATGGCGGCTCATTCTTGTGGGCATCTCTATTTTCGTTGCTCGAAACACGCAGAAAATAAATCCTGTCCTGGCTGTGGTGCTGTCCAGCTTCACGATTTGGAGGAATTGGTTTACCAGCAGATGGTGAAGAAGCTGGAGGACTACAAGACGCTGACGGGCCGCAAAAAGAAAAGAGCCGCCAGCCCGAAGCTGACGGCGAAGCAAGCGGAGCTGGCCCAGGTGGAGAGCGAGATTGAAAAGTTGTTGGACACGCTGGTGGGCGCAACCCCGGTGCTGATCTCCTACGCCAACGCCAAGATTGAGGAATTGGACAGTCGCCGTCAGGCCCTTGCCAGCGAGATTGCCAAGCTGACCGCCGAGGCGGTGTCCCCGGAGCAGATTGACACGATTTCCAACTACCTGGACGATTGGGAGAATGTCAGTTTTGAGGACAAGCAGCAGGTGGTGGATTTGATGATTACCGTCATTCGCGCCACCAGCGAGAAGCTGCAAATTGAGTGGAAAATCTGACAGTGGGCATACCGTCAGGCCAGTATCTTTTTATGCCCTTGTCCAGTGTAGTTCGGTATTCCTGCTCACATACCGGACAGCCCTTTTCTTCTACGGTACGCTCATAAATCTTTACTTTCCACGAATGACCGAGAGAGCATTTCCACCATACGCTTTTCATTGAATTTCTTGAAACCGCAGTAGGAGTAATGTCTTTATTCTTCTCATAGTCCCACTCAGCAAGCAGATGTGCGTCTGTTGTTGCCAAATCATTATAGCCGGGAAGAACAGCACGATCAGCACATACCGGGCAGACTGTTCCTTTTATCCGGGAATAGACAACTGACTTCCACTCGTTGCCGCAAGTCTTACATTTCCACCATACATTTTTACGGGATTTTTCATTTATCATATCCGGCGTAAGCGGAAGGTTACGGTCTGACCATTCCTCTGCAAGCTGCGGCTGGGTAGTCGCAAAATCATTAAAGCCTTTCAGAAGGGTTATTCCGCTGCAATAGGGACATTTACTGCCGCCGGAGCGTGTGGAAATCAGCGTATGCCACTCGTGTCCCTTGCTGCATTTCCACCAAACCTTTTTATTCGCAAACGGTGTAACCATCGTCGGCAATAATGGATAATTCTTTCCTGACCATTCAGCGGCTACCTCCGGCATTTGGGAAGCAAGGTCATTAAATCCCTCCAGCACCTTATTGTGGGAGCAGTACGGACAACCTGTGCCGTTTTACAGTTCTGCTTTTAACACTCGCTTCCCACTCGTGACCGAGCCTGCATTTCCAAATCACTTTTTTATGTGAGCCAACGGAAACTTCCGTAGGCTTTATCTCATTCTTTTCAGACCATTCCTGTGCTAATTCAGGCTTCAATGTGGCTAAATCGTTGATTCCCTCAATTACCCTTGCACCTGAACAGATAGGGCAGTTCTCGCCCTTTGAGCGAGCCTTAACGCTTGTCTGCCACTCATGACCGCAGGCAGCTTTCCACCAAACGATTTTATTTGAGCCATAGGTTATTTTATCGGGTGTAAGCGGAAGATTTTTGTCCGACCACTCACACACAAGCTCCGGGCGCATAGACGCTAAACTGTTACTCATAATCATTCCTCGACCTCCTTTGCAATTAAAGTATATGGGAAATCGGAAAAACCTTGTAGTTTGCGATTTTAGACAAAAAATTTCCCTGAGAAGTTTCTTTATCTCAGGGAAACATTGCTATCCACATATTAAAAATCATTTCAAATTGCGGCTTTATTCATAAAGCAAATCTTTTTATAAGCAAATTCCTTCTGCTTTTTCTTCGGCAATATCTTCAATAACTCCTCCTGCGTAAAATCTTCCATCGGCGTTCCTTTTGAAAGAGCAAAAAGCTGTGTAATCAGCCATTCCTGCCATAAATCCTCCAACATATCCCTGCTGTCCGTATAAGTCGTGACACTATCAAATCCCTCGTTTAGCATATAATTCTGCAATTTCACAAACCCGAAACCTTCCGGCGTCCACCACCAGCACATCATCTTCCTGATAGATTTCCAAAAAGGCATTGGCAACCTTTTTGCATTTTCCCTTTCTTCCTCTGTTATATATATCTGTTTATTCATAGGCTTTCCCTCCTGTAGCTTCCTTTGCAATTAGATTGTATTGGAAATCAAAGAAAACTTGAAGTTTGCGACCGGATACAGCGTACAACGCAAAAAAGACCTTGAAAGGTGTTATCCTCTCAAGGTCTTAAATACAAAATTATGCGATTTTTTCATCTCTGCACAAAACTCTGCACCATTTGATGTAAGTTTGATGTAAAGATGTAATTTTCGGCGTTCTTCCAAGTCCCGCAACCCGCATAAATAGGGACTTTTTAGCCTTTTTCGTTCGGTAAGGACTTCATTGTCGGGAACAGCAGCACGTCCCGGATGGACTGGGCTCCGGTGAGCAGCATCACAAGCCGGTCCACGCCCATGCCCATGCCCCCTGTGGGCGGCATGCCGTATTCCAGGGCGGTCAGGAAGTCTTCGTCCACCTCGCAGGCCTCGTCGTCCCCGGCGGCCTTTTGGGCGGCCTGGGCCTCGAAGCGCTCCCGCTGGTCGATGGGGTCGTTCAGCTCGCTGAAGGCGTTTGCGTACTCGCGGCCGCAGATGAACAGCTCGAAGCGCTGGGTGTACTCGGGGTTCTCCGGGTTCTTCTTGGCAAGGGGGGAGATGTCCACCGGGTGGCCGGTCAGGAAGGTGGGCTGCACCAGCTTTTCCTCACAGTATTTCTCGAAAAAGAGGTTCAATATCTCGCCCTTCTTGTGCCGCTGCTCGTATTCTATATGGTGCTCGTCCGCAAGCTTTCGGGCCTCCTCAAGGCTCTCCACCTTAGTGAAGTCCACTCCGGCGTACTGCTTTACGGCCTCTGACATACTTATTCTTGCGAAAGGCTTGTCCAGGTCAATCTCAACGCCGTCGCGTTCCACCCTGCCGGTGCCCAGCACGTTGTGGGCAACAAAGCGGATAAGCCCCTCGGTCTGGTCCATCATGCCGTGGATGTCGGTATAGGCCTGGTAGAACTCCAGCATGGTGTACTCCGGGTTGTGCCAGGTGTCCATGCCCTCGTTGCGGAATACCCGGCTGACCTCGTACACCCGGTCGAAGCCGCCTACAATGAGCCGCTTCAGATGGAGCTCCAGGGCGATGCGCAGGTACATATCCATATCCAGGGTGTTGTGGTGGGTGATGAAGGGCCGGGCCGCCGCGCCGCCCGCCTGGGTGTGCAGCACCGGGGTCTCCACTTCCAGAAACGCCTGCCCATCCAGATACTCCCGGATAGCGCTGATGATCTTGGAGCGCTTGACGAAAACGTCCCGAACCTCCGGGTTCATGATCAGGTCCAGGTAGCGCTGGCGGTAGCGGGCGTCGGTATTGGTGAGGCCGTGGTACTTCTCCGGCAGGGGCAGCAGGGCCTTGGAGAGGATGGTCACCTCGTTGGCCTTGATGGAGATTTCCCCCCGCTGGGTGCGGAAAACCTCGCCCTTCACGCCCACGATGTCGCCAATGTCCAGGGAGGCCTGCATGGCCCGGTAGGCCTCCTCGCCCATCACATCAATTTTGGCGTAAAGCTGGATGCGGCCGGAGCCGTCCCGCAGGTCCAGGAAGGAGACCTTGCCCATGCCCCGGCGGCTCATAATCCGGCCGGCCAGGCGGACGGTTTTGCCCTCCAGCCCGTCAAAATGGTCTACCACATATTGAGCCTTATACTCCACATCGAACCGGGTGTGGCGGTAGGGGTCCCGGCCGTTTTCCTGCATGTTGGCCAGCTTCTCCCGGCGGATCTTCAAGATTTCCCGCATGTCCTCCGGCGCGTCCGGCCGGGGCTGCTGCTTCTGCTGTTCTGCCATATTTTTTCAACTCCTCTTGTTTTTCCTCAAAGCTTGCGCCTTAAGCGATGGTGATCACCGTGTATTTGGCCAGGCCCGCCGGGGTCTCCACCTCCACGGTCTGGCCCACCGTGGCGCCGATGAGGGCCTGGCCCACAGCGGACTCGTCGGAAATTTTCCCGCCCCGGGGGTCAGCCTCGTTGGAGCCCACAATGCGGAACGCCCGCTCGGACTCTTTGCCAGCGGCGGAGACAATGGCCACCTCGATTTTCGAGCCGATGTGCACGGTCTCGTTATTGAGGGAGCTCTCGTCAATGACCACGGCGTTTTTCAGCATGACCTCCACGTCGGCGATGCGGGCCTCTACCATAGCCTGGTCGTTTTTGGCCTCGTCGTACTCGCTGTTTTCAGAGAGGTCGCCGAAGGAAAGGGCGACTTTTATTTTCTCGGCCACCTCCCGGCGGCGGACAGTTTTCAAATAGTCCAGTTCTTTTTCCAGGGCGGCAAGGCCCTCCTCGGTGACGAAAAACTGTTTTTCAGCCATAGCATCCATGATCCTTTCTCTGTGCGCGAAAATAGGCGGCCGCCAAAGCAGCGTGCTAAAAATACAAAAAGAAAACCAGCAGACAGGGTCAAACCCCGCCTGTAGTTTCAAAAACAGGATAAGCGGCCTATTGCTTCCTTATTATAGCAAAGAGAGGCGGTTCTGTCAAGGAAAACAGGCGGCGGGAAGTGTCCAAACGCGTTGTTAAAGGGAGATAGGATGGTCAGTGAGCCAGTAAAGGTTTCGTCCACCTTTTCAAGAGGTGGACGAGTTATCCAAAGGATAACTCGTGGGTTCTTAGGGACGGAGTCCCTAAGCCGCCGGAGGCCACTCCGTATTACTCTTAAAAATAAAAAACTGCGTGCTTTGGACACTCCCAGACGGCGGGCGGATAAAAAGCCCCATTTTCTTCCCCTGCCGCTTTCCCATCGCAAAAGGCCCCCATCCGCGAAAGGCGGACAGGGGCCTGGCTTTTTTAGAGCGGCGCCTTACGCCTGGCTGCTCTCTTCGGAGGACTCGGCGGAGCTCTCCGAAGACTCGGAGGAGGACGCCTGGGAGGACTCGCTGGAAGAAGAGCTCTCTTCCTGGGAGCTGGCGGAAGAGGTGCCGTTCTTGCCCAGGGTATCGGCTACCAGGGACAGCTTCACGCCGGCGATGGCCTTCTCGTTGAGCTCCAGGTTTACGTTGGCGCTCTGTTCCTTCACATACTCGGTGAATTCCTCGCCCTTCATCTCCGTGATCAGGCCCTCTTTCCGATTTTCGTCATTCTTAAGGGCCTCGTAGTCCGTCTCAATGTTCATCTTCTGCAGCACGTAAGCGCCGGAGGACATGTCCACCATGGCGGCCTCGCCGTCCTTCAGGTTGGTCAGGGCCTCGGAGAACTGCTCGCTCAAGCTGCTCTTCTTTATGGCGGAAGCCTCGCCCAGGGTGGGCTTGCTGCTGCCCTCGGACACATAGGCGGCGGAGGCCTGCTCCAGAGTCTCGTCCCCGTTGGAGATGTTCTTCACATGCTCCCGCAGCTTCTCCTTGACTTCCTTCTGCTCGTCCTCTTCCATGGTCTTGCTTTTGCCCTCCTCATCGGTGGTGGAGAAGGGGACGTAGAAATAGTTGTAGTAAATGTATTCCCCGGTGTAATAGTCGTGCATTTCCTCCTCGGAAAGGGCCCGTTCGCCGCCCTCGCCGTACATGGCCTGCATCACCTTTTGCAGCTTGATGTTATACTCGGCATAGGCCTTGGTGAAGGAGCTCTGGGCCACGCCTACGGCCTCGAAGGCGTTCTTGTAGTAGCTCCACATGGAGTTGGAGGCGTTGGTAATGTTTTCCTGGTCCTCCTCGTCCAGGCTGAGGCCCAGCTCGTCAAACCGCTGCTGGGTGAAGTAGAAGGACTTGAGCTGCTCCATGGCCTTGTCCTTGATCCAGTCGGAGGCGTTCTGGCCCTCGATGGTATTTTTCAGCACTTCCTGGCCGTTCTCTACCAGGGCGGAGCCCTGGGAATAGGCGCTGGAGAGGTAATAGATATAGCCGCCAATGGGCATGGTATCCTCGCCCATTTTCGCGGCCCAAGCCTTGTCCTCGCTGTAGCAGCCGGCAAGCCCGGCGCACATGGCCAGCGCCAGCGCCCCGGCAGCGGCCCGCTTTAAAATGTGCTTCATTTTCAACATATTGGTCATCATACCTTTCTTCTTGGTGGTCTTGCGCGTCGCATACCCGTCTATTATAGCGCATTTCTCCCCAAATGTCCAGCGTTCTCCCAAAAAAAGCGGAGCTTTTCTTTCCGCGGCCCGCGGGGCATAGAAAAAAGCGGCGGGGCCTGCCTGCCGCTTTTCCTATGCGCAAAACGTTAGACCTTGGCCCGCAGCTTGGCGATAAGCTCCCGCTCCTTGGAGCTCAGCTCGCCAATGTGCGCGGGGGCGAGTTTTACCTTTTTGGGAGGCCTCTGCCGGGCGGCCTCCAGAGTGCGGTATTCCTCTGGGTAAAGGAAGGCTTCCAGAGGAATGGCGTAAATCCTGGCCAAGACGCGCAGGGAGTCCAGCCCCGGCGAAGTCTTGCCCAGCTCGTAGTTGGAGTAGGTGGAGCGCTCCACCTGCAGCCCCTTGGCCACCGCCTTCTGCGTGAATCCGCAGTCCAGCCGCAGCTGCCGGAGCATGATCGCAAGATCCCTCAAGTGGTCTTTCATTTTTTTAGCCTCCCATTCGCCTGTTTTAAGGTCGTGGGGCGCTGCCCCACACCCCGCAACCTTTGAAAAGGTTGACGAAACTTTTACTGTTTTTCGTTTTGGTTGACGCACATGTTAGCTTAGCGGAACGGTACAGAAAACTTTTTTTAGCCCCTTGCATATAGTATAGCACATATTTCCAGATTAGTGAAGAGTCACTAACAAATTTTTTCTAGTGATTTTATCATGGATGATAATGTCATTAGGAGGACCCTTCATGAACACACGCGAAGCTATCGCGGCTCGAATTACCCAACTCTGCAAGGAACGGGGCATTACCCCGAATGGTTTGAGTTATCGCGCCGCCGTACCGCAGGCAACCATAAAAAGCATTCTGAATGGCGAAAGCCAAAACCCTGGGACAGTCACAATTAAGAAGCTCTGCGACGGCCTGGAAATTACCCTGGGTGAATTCTTCTCCACCCCGGAGTTTGACGGGCTGGAACAGGAAATTCAATAGAAATTTTTGGAAAAGCGCTGCCTGCGGGCGGCGCTTTTTCTTTGGGTTTTGCCCTCGCTTTGTTTCGACGAATTTATTATACGTCAAAAGACACTAAAATGCAAGGCTTTTCCGAAGTATAATAAACGCAGGAAATAAGCAAGGAGGTGGACAAGTGGAAGATGTTCTCGAGGTGATCACCCGCCTGCGCCTGGCGCGGAAGTGGAGCGAGTATGAGCTGGCAAAAAACACCGGCATCCCGCAGTCCACCATCTCGACCTGGTACCGCAAGGGGCAGGTGCCCACCCTTCCCAGCATAGAGAAGATCTGCGCGGGCTTTGGCATCACCCTCTCGCAGTTTTTCGCCCAGGGCGAGGAGCCCGTCTCCCTCACGCCGTCCCAGCGGGAGCTGCTGCGCCGCTGGGCCGCGCTGACCGGCGCCCAGCAGGAAATCTTTTTGGAGCTGTTCCGGAATATCCCCTAAGAAACAGAACCCCCCAGCGAGCTGTCGCAGCCACGCTGGGGGGATTCATTTGTGAGCACAATACAAACAGTAAAAGTTTCGTCAACCTTTTCAAAGGTTGCAGAGCGCGAGACAGAGTCTCGCGGCCTTGCCCTTCCTCCTGCCAAAAGCGCAGGAAAGGTGAATGCAAATCACCAGTGGTGATTTGCAGAGGAAAACCCTCGCCGGGGGTTTTCCTAGGCTTACCACAAGCTAAAAACCAGAACTGCTTTGAATTACGGCGATCTCTCTAATCACTTACATGCTCTCCGGGGCCGTAACCTTGAACAGCGCCAGGGCGTTTTCCAGCACGGTCTTGGCGGCGGCGCACAGCTGCAGCCGGGCGGCGCTCAGGGCGGGGTCCACGCCTTTTACCCGGCAGGCGTTGTAGAACTTGTGGAACAGGGTGGAGACGTTCACCACATAGCGGGTGATGCGGGCAGGGTCCATGGCCCGGGCCGCGCCGGCCACCTCGTCGGTGTAGGCGGAGAGCAGCCGGATGAGCTCCAGCTCCTCCGGGGCCGTAAGCAGGGCCAGCTCCTCCAGGGAGCAGGGGCGGGGCTCCACGCCGTCCGCCTTCAGGTTGCGCAGAATGCTGCAAATGCGGGCATGGGCGTACTGCACATAGTACACCGGGTTCTGGGCGTCCTCCTTCACGGCCAGGTCCAGGTCGAAGTCGATCTTGGTGTTGGGCTCGTAGGAGTTGAAGAGGAAGCGGGCCGCGTCAATGGGCACCTCGTCCAGCAGGTTGGCCATGGTGATGGCCTTGCCGCTGCGCTTGCTGAGCTTCACGGCCTCCCCGTCCCGCACCAGGTTGACCATCTGCATCAGCACCACCTTGAGGCGGTCCGGGTCGATGCCCAAAGCGGCGATGGCGGCCTTGAGCCGGGGCACATAGCCGTGGTGGTCCGCCCCCAGCACGTTGATGGCGGTGTCGAAATTCCTGGTCACCAGCTTGTCGTAGTGGTAGGCGATGTCCGGCACAATGTAGGTGGGCACCCCGTTCCCGCGCACCAGCACGAAGTCCTCGCTGCCAAAGGCCTCCCCCTTGAACCAGAGGGCGCCCTCCTTCTCATAGGTGAAGCTCTTCTCCTTCATCCGCTCCACCACCCGGTCCACGGCCCCGTTCTGGTGCAAAGTGGACTCATGGAACCAGTTGTCGTACTCCACCCGGTAGCGCAGCAGGTCGTCGTGGAGCACCTGGATGTTTTTGGGGATGGCATAGGCGATGAGGGCGGCCCGGCGCTCCTCTCCGCTCAGGCCTGCCAGCTTGTCCCCGTGAATTTCCGCGTAGGCCTTGGCATTCTCGGTCACGTCCGCGCCCAGGTAGCCGTCCTCGGGGAAGGGGAAGCTCTCGTCAAAAAGCTGCATGTACCGGGCCTCGATGGAAAGGCCGTAGCGGTTCACTTGGTTGCCCGCGTCATTGACGTAGAACTCCCGCTCCACCTGATAGCCCGCCGCTTCCAGCACCGCGGAGAGTGCGTCGCCCAGCACGCCGCCCCGGGCGTTGCCGATGTGCATGGGGCCGGTGGGGTTGGCGGAGACATATTCCACCAGCACCCGCCTGCCCGTGCCAAAGGAGCTTTTGCCATAGTCCCGGCCCAGCTTTTCAACGTCCTGGAGCACCTGGCCGTAAAAGCCCGGCTCATAGGTGAAGTTTAAAAAACCGGGCCCGGCGATCTCACATTTCTGGAAGAGGCTGCCGGAAAGGTCCAGGTGCGAAACAATGGCCTCCGCGATCTTCCGGGGCGCGGCGTGAAAGGCCCGGGCCCCAGCCATGGCCGCGTTGCAGGACCAGTCCCCATGGGCCCGGTCGCCGGGGACCTCTAAAACGATCTCCGGGGGCTGGGCCTGGGGCAGGTCTCCGGCCTCCATGGCCCGAGAGAGGGCGGCGGAGACGGCGTCCCGCAGCTGCTGACGGGCTTTTTCCACAAGTTGAGACATACAATATCGTTCCTTTCGGTTGTTTTTGTAAAGCTAACTGAGCGCAACATTAAAAGTTTTGTCCACTTTTTCAAAAGTGGCAGAGCGCGAGACAGAGTCTCGCGACCTTTGCCGGAGTGGGCCGACCTTTGGCCCCGGAGGCCTTCTAACACTTCCATAAAAATGCCCTTAGCCGCCCCCATGCCCCGCTACTTCCACCTATTCGCCAAACTCCAACGGCTGCGGCAGCGGGCTTACCTCCACCCGCAGTTCGTTCTGGCTGGAAAGGTTGGAATCGATGTCCAACGTATATTTAATCTCCAGGCTTCCGCCCTCCCGGCCCAGCTCCGCGTTCAGTTCGCTGGCAAACACGCCCACGGTCAGGGATCCAAACCCCGTGTCGTACATGCACAGGTGCCGCCGGCCCTGCTCCAAAATCAGCCGGGTGGCGGACCCGCCCCGCATCATGGTCACCTTGCCGGGCTCCACCTTCAGCACCGCCATGTGGGAAACCCGGGGGTCGTCCTCATCGTATTCCTTATAGGCGATAAACCTGGCCTGACCCTTAATTGTATAGGTACCCGTGGTGGAAAGGGTAACCTCCCCGGTATCCTCTTCATAAAACTGCCTGCCGGTGATGTTGATTACATAATCTTCTTTTAACACCTTCCCCGCCTCCTTGTAACGTCTTAGAACCTGTATTCATGAATCGCCGCGCGAATAAGCAAGAGGATGCTTGGGTCGGGACTTATGACGTTGGCTTCGCCAAGTCGTCCCGAAGGGGCCTACGGCCTTTTGAAGGAATGTATTGGGGTCTCGCCTGCCGGCGCGGTCGGTTCGCGGCATGGTCTGCTGTACTTGGCAAGCCAAGTACCCGGCAGACGCTCACCCTCCGGCGGCTTAGGGGCTTATGACATTGGCTTCGCCAAGTCCCCTAAGAACCCGCCAGGTGCCAACTTCGCGGAGCGAATGTTGTAAGCTCCTGGACCGCGTATATTGCCCACCTGGAACTGTCAGCGTAATTGTTCTTCGGCTGTGAATACAGACTCTAGGGCTTGGGAATCCGTCCTACTCCCCGCTTTCGATGTCGATGCGCCGGCCCGCCACGCTGTGGCCCAAAAACAGCTCCGCCACCGCGCCGAAATCCTCCGGCGCGTCCGTCACGTAATATTCGGCGCTCCTCCGCTGCCCCGGCCCGCAGAGCAGCCCGTGTTCTTCCAGGAACTCCGCCATCGACAGCGCCGCCTCCCTGCCGCTGTCGATGAGCGCCGTGTCCGGGCCCATCACCTGTTGGATGGTCCGCCGGATAATGGGGTAATGGGTGCAGCCTAAAATCAGCGCCCCCACCCCGGCCTCCCGCAGGGGGGCCAGGTAGCGCTCCGCCGCCAGCCGGGTAATGGGGTCCTCCGGGTCCACAAAGCCGCTTTCCACCAGGGGCACGAACAGGGGGCAGGCCTGGGAGAACACCTCCAGGCCCGGGTCCAGCTCCTTGAGGGCCCGCAGATAAGAGCCGCTGGCAATGGTGGCGCTGGTGCCGATCACTCCCACCCTCCGGTTGCCCGCGGCCCGGGCCGCCGCCCGGGCGGTGGGGGATACCACGTCGAAGTAGGGCACGGGCAGCGCGGCCCCGATGTCGGCGGCGGTGGAGCTCACCGTGCCGCAGGCGGCCAGCACGGCCTTCACGTTGTGGCGCAGCAAAAAGTTCATGTCCTGCCGGGCATAGCGGCGCACGGCCTCCCGGCTCCGGCTTCCATAGGGCACCCGCCCCGTGTCGCCGAAGTAGACGACGCTCTCCCCGGGCAGGACCAGCTCCAGCTCCTTCACGGCGGTCAGGCCCCCCAGCCCGGAGTCGAACACGCCGACTGGCCGGTTATCCATGGGCCCCGCCCGCTTTCTCCAGGGCCAGCTCCACCAGCCGGTCCAGCAGGGCCGGGTAGCTCAGGCCGCAGGCGGTCCAGAGCTTGGGGTACATGCTGATGGAGGTAAAGCCCGGCAAGGTGTTAATCTCGTTGAGCACCACCTCGCGCTCCCCTTCGGTAACGAAGAAGTCCACCCGGGCCAAGCCCGAGCAGCCCAGCAGCCGGTAGGCCCGCACGGCGGTCTGCCGGATCTTCTCCGCCACGTCCTCGGGAATGCGGGCGGGGATGTACAGCTGGCTGGTGCCGTTGATATACTTGTCGTCGTAATCGTAGAACTGGGCCGAGGCCCCGATCTCGCCCACCATGGAGGCCTGGACGCTATCGCCCTGGCCCAGCACGGCGCACTCCACCTCCTGGCCCTTCACGCCCTCTTCCACCACCACCTTGCCGTCCTCCCGGACGGCCTTCCGAATGGCGGCGTCCAGGTCCTCGGGGCGCTCCACCTTGCTGACGCCCACGGAGGACCCGGCGTTGGCGGGCTTGACGAACACTGGAAAGTTAAGCCTGGCCTCGATCTTGTTTCGAATGGCCTCCGGCGCGGCGGCATAGCGGTGGGCATAGAACCACAGGTAGTGGGCCTGCCGGATGTCGGCCGCGGAGAGCAGCGTGTGGGTCACGGCCTTATCCATGCACACGGCGGAACTGAGCACCCCGCAGCCCACATAGGGCACGCCGGAAAGCTGGAACAGCCCTTGAATAGACCCGTCCTCGCCGTTTTTGCCGTGCAGGGCCGGGAAGACGCAGTCAATGGGAATGACCCGGGCCCGGTCCCCTTCCAGGGCTACCAGGCCGTGGACCTGGGGGTCCGGGGCCAGAAAGGCCGGAACCCCCTTCTCCTGCCAGGAGCCGTCCTCCAGCCCGGAATAGGGGCCCTCATACAGCAGCCAGCGGCCCTCTTTGGTAATGCCGACGGGATAAAGGCGGTATTTTTCCTGATCCAGATTCTCCAAAATGGACCGGGCGGACATCAAAGATACCTCGTGCTCGGAAGACTGGCCGCCGAACAGGACGGCCAGGGCGCGTTTTTCACTCATTGGGAAATCACCCTCGATTCTCGCTAAAATAAGGGATGGCAGCGGTCTCTCTGCATTATACTATAGCGGGGCGGAATTATCAACCTTTGAGACGGAGAAAGTTCCGGCTTCCCCGCGGAGGCGGACGGAGCCGGAACAAAAGGAGGGCCAAGGATTTCTCTTTGGTCCCTCAAAAAATAGTGAACCTGTACCGATCGGATTGCGTATGGGTTTTCGGGCAAATTCAGCCGGCGGCAAGGCCTCGCAACACAGTCCGACGGCAAAGACTTGCATGAGCAGCCTTCAGCAGCTCATAAAGACATGCGCAACATCCGGTCGGTACAGGTTCTTAAAAGGCGGCGCTTCTACATGAGCTCCCCTTCCAGGACCCTTTGGGCCGCCCGCCCTTTGGTAACGCCGCGGTCCATTGCCAGCTTCTCGATATAGCGGTGGGCCTGGGGCTCATCCATGCCGCAGGATTCGATCAGGAGCCACTTGGCCCGGTTTACCAGGCGGATCTCCGCCATCTTCTCCTCCAGGGAAAGGCTCTTTTTTCCCACCTGCCGCAGCTTCTCCCGGGCGCTGACCATCCAGCGCAGGGCCTGGTCCATGCCGGGCCGGGACAGAGGCTTTTGCAGGGTAAACACCCCATGGGGAGCGGCCTTCTGGTACGCGCCGCCGTGAAGCTCGGCCTTCACCATCAGCACCACCACCCTCTCCGGGGCCGCCGAGACGTCGATGGCGAAGCCCACCCCCGTGCCATCGGGCAGGGGGGAGTTCACCAGCACAAAGTCGAAGTCCCTCTCGTTGAGCGCCCTCCTGCCCTCGCTTATGCTCCCGGCAAACTGGGTATGGGAGAGAAGGGCGCTGGGCATGAAGGCCTCAAGCGCCCGGTTGAATGTCTCTCCGCCGGATATGACCAGCATGCTGTATGCTCTTTCCTCCAAGCCCATGACTTACCCCCCTTTTTTCAGCAAAGCCGTCATTGCAGGCTGTTCAAGATACAAGCGGGCAGGCGCTCCCGGATAAAGGCGCTTTCCAAAGCGAGCTTCCTGGCCTCCCGCAGGCTGCCGGGCAGCTGGCCGTACCGGTCCAGAATCCCGGGCGGGGCCTTGTACAGGTTCAGGTCCGCCACCATGGGCAGGTCCAGCCGTTCCCGGATGCCGTAGAGCCCGGCATAGAGGATGAGCGCAAAGGCCAGGTAGGGGTTCGCCTCCGGGTCGGGGGAGCGCAGCTCCGCGCGCCTGTACGGCCCGGAGCCGGAGGGGATGCGCACCAGCTGGGAGCGGTTCTCGCTGGACCAGGAGATATAGCGCGGCGCCTTGAACTGCCCGAACCGGGCGTAAGAGGCTTCCACAGGATTTAAAAAGGCCGTCATCTCCCGCACCTTATCCAGAACCCCCGCTATCATGCGGCAGATATCGTCCCCGCTTTGCTCGGAGCGCACGGATAGATTTATATGGAAGCCGTTCCCGGGCTGGTCCGCCAGGGGCTTTGGGGAAAAGTCGGCATAGAGCCCGTTGCGCCTTGCCACGGTCTTTACCACCGTGCGGAAGGTCATGGCGTTGTCCGCCGCGGTAAGGGGGTCGGAGTAGCGGAAATCGATTTCGTTTTGCCCTGGCCCCTCCTTATGGTAGGAGCTCTCCGGGGTGACGCCCATCTGCTCCAAGGTCAGGCATATCTCCCGGCGGATATTCTCCCCCCGGTCGTCGGGGGCGATGTCCATGTACCCGGCATGGTCGTAGGGCTCCAGGGTGGGCCCGCCCCTATCGTCCAGGTTGAAAAGGTAGAATTCCTGCTCGGCCCCGAAATAAAAGCTGCGGCCCAGCTTTTCCCCTTCCGCGACGGCCCTTTGCAGCAGGCTCCTGGTGTCGCCGGGGAAGTCCCTTCCGTCCGGGAGGCTTATGCGGCTGAACATGCGCACCACCTTGCCGTGCTCCGGCCGCCAGGGCAGGACCATCAGGGTATCGGGGTCCGGGTGCAGGAGCAGGTCCGAACAGGCCTCGTCCCCGAAGCCCGGGAGGGCGGAGCCGTCGAAGGGGATGCCCCGCTCAAAGGCCCTTTGGAGCTCTCCGGGCAGGATGGAGATGTTCTTCTGCCGGCCAGACACATCGCAGAAGGCGAGCCGGATAAACTTCACATCGTCCTCCCGCACAAACTGCATGACCTCGTCTACGGTATATTTCATAGGCCCGCTCCTTTCAGTTCATCACGTACATCTGCTTATAGGGGTTTTTGCTGTTGGGGGTCACCAGGGTGAAGGGGCCCTTTAGGATATCCTCCATATCATACAGGAACGCGCCGCAAAAAGCCCGGATATGCCCCGAGGCCTCCTCCAGGTCCTCCGGCCCGGCGGGCCTCGCGGTCACCTGGTCTGGGAGGACGGCGTCCCCGCAGCCCCCGCGTATCAGCATTTTCCCGCCGTGCATACCGGTGCAGGGGAAGCTGCCCACCGGCCTGCCGCCGTTCAGCGCCAGAACGATAATGAGCCCTCCCGCCTGATACTCCCCCAGAAAGCTCCCGGCCCGGCCGCCGATCACCATTACGGGGACCTTGTCCTCATAGGCCTTCATGTGGATGCCGGCCCTGTACCCGGCGTCGCCTTTGACCAGAATCCTGCCGCCCCGCATGGCGTAGCCCGCCGCGTCCCCGATGCTGCCGTGGACGATGATCTCCCCGGCGTTCATGGTGTCGCCCACGGCGTCCTGGGCGTTGCCAAGGACCGTGATGCTCCCGCCGTTGAGGTAAGCCCCCAGGGCGTTGCCTGGCACGCCCTCTATTGTAAGCTCCCCAGAGCCCATGCCCGCGCCGATGAACCTCTGTCCGCGGCAGCCGGCGAGCTTACAGGCGGGCGTAGCGCGAAGCCGTTCGTTTATCTCCCGATAGCTCAGGCCCTCTATATTTATCGTCTCCATATTATTCCCCCGCATGTTTCACGCCTAAAATGTCCAGTTCCTTTTGGGTGAGCCCAATGCCCCGGAGCATCAGGCGGTTGCCCTTTAGCGCCTCGATGGAGTTTATTCCCATGCCGCCCATGAGCTCCTTGATCTCGTGCCGCCAGGCGGTCATCAGGTTTACAAGCCTTTTTGCCGCCGTATCCGGGTCCAAGCGTTTCACCAGCTCCGGGTCCTGGGTGGCGATGCCCCAGGCGCAGCGCCCGGTCTGGCAGGTATGGCAGAGATGGCAGCCCATGGCGAGCATTGCCGCCGTGGCGATATAGCAGGCGTCCGCGCCCAAAGCCACGGCCTTCACCACGTCGGCGGCGGAGCGGATGCTGCCGCCCGCCACAAGGCTGACATTGCCGCGTATGCCCTCGTCCCGAAGCCGCTGGTCCACCGCCGCCAGGGCCAGCTCAATGGGGATGCCCACGTTGTCCCGTATGCGCGTGGGAGCGGCGCCCGTGCCGCCCCGGAAGCCGTCGATGGCGATGACGTCCGCGCCGCTTCGGGCAATGCCGCTGGCGATGGCGGCTATGTTGTGCACCGCCGCCACCTTCACGATCACCGGCTTTTTATACTCCGTGACCTCTTTTAACGAGAACACCAGCTGCCGCAGGTCCTCGATGGAGTAGATGTCGTGGTGGGGGGCGGGGGAGATGGCGTCCGAGCCCTCGGGGATCATCCGGGTGCGGGACACGCCGCCCACGATCTTCGTCCCCGGCAGATGCCCGCCGATGCCGGGCTTGGCCCCCTGGCCCATCTTGATCTCAATGGCGGCTCCGGCGTTCAGGTATCTCTCGTGCACCCCGAACCGCCCGGAGGCCACCTGCACGATGGTGTTGGCCCCATACTTATAGAAATCCTCATGGAGCCCGCCCTCGCCGGTGTTGTACAGTGTGCCAAGCTCCTCCGAAGCCCTGGCCAAAGCCGCGTGGGCGTTGTAGCTGATGGAGCCGTAGCTCATGGCCGAGAACATCACGGGCATGGAGAGCTCCATCATGGGCGGCAGCGCGGTATCAAGCGCGCCGTCCGGTTTCCGCACGGCCCTTTCCGGCCGCCGGCCCAGGAAGACCCTGGTCTCCATGGGCTCTCTCAGGGGGTCTATGGACGGGTTCGTCACCTGGGAGGCGTTGAGGAGCAGCCTGTCCCAGTAGACCGGCATGTCCTTGGGGCTCCCCATGGAGGAGAGCAGCACCCCGCCGGTGGCGGCCTGCTTGTATATCTCGTGCGCCGTGCGCTCCTGCCAGTTCCTATTGCCAATGGGCGCGCGGTTCGACTTCACGACCTTCAGCGCCCTCGTGGGGCAGAAGCCGATGCAGCGCTGGCAGTTGACGCACTTCGACTCATCCGCCGTGAGCCCGCCGCTCTTTTCATCTATGGCGTGCACCCCGTGGGAGCACTGCTTTATACAGGCCTTGCAGCCGATGCACCTTACGGGGTCCCGCAATACCTCGTATTCCGGGTAGATAAAGTCCATGCCCATCAGTACGCGCCCTCCTTCACTCGGACTATCACCGGCTCGCCGCCCGCCGGGGCCCAGATGTTTTCCGCCTCCGGCTCCATCATCCGGATCGCGGCCTCCTCGCTGGCGATGAACACCCGGTCGCCTTTTTCGCCCACCACCATGGAGCGCAGCTTCAGCCGGTCGTTGAGGGCCATGAGCCCGCCGGTGAAGCCCAGCACGATGGAGAAGGGGCCGGTGACCAAAAGGCTTGGGAACATCTTTCTCAGGTAGAGGCGCTTCTCCCTGTCCGCCGCGTCCGCCTTGCGCCCTATGGTGCTCCAGAAGGGCGCGGCGATCACCCCCGCGGCCTCTTCCAATGTGAGCCCCTGGACTCTCAGAAGGTAGTCCATCATATAGGTAATGACCTCCGTGTCCGTCTGCAGCGTGCATTTATAGCCGAACATCTCCATATACCGCCGGTTCGCGTCATAGGAGGATATCTCGCCGTTATGTACCACCGACCAGTCCAGAAGGGTGAAGGGGTGGGCCCCGCCCCACCAGCCCGGGGTGTTGGTGGGGTACCTTCCGTGGGCGGTCCAGGCGTAGCCGGAATATTCCTCCAGGCGGTAGAACTCCCCCACGTCCTCGGGGTAGCCCACGGCCTTGAAGGCCCCCATATTCTTCCCGGAGGAGAAGACGAAAGCCCCGTCCATTCCGGCGTTTATCCGCATTGCCGTCCGGGCCACGAACTCCTTCTCGTCCAGCTGTAAGCTTTTCAGCACAGAGGGCAGGGGGGACGCGAAGTACCGCCAGATAATGGGCTCGCCGGTTATGGAGGGCATCTTCCTGGTGGGTATCAGCTCAGAGCGGACTATCTCAAAGCGCTCCTTTAAGAAAGCTTCACAGGCCTTTCTCGTGTCCCGGCAGTCGAAGAACATGTGCAGGGCGTAGAAGTCCCGGTATTCAGGGTAGATGCCATACCCGGCGAAGCCCCCTCCCAGGCCGTTGGAGCGCTCGTGCATGGGGCGCATGGCTTCGGAGGCTAGGCTGCCGGGCATCCCCCGCCCCTCCCTTGATATGACCGCCGCTATGGCGCACCCCGAGGGTATGCGCACTTGGCCTTCTATTTTCATAGCTTACTCGTCCCTTTCAAAAGAATTGGCGTCCATTTTAGGGCGGAGTACACCCGCCCCCAAATGAACGCCATTGCTCATCTGCAAGTATTATATGCCGGTTCTTGCAAAATGTCAAGAGTTTATTTAGGGATTCCCATGCGTTCTACCGGGAAATGAAGCACAATGAAAAAATATTGCAAAAATAGGGTTGACAAATAGCCGGGCCTGGCGTATAATGGGTCACGGTAAAGGCAAGGGCGTCTTTCCGGGAGCGCGCGCTCCGGAGGACGCCCTTGCCATATTTTTTTGGAAAAGAGGATGTGCGTATTATGAAACTGGTTCAGGAATATTTCGGCAGCATGGTGTTCGACGACCGGGTGATGAAAGCCAACCTCCCCTCGGATGTATATAAGTCCCTGCACAGGACCATCGAGCGGGGCGCGAGGCTGGACCCGGGCGTGGCCGACGCCGTGGCCAACGCCATGAAGGACTGGGCGGTATCTAAGGGCGCCACCCACTATACCCACTGGTTCCAGCCCCTTACCGGCGTCACCGCCGAGAAGCACGACAGCTTCATCTCCCCCTCCCCCGACGGCGGCGTGATCATGGAGTTTTCCGGCAAGGAGCTCATTAAGGGCGAGCCGGACGCGTCCTCCTTCCCCTCGGGCGGGCTGCGGGCCACCTTCGAGGCCCGGGGCTACACCGCCTGGGACCCTACCTCCTATGCCTTCATCAAGGGCAGGACCCTCTGCATCCCCACGGCGTTCTGCTCCTACGGCGGCGAGGCCCTGGACAAAAAGACCCCGCTGCTGCGCTCCATGGCGGCGCTGAATAAGCAGGCCATGCGCATTTTGAAGCTGTTCGGCAATAAAGACGTAAAGTGCGTGCGGACCTCCGTGGGCCCGGAGCAGGAATACTTTCTCATAACCCGGGAAATGTACGACAAGCGCCCCGACCTGCGCTTTACGGGCCGCACCCTCTTTGGCAAGCGCCCTCCCAAGGGCCAGGAGATGGACGACCACTATTTCGGCGTGATAAAGCCCCGGGTGGCGGCCTATATGGAGGAGCTGAACGGCGAGCTCTGGAAGCTGGGGATTTTAGCCAAGACCGAGCACAACGAGGTGGCCCCGGCCCAGCACGAGCTGGCCCCCATCTACTCCACCACCAACGTGGCCACGGACCACAACCAGCTGACCATGGAGATCATGCAGAAGGTGGCGGCGAAGCACGGCCTTGTGTGCCTCCTGCACGAGAAGCCCTTCGCCGGGGTGAACGGCAGCGGCAAGCACAACAACTGGTCCATCTCCACCGATACCGGCGTGAACCTGCTCTCGCCAGGGGAGACCCCCTATGAGAACGCCCAGTTCCTGTTGTTCCTGTGCGCGGTGATAAAGGCCGTGGACGACTACCAGGATTTGCTGCGCATCACCGTGGCAACCGCCGGAAACGACCACCGGCTGGGGGCCAACGAGGCCCCGCCCGCTGTGGTGAGCATGTTCCTGGGCGACGAGCTGAACGGCGTTTTGGAGGCCATCGAGACCGGCGAGCCCTATATGGGGGCCCAGAAGACCCAGATGAAGCTGGGGGTGGACGTGCTGCCCAAGTTCAACCGGGACGCCACGGACCGCAACCGCACCTCGCCCTTTGCCTTTACCGGCAATAAGTTCGAGTTTAGGATGCTGGGCTCCGCCAACAGCATCGCCTGCTGCAACATCATGCTGAACTCTGCCGTGGCCGAGAGCCTTAAAATCTACGCCGACCGGCTGGAAGGGGCCGAAGACTTCGAGACCGCCCTGCACGAGATGATACGCAAAACCATAAAGGACCACAAGGATATCATCTTCAACGGCAACGGCTATGACGATGCGTGGATCGAGGAGGCCACGAAAAAGCGGGGGCTTCTCAACTACCGCACCACCGCCGACTGCATGCCCCACCTGCTGGACGAGAAGAACGTCACAATGCTGACCGCCCACGGGGTCTACAGCCGGGCGGAGCTGGAGTCCCGCTGCGAGATCATGCTGGAAAACTATGTGAAGACCGTGACGATCGAGGCCAACACCATGGTGAGTATGGCCCGGCGGCAGATCGCCCCGGCGGTGGAGGGCTACACCGTAAAGCTTATGGACGCCATTGCCAGGAAGCGGGCGCTGGACTTGGGCCTTGACAGCGGGTATGAGACCGGGCTTGTGAAGGAGCTCTCGGCGCTGGCGTGCGAGATAGCCAAGCGGACGGACCTGCTGGACGAGGCGGTAAGCGCCCTTTCGGGGACGGTGGAGGAACAGAGCTATGCGGTGCGGGACGTGGTGCTGGCGCGCATGGAGGATCTGCGGGCAGTCTGCGACCGGGCCGAGACCATTACCGCTAAGGAGTTCTGGCCGTACCCCAGCTACGGCGATATCCTGTTCAGCGTGAGATAAATGAAAAAGCTTCGTCCGTCTCAGCTGCCGCTTCGGTCGAGTGGACGAAGTCAACTCGTGCGCTGGACAATCGCTCTGCTTAGCGAGCCAATGTATTACCTCGGAAGTTAATAGTAGGAAAATATTGCGCGGTCAAGGGGCGTTAGGCCCCTTGTGGGGTTCTTAGGGGCAAAGCCCCTAAGCCGCCGGAGGCTGAAATATACTTAAATATATAATTTAGGAGAGTGGATATTATGGGAACACAAGAGATCGTATCCCTGGTGACAGAGACAGTCAGTACGCAGGTGTTCGGGGTCTGGTTCCTGATCGGCGCGGCCCTGGTCTTCTTCATGCAGGCGGGCTTCGCCATGGTGGAGACCGGCTTTACTAGGGCCAAGAATGCGGGCAACATCATCATGAAGAACCTGATGGACTTCTGCATCGGCACGGTGGTGTTCGTGCTTCTGGGCTTCAGCCTGATGATGGCCGAGGACTACGCGATGGGCTTCATCGGCATACCGAACCTGAACATATTCTCCGACTTCACCGGCTTTATCGAGACGAACGCCTCCAGCTTTGTGTTCAACCTGGTGTTCTGCGCCACGGCGGCTACCATCGTCTCCGGCTCCATGGCCGAGCGGACAAAGTTCGCGTCCTACTGCATTTATTCCGCCGTGATCTCCCTGTTCGTCTACCCCATTGAGGCCGGGTGGGTCTGGAACAG
>CAOKRG010000048.1 GCA_948471095.1 uncultured Oscillospiraceae bacterium
CCCTTTTTGAAAAAAGGGTTCTAAGGACTCCCAAAAACTTTTACACGCCATGCTCGGGGAGAGGGGCAGGCCCGGGAACGGTTTGAAGCTTGGGCGCTCCCGTTTTACACCGCGCCCGCTTCCGAGCTCCATGCCTCCTGTCCCCACCCCCCCGCCAATTCGTTCAAAAAGTTCGCCCGCCTTTCAAGGCGGCAGGGGTTTGGGGACAGCGTCCCCAAGGTCTTCCTTAATACCCCGCCGCCAAGTCGACTTGATTCTTAAGGGCTTCGCCGCCAGTAAAGCGGCGCAGGTTCTCGGTGAAGATGCGGGCGATGCGGTTGTGGGTTTCCTGTAGGTGGTAGCCGCCGGACACATGGGGGGTGACCACCGCCGTGGGCAGCTGCCAGAGCCGGTGGCCGGGGGGCAAGGGCTCCGGGTCGGTTACGTCCAGGCCCGCGCCGCCTAAATGGCCGCTTTCCAAAGCATCGCACAGGGCCTCGGTGTCGATAATATACCCCCGGCCCACGTTCAGCACCACCGCGCCGGGCTTCATCCGGCCAATGCGCTCCCGGCTGAGCAGCCCCCGGGTGGCTGGCGTGCCGGGCAGAGTGACGGCTACCACGTCCGCCTGGGGCAGCAGCTGGTCCAGGTCTTCCATCAAGCAGACTTGGTCCGCGTAGTCCGGCTTGGCCGTATTGGTCCGGCGCACGCCAATGACACGGGCTCCCATGGCCTTGCACAGCCGGCCGAAGCTCCCGCCGATGTCCCCCATG
This sequence comes from uncultured Oscillospiraceae bacterium, assembly GCA_948471095.1. GTDB lineage: Bacteria > Bacillota > Clostridia > Oscillospirales > Acutalibacteraceae > Acutalibacter. The sequence continues at coordinate 753 of CAOKRG010000048.1, forward strand.
CCCAGCACCAGCACATGGGCCCCGTAGACGGAGCGCACATTTCCCTGCCCGGCCCAGAGCTCCGCCTTTTGCCCGTCCCGGTAGAGCTCCAGCTTTTTCTCAATCATCAGCAGCATGCCCAGCATGTGCTCGGAGATGGCCAGGCCATAAGCCCCCGTGGCGTTGGTGAGCGCCGTGCCCTCTGGCAGCACTCCGGGGGCGGTGTAGAACTCCACCCCGGCGGAGCTGGTCTGCATCCACTCCAAATGGGCGGCGTGCTTCAGCAAATCAGGCTGTACATTGCCCAAAACAGCATGGGCCCAGGCAAGGTCCTCTGGCGTTACCGCTTCAGCGGGCAGCAGGTCCGGAAAGGGCAGCGCCCCGCCCCGGCCCGAAGGCAGGCTCTCGCCCAGCCGGAAGCGCAGCTCCGCCTCCGGCGCGGCGGCTTGCAGGGCCTCCCGCTGTGCCTGCGAAACTGGTACCGTCACTAAAATGTGTTTCATAAAAAGGCCTCCTTACAAGTAATTTTCTTCATTATAAACCAAACCATGAAATAGCGCAACCTCCCCATGGGCCTGAGAACCCCAAACGCAGGAAAACAGCCCCAAGGACTGTTTTCCGCAATATTTTCTCCGCTCCTGATTTTTTCACAGCGCCTCAATCTCCGCCAGCCACAGGGCGGCGCTGGCATCGCTGGGCATACGCCAGTCGCCCCGGGGCGAAAGGCCCACGCTGCCCACCTTGGGGCCGTCCGGCAGGCAGGAGCGCTTGAACTGCTGGGTGAAAAACCGCCGGAAGAACACCCGCAGCCAGCCCTTGACCGTCTCGGGCCCATACTCTCCCGCAAAGGTCCGGCAGGCCATACGGTAGATCTTCCCCGGCCCAAAACCGTGGCGCAGCAGGTGGTAGAGGAAGAAGTCGTGGAGCTCATAGGGACCCACCAGCTCCTCGGTCTTCTGGGCGATCTCCCCGTCCCTGGGGGGCAGCAGCTCCGGGCTGACGGGCGTGTCCAGCACGTCGAACAGCACCTCGCCCATCCGGCCTCCCAAGCGCTCCGCCTCGAAGCGCACCAGATGGCGCACCAAAGTTTTGGGCACGTCCGCGTTCACGCCGTACATGGACATATGATCCCCGTTGTAGGTGGCCCAGCCCAGGGCCAGCTCCGAAAGGTCCCCGGTGCCGATGACCAGCCCGCCCCGCTGGTTGGCAAGGTCCATGAGCACCTGGGTGCGCTCCCGGGCCTGGGCGTTTTCAAAGGCCACGTCGAAGCGGTCCTCCGGCTGGCCGATGTCCGCGAAGTGCTGGCGCACGGCCTTCTCGATGGAGATCTCCATAAAGTCCACCCCCAGGCCCTCGGCCATGCGCTGGGCGTTGCTCTTGGTGCGGCTGGTGGTGCCGAAGCACGGCATGGTGACGGTCAAAATTCCCTTCCGGTCCAGCCCCAGCCGGTCGAACGCCCGCACGGCCACCAGCAGGGCCAGGGTGGAATCCAGCCCGCCGGACAGGGCGATGAGGACGGTCTTGCAGCCGATATGGTCCAGCCGGACGGCCAGGCCCTGGGCCTGCATGGTCAAAAGCGTCTGGCAGCGGTCCTCCCGGGCGGCGGGGTCCTCCGGCACAAAGGGCAGCTTGGGGAAGGCCCGCTGGGGCTGGAACCGGGCCAAAGTGGCCTCCTCATAGGCAAAGGGAACCCGGACCATGCCTTCGTCCTGCCGGTCCTGCCACACGTTGGCCCGGCGGCGCTCTTGAACGAGGCTTTCCAGGTCCGCCTCGGCCACGGTCAGGCCCGTGGTGAAGAGCCGGCTTTCTCCCAGCACCGTGCCGTTTTCGGCGATGACGTCATGCCCCGCGAACACCAGGTCCCCGGTGGATTCCCCCAGGCCCGCGTCCGCGTACGCATAGGCCCCCATAATGTGGCCGGACCAGTGCTCCACCAGGCCCCGCCGGTACCCGGCCTTGCCCGCCGTCTCATTGCTGCAGGAGGCGTTCAGCAGCAGGGTAGCCCCGTTCTGGGCCAGCTTGGCGCTGGGCGGCTGCGCGCCCCACAGGTCCTCGCAGATCTCCACCCCTACGGTAAGGCCCTCCACATTTTCGCAGGGGAACAGCAGGTTCTTTCCCATCCAGGTTTTCTGCCCGCAGAAGCGGACCTCCCGGGGCTCCGGCGCCGGGGCGAAGTACCGGGCCTCGTAAAATTCCCCGTAATTGGGGATCATGCTCTTGGCGGGCAGGCCCAGCAGCCTGCCCCGGTGGAACACCGCCGCGCAGTTGTATAGGGCCCCGCCCTGGGCCGCGGGCACGCCCACCGCGCAGAGGACGTCCAGGCCCGCCGTCTCTTCCATCAGCCGGGCCAGGGCCCGCTCCGCCCCGGCCATAAGGGCCCGGTTTTGAAACAGGTCGCCGCAGGTATAGCCTGTCACGGCCAGCTCCGGGAAGCACGCAGCCCCGCAGCCCCGCTCTGCCGCCTCCTGAATCAGCGCCTTAATCCGGCGGACGTTTTCCTCCACATCCGCCACCTTGACCTTCGGGGTCGCTGCCGCAACCCGAAAAAATCCATCCCGCATGGGCTTTCCTCCTCCATCCATTCCGCCATGGCTTCTGGCCTCTGGCGGCTTAGAAAACTTTTTTGTAAAAAAGTTTTCTAAGAACTTTCAAAAAACTTTACACGTTTATCGTGAGTGTGAGGCGTTGGCTTTGCGCTCGGTTTGGGGCTTGCACGTTTACCATGCAGCGCCTTCGCGGGCGGCTCCGCTTGCCAGTAACCCAACGCTAGTACGCGCGTGTGCCCGCCGCTTACTCCCAATCGTCCTCCAGGCCGGAGTCCCCTTCATCGGGGCCGTCCGTGGGGTCCGGCACGTCCGGCTCAAAAGGCTCGGGCGTGGGCTCGGGTTCCGGGGTGGGATCCGGTTCGGGCTCCGGAGTCGGGTCCGGGGTGGGGTCGGGCTCCGGTTCTTCCGTGGGCTTGGGCGAGGGGCTGGGCGAGGGAGAGGGCTTGGGGTCGGTGGTGCCGCTGTCCTTGGAGGTGTCCACCTTGCTGGTGTCCGTGCCCTCGCCTACCAGGTAGATTTTCCCCGTGGAGCCATAGTAGGAGTCCGGCAGGGACTCGGTGCGCACCGCCTCGCCGTTTTTATAGTAGGTCCGCCAGGCGCTGGCATAGTAGCCGCTGTTGCCGGAGGACTTGCACACATACTGGCCCTTGGCCAGGTTGCCGTCCACCCGGAATTCCACCGAGTCCCGGGGCGGCTCATAGCCGGTCTGCTCGGAGCCCAGCTCGATGTCGTCCCATTCCTCGGGGAAGCAGCCGTAAAAATTCACCGTCAGGGTCACGCCGTCCATCCAGGCGGCGATGTAAACCGGGTTTTTCAGGCTGTTGCGGAACTGGAAGTCAATGTTGCCATAGTCCACCGTGGCGTCCAGGCCGATGGGGCAGTAGCTGGAGGGGCTGCTGTGGCAGTCCCGCTCCACAATCTCCATGCCGGCCATCAAGGCGGCGTTGTACAGGGTGGTGGAGCCCTGGCAGATGCCGCCGCCGTACATCTCCACGCTCAGGCCCCCGGCCAGGCCTCCGGCGGGCAGCCAGCCGTTGGCCGGGTTGGTGCTGTCGCCGGTAGCGGTGTTGTAGGAGAACAGGTCGCCCGGGTTCAAAATGGTCTTGTTCACGTGGGAGAGGGCCAGGCTCATGTTGGAGTTGCCGTTGGCCGTGTTGGTGGATTCCGTGCTGTAGGTGGAGAGCAGCTTGAAATGCTCCTGCAAATACTTTTTCGTCACCTTGGGCTGGGTCTCCACAAAAGCCGCCTGAATGGCCCCGCCCCGCTTCTGGGCCAGCTGCTGGCGGATGCTCTGCAGGGTCGCGGCCATATCCACCCGGCTGCCCGCCTGTTCGCCGGTGAACTCAAAGGTCTGGGAGTCGGTGTTGAAGCCGCTGACCGTGGCGTCCTTGCCCTGGGCAAAGCAGGCCTTGGCCGCTTCCTGAAGCTTCTGCTTTCCCGCCTCGGAAAGGTCCGCCACAAAGGGCAGCTCGAACTTGTCCGCCTTGCCACTTTCCAGCATTTCGGGCAGGGCCAGGTCCAAAACGTCCTGGGTGGTGAAGTCATCGCCCCGCAGGGCCACGGTGTCGTCCTTAAACTTTACGCTGATCTCCATGGCGCCCATGGTCTCTTCCAGCGCGGCCCGGGCGATGGGCAGGGCCTCCTCCACGGTTTTGCCGCCAATGTTCTTTCCGCCAATGGCCGCCCCTTCGGGGAACACATTGGGGTCATGGGCCGAGACCGAGGCCAGCCCGGAGCTGTCCTCCGGAGGGGCCCCGTCCTTTTTGCAGGCGGAAAAGCTCACCGCCAGCAGCACGGCCGCCGCCAGCAGCGACGCCCGTTTCCAGTAGGTCTTTCCAAATCCATTCGCCATCTATTTTCGTCCTTCCTCCCGCCCCGCGGGCTAAAATCATACAAGGCTTCCGGGCTGTACGACCCCAGATTACACACTAGTAGTATTATACATTGCCCGCCTCTAAATGTAAAGGCGGCAAAGGTATCAATTTGGTTACAGTTTGGGCGTTTTTTTGTCTCCCGCCTTACAAAAAGCTTACGCTTTGGGGAAACGTCTGGAAACTTCTGAAAAACCATGCTATAATGTACGCAAAGCGTACATTCTGAGTTTTCGCCCTTCGTGCGAGGCGCTCGTTTCTGCTTATGACGCTGGCTTCGCCAAGTCACAAAAATGCGGCCAAAACTCAAAGCGGATTTATGCTACAATGTACATGGGCCTCTGGCGCAAGACCTCGGGGACTCCGGTCTCGTCTGCCGACTCGGTCGGTTCGCGGCTTGGTCTGCTGTACTTGGCAAGCCAAGTACCTGGCAGACGCTCACCCCCGAACCCCTGCCACTTTTGAAAAAGTGGACAAAACTTTCCCTGTTACGTTTAGTTGGTTTTATTCTCTGCAAAACCGCGCGGCTTTGAGGATGCCTCACCGCCAGACAAAAAGAGGGCCGGTCAGCGAGCCAGCAAAAGTTTTGTCCGTCTCGACTGCCGGGCCGGCCGGGTTGACAAAGCCAACGTACCGCTTCCCGCCCCAAACCGAGCGCTCAGCGCGCGCCTCACACTTATGATAAACGTTTAAAAGTTTTGTCCACCTTTTCAAAGGTGGCAGGGTGTGGGACGGAGTCCCACGGTCTTGCGCCGGAGGCCCGCGCAGCGAAGCGAGCACTGCCAATAAAGTATATAAAAGGAGCTACCTTATGAAAATCCTGCTGCTTACCGCCGCCACCGGGGCCGGCCACATAAAGGCCGCCAACGCGGTGGAGGCCTATATCCGGGAGAATACCGGCTGGGACGTTCAAAACGTGGACTGTCTGAAGGCCGTGGGCCGCCTGCTGGACAAGACCGTGTGCGACAGCTACCTGTTCATGGCCAAGAAAGCCCCCACCCTTTTTGGGCGGCTGTATAAGCGCACCAACCAGGAGAACGTAATCTCCCACCTGGTGCCCAAGCTCAGCGGGCTGTTCAGCAACCTGCTCTACCCCGCCGTGGAGGCCTGCGCCCCGGACGCCATCATCACCACCCATCCCTTTGCCACGGAGATGGTGGCCGCCCTGAAGGAGGACGGGCTGGTCAGCGCCCCCCTCATCTGCATCATCACCGACTACGGCCCCCACCGGGCCTACATCGCCGGCGCCGTGGACGCTTACGTGGTGGCCAGCGAGGACATGGTGCCCGAGCTCATCGAGTTCGGCGTGCCCCGGGAGAAGGTCTATCCCTTCGGCATTCCCGTGCACGGGGTCTTTTTCGACAAGCAGGACCAGGGCATGCTCCTGCGCCAGCTGGACCTGGACCCGGACCTGCCCACCTTGCTCTTTATGGCGGGCAGCTTCGGGGTAAACAACATCATCAAGCTCTACCGGGACCTGGCCGGAACCCGGGTGGACATGCAGATCATCGTCATCACCGGCCGCAACCAAAAGCTCTTTGAGGCCTTTGAGAGGGAGATCAAGGCCAACCAGGCCCTGCCCACCCGCCTCATCTATTTCACGGACGAGGTGGAAAAATACATGCACGCCGCCGACCTGCTGGTCACCAAGCCCGGCGGCCTCACCGTGTCCGAGGCCCTGGCCTGCAACCTGCCCATGGCCGTGTTCGACGCCATTCCCGGGCCCGAGGACGACAACGCCAACTTCCTCAAAACCCACGACATGTGCGTGCACCTGGAAAAGGGCAGCGACTTTGCCCAGGAGATCTCCCAGCTCCTCAAGGAAAAAGAGCACCTAAAGGCCATGCGGGAAAACTGCGCGGGCTTTGACAAATCCCAGTCCATCCCCAACCTGATCACCCTCATCCACAAGCTGGCCCGGGTCGAGGTCCGCCCATGAGCTTTACCCCGGCAGACTACCAGGCGGTCCTGGACCGCTTCGCCGCCTGCTCCGACCCCAAGTACAAGGCCTTCAACGAGGGCCTGATCCCCGGCACGTCCACCGCCTACGGAGTCCGGGTGCCGGAGATCCGCGCCATTGCCCGGGATATCATTAAGAAGGACCCAACGGGCTTTTTGGTCGCGTCCGTTCCGGGCTCTTTTGAAGAAATCATGCTGCGGGGCATGGTCGTTGCCGGAATGAAGATTCCCATGGAGGAGCGCCTGCCCCTGGTGGAGGCCTTTCTTCCCCTGATTGATAATTGGGCGGTGTGCGATACCTTCTGCGGGACCTTCAAGCTGAAAAAGCCGGAGGAGCGGGACCGGATGTGGCGGTTCCTTCTGCCGCTCTTTTCCGATCCCCGGGAGTTTTACGCCCGCTTCGCGGCGGTGATGCTTCTGGGCCACTTTGTGGACGGAGAACACATCGCCCAGGACCTGGAGCTGCTGGAGTCCATGAGGCAGGAGGCCTACTATGTGCGCATGGCCGCGGCCTGGGCGGTCTCGGTGTGCTATGTGAAGTTTCCGGCGGAGGCCGGGGCGCTCCTTCGCCGCCGGACCCTGCCTCCCTGGACCCAGAACAAGGCCATTCAAAAAATCCGGGAGTCGTACCGGGTTCCCAAAGAAGACAAGGAAGCGCTGCTGGCCTATAAAGCGCTTGTCTCCAAATAACAAGCCGCGCCGGGAGGGTTTCCGGCGCGGCTTGTTTTGGAAGTCATAATGGCCTCCGGCGGGTTAAGGGACTTTCTGTAGAAAGTCCCTTAACAATCTTCAAAGACTTTTGCTTCGCTGTGCTGGGGGTGAATAGGACGCTGGGTGCTCGGGTTTGGGCTTGCGCTTTTCTTGCCGCTTCTTTATAGAATGGCCAGGGCTTGGGTTCCCAGGGCCTCATAGGCGGCCTCCACCTGGGCCTTGGGGTAGGGGACGGCTTTGCCCTCTAATGGATCGTTGAAGTAATAGCTTTCCCCGTCCTCACCCACCAGCAGCAGGCAGTGCTCCGGCGTAATCCAGTCAAAGCGCTCGCCGGTGCTGTCCTCCACGATTGACGGGCCGTACCGGGGCTGTTCCATCCACATGGTGGCCCACAGGATCACGGGCACGCCTTTGTCTATGTAGTCCCGGCACAGGTCCTCCAGGGGCTTCCCGGTCAGGTCCTCCACCTTCCGCCCGGATTTTCTCACGGCCAGCGCCCGTTCCGCCGCCTTCCGGATTGCCGGCGCATAGCATCCCCAGCCGTCCTCCGAGTAGGGGCTGCCCAGAAAAGCCTCCCTGGGGTGGCTGCTGTGGTAAACGCCCGCGCCGTCCGGAACCGGCTCCGGGGCCTGGGGCAGGTAGCTGTCGATGAATTCCTCCACAGTAATGTCGAGGCCCGCGTACCGCAGGGCCATCACCGCCGTCACGCTCTCGCACCCGGTGGGGTACTTTTCCCGCTGGTCGATGAACTCCACGTCCAGCGCCGCCGCGCTTTTGGGCAGGTATTCCATGCCGTCCGCCTCCCTTTCTTCTCCGCTCTCCGCGCTGCCGGTCTGGCTGAGCATGCCTCCCACCAGCATTCCCACCGTAAACAGCGCCGCCGCTGCCAGCCCATAGGCCGCCAGGCGCAGGGGCTGATTCCCCCGCTTTCTCCTGCGGCCCGCGCCTCCCGCCTGCCGTGTCCGCTGCGCTCGTTCCATTCCGCCGCCTCCCTTTTGGTTTTCTGCCCATTAGACGGACAAGCCCCCGGACAGGTAAGGCGGCGCGCAAAAAAACCGGCGCGATTCTTTCACGCCGGTTTCTTCTGTGGCTTATAGGTAGTTCCGCGGGTTCACCCGGGTTCCGTTCTCCCACACCTCAAAATGCAGGTGGGGGCCCGTGGAGTCGCCGGTGGAGCCCTCGTAGCCGATGACCTGCCCCTGGGTTACATACTGCCCAGTGGAAACGGCCACCTGGTTCATGTGGGCGTACAGGGTGGAGTAGGTGTCATTGTGGTAGATATACACATGGTAGCCCCAGCCCATGCCCCACTCATCCTGGGTCCAGGCCCGGATCACCGTGCCGGACTCCGCCGCCACGATTTCCGTCATGACCGGTCCGGCGATGTCCATGCCGCCATGGCCCCGGGCCCCGCCGAACTCATCGGAAATATAGGTCACGCCCGGCAGGGGCCAGCAGGGGTGGAAGCCCTCCACGCCGCCGGTGCCGCCGGGGGCGTAGGTCACGTCGCCCTGGCCGCCCGCTCCCAGGCTGCTGTTGGGCCGGTTGGCCGCGGCCGCCTCCTCCTGGCGCTTGCGCTCCTCTTCCTCCTTGCGCTTCTGCTCTTCCACAAGGGCCTGCAGCTCCGCGGTCAGGTCCTCGGCCCGGGACTCGTTCTCCGCGATGGCCCCCTGGGTGGCCCCCTGGGCCTCCTGCAGCTCGGCGATGGCCTGGGCGTTCTCCGCGTAAAGCTCGTCCACTTCCTTCTGCTTGACCTCCAGGCTCTTTTTCAGCTCGGCCACCATGGCCTTCTGCTTTTCGCGCTCCTCGCGCTCTTCCCTGGTCTCCTCAATATAGGCCTCTATCTTGTCCAGCAGCTCCTTGTCCCGGCGGCTCATGTTGGCCAGCATCTCCGTGCGCAGGGAGAAGTCGCTGAAGCTGTCGGACTTGAGCAAAATCTCCAGGGTGCTCACAGACCCGGCCCGGTAGATGGCCTCTACCCGCTCCTTGAACTTCTCGATGGTGTCCGAGGCCTCCTCGGCGGAGGCGTTCAGCTTCATGTCCAGCACCTGAATGCTGCCGTTGAGCACCTCAATGTCATTGCGGGCCGCGTTGATCTGGGTGACCAGCACGTCGATCTGCGCTTGCAGGGTCTCCTGATACTCCTGCTTCTGGCTCTCGTCCTCCCGCAGCCGTTCCAGTTCGGCCTGCAGCTCTTGGTGCTCCTGCTCCAGCTGGGCCTGTTCGGCCTCCACCTCCTGGGTGGTGCGGGCCATAACAGAGCCTGGGGACAGCAAGGCCATGGTCAGGGCCAGCAGCCCGGCGGCGGCCCGGCGGCGCAGGCTTCGGCGGTATGTTCGGTTCATATGCTTCCTTCCTTTCCGCAAGGGTATGCGCAAGTCTATTCGGAACTATTATACAGGAAGGAAGGACCGCTATTTTTCCAATAAAGAAATATAATTGTAAATTTACTTTGAAGAGGCTGGTAGGCAGACCGGCGGGGCATACTACATCTGGTGAAAAAAACGCCGGGCGCAAAGAACCCCCAGAGGCGCAGTAAAAGTTTTTGAGGATTCTGCGACTTCATTTTCAATGAAGCCGGAAACTTCCTTTCAAGAAGTTCCTTAAGCAGAGCGCGAGACAGCGTCTCGCGGCCTTGCCCTTAAAGGCGGCGCGGTGGAACCAGGCAGCGCGCCTAATATGCTCATCACCCAAAGCTTTCTGTGCCGCGTAAATCTGCGCCGCCTGCCCAGATAACGCTTTTGAACGCAGTGAAAACAGCGGACCCCCGCCACCCAGCCGGCCATTTCCGCTTGTGGCTGACTGGTGGGAAGGAGTCCACTGTTTTTCGCTTCGCTCAAAGGCGTTGCAAAGACAGGCGGCGCAGCGCTGCGCTGCAATTTTGTCCTTTGGTGGGGAGCGCACTGGACGCGCTGCTTGTTTCCTTTGCGCCGCCTTTTAAGGGCAGGGTCAAGGTCGCCGCCGGCGGGTTAAGAAACTTCTTGAAAGAAGTTTCTTAACGATTTTCAAGAACTTTTACTGCGCCTTTTTGCTGAGCCTGGGGTTAACGCCTGCGCCGGTTGCTCCGGTAGGCCCGCCGGTGCGGGGGCGGCGTGTATACCTCCGAGTGCACCATCTTCTCCGGCTCCTGCCCCGCCACCTGCGCCCGTACCAAAGGCCTTCTTGGCCGGGGCCGGTTTTTTAAAAACGTGGCCAGCGCCACGCCCAAAAAGCCCAGGGCCACCAGCCCCCACCCGGCAAAGCCCACCGCCTTTTGCAAGGGCCCGGCCAGAGCGGGCGCTTCCGCCAGCCGCGCCCCGGCCAGCACCAGGAGCGCAAACGCCCCCGCCAGCCCCCCAATCCACATCCGCGCCAAAACACCCAGCATGTCCCATGTTCCTTTCTAAAAAATCCCGGGCGCGTTTCCTACAAGCGTCCGCACACGCCGCTTTCCTCAGTCGTGGGGGATGCAGCCGAAGTCCCGGATCAGGTCCCAGGCCTCGTCCAGCTCCGTCACATCCCAGCTCTGCTCCCGGCCGAACGCCTTCACCGTCAGCCGCGCCCGGCCGTCCCGCTCCACCACCTGGGCCACCGGCGTGTCGTCCCCAAAGCTCATCTTCCGCCCTTGATAGTCCACCGCCAGCAGCCCGCCGCCTGTTATAAATACGAACAGTCCCAAGCCCAGCCCAAACCCAAACGCCCGCCAGTCCCGCTTCATGCGCCGGCCCCCTTTCCAAAAGCCCAGGCCCTCTTCCCTCTCCGCCGGTTAAAAAACGGCGGGAAGGCCCGGCTTTTTCCCAAAGGCCCGCCCTGCCGCCTCCGCCGCGGGATGGGGCAAAGTCTAAGAACTTGTATTCGCAGCCGAAAAGCTACCACTCAGTTGCTGGTAGCAAATGTGCGCGGTCCAGGGGCTTACAACATTCGCTTCGCGAAGTTGGCCCCTGGTAGGGTTCTTAAGGGGTGAGCGTCTGCCAGTGGCAGACACGTTGCGAACCGACCGAGCCGACAGGCGAGACTCCAATACATTCTTTTACAGGGCCGTAGGCCCCTCGGGACGCAGTCCCGACCCGAGCACCCCTATTGTTTCTTAGCAAAGCAGTTATGAATACAGGTTCTAAAACAAGCTCTAAGCTTACCTTGCCCAGAAAGCTCCCGCCTATGCGCAGTCCTTTAAGGTTTCCGCGAGAATCTCCCCCAGCAGCTGGCCCGTATAGCGGGCCTCGGACACGGTGTTCACCTCGGTGCCCACCTCGATGAGCATGGAGCCGGTGGTGGCGTTCATATTGTATTTGCTGTTGGAAAAATTCAGGGGCCGCATCAGCCCGCCATAGAGCTCCTGGGCCTTCTGCTGTACCTTTAAAATCAGCCGCAGGTTCTGCCGCCAGTCGGGGAAGTCCCCCCAGCTGCCGTCCGCGTCGCAGCCGGCCAGCAGCATGGCCTGAGCCGCTTTCCGGCCCCCGATCTCCACCGTGGGCTTATATTTCAGCCCTTCCTCCGTGGTCATGGAGTCCCGGTGCACATCAATGGTCACCTGGATGCCCGGATGCTCCGCCAGATTTTTCTGCAAGACCTCCCAGGAGCGGGCATAGGACCCGTTAAAGGCCATGTCGTTCACCGTCGTGTCGTGCACCACGCCGATGCCTCGGGCCTCCAAGGCCTTGGCCAGGGCCTCCCCCGCCGCCGTCACGCTCATGTCCCGGTTCTGGGTGCGGGTCTCCATGTCCGTGTAATAGAAGCCCGGCGCGGAGGCGGAGTAGGCCTCGGAGGTGTGGGTGTGGTAGATAAGCACCTCCACGCTGCCGTCCGCCTTGATGTGCAGGTCCGTGGGCTGGGCCAGCTCCTCCTCCAGGTCCGTGCCGGATTCCGTGCTGTCCTTCACGAAGAAATTTCCCACCGGGGCTCCGCCCTCGATCTGGATCTCCTCCACCGGCCCTGTGGCCCGGTTGGGGTCCGGGGTGGCGCTGAGCCCGGGGAGCAGGTCGCTGTGGAAGGGCACCACGCCGTCGTCGGGCAGAGTCCCGCTCCCTTCCTGGGCCAGGGGCTGGTCCCGCAGGCCCTCCTGGGTCCACACAGGGGCGCTCTGGGGGCTGGAGCTGGGCTGGGGCGCGGGCGTACCGGCATACTCCATGCCGGCCACCCAGAGAAGGGCCTCGCCGCCCCTCTCCCGGGCCCAGCTTTGCAGGCTTTCCCCGGCGCACCAGAGGCAGACGGCCAGACAGGCCAGCATGGCCAGGGTTTTGACGAATTTGCTGATTTTTTTCACGGTGGAGATCCATCCTTTCCGAAGACTTGGCAAAGCGCGTTTATGGCGCGGAACCGCAAAGCCCTTACCGCGCCCCGCCCGGTCCGGCTTCGCGCGCTTGCGCCCCCCAAAAAAATTGTTTACAATTTCCCCCTTGCGCGCTTGCATGTTTTTTAGTATAATAAAGTCTAATTCATTTTTTCAAGAACCCCAACACTATATCGAAAGGAGATTTCGCACATGTCTGTCTATTCCGAGATCCGGCCCGAAATCCGAGCCTTGGCCCAGCACTGTGTGGACAACAGCCGCATCGACCCGGAGCTCTATACCAAATATGACGTAAAGCGCGGCCTGCGGGACCTGAACGGCAAGGGCGTGCTCACCGGCCTTACCAATATTTCCGAAATCGTCTCCACCAAAACCGTGGAGGGCAAAAGCGTCCCCTGCGAGGGTAAGCTCTACTACCGGGGCTACGATGTGGAGGAGCTGGTCCGCCGCCAGCCCAAGGGCGACAATTTCGGCTTTGAGCGCACCGCCTACTTACTGCTGCTGGGCGAGCTGCCGGAGAAGGGGCAGCTCCAGGAATTCTGCGGGCTTTTGTCCTTTTACCGCACTCTGCCCACCAGCTTTGTGCGGGACATCATCATGAAGGCCCCCAGCGGCGACATGATGAACACCCTGGCCCGCAGCGTCCTCACCCTCTATTCTTATGACGAGGACGCGGAAGATATTTCCGTTCCCAATGTTTTGCGCCAGTGCATGCAGCTCATCGCCCTGTTCCCCCTGCTCTCGGTCTACGGCTACCAGGCCTACCGGCACTACCACGACGGCCAGAGCTTGTTCATCCACCAGCCGGACCCCGGTCTTTCCACCGCCGAGAACATCCTGCGCATCCTCCGGCCAGACTGCCAGTACACCCAGCTGGAGGCCAAGGTGCTGGACATCGCCCTCATCCTCCACGCGGACCACGGCGGCGGCAACAACTCTACCTTCACCACCCACGTGGTCACCTCCTCGGGCACGGACACCTATTCCGCCATTGCCGCGGCCCTGGGCTCCCTGAAGGGCCCCAAGCACGGCGGCGCCAACATCAAGGTGGTGCGCATGTTCGAGGACATCAAGGCCCACATCAAGGACTGGGAGGACGACGAGGAGATCAGCGCCTACCTCTACAAGCTGCTGCACAAGGAGGCCTTTGACCGCTCCGGCCTGATTTACGGCATGGGCCACGCGGTCTACTCCATCTCCGACCCCCGGGCCAAGACCATGGCCAGCTTTGTGGAGGGCCTCTCCCGGGAAAAGGGCCGCACGGCGGAATACCGGCTTTACCGGAACGTGGAGCGCCTGGCCGTGGAGGCCATCACCAAGGACCGGAAGATCTACAAGGGCGTTTCCGCCAATGTGGACTTTTACAGCGGCTTCATCTACAGCATGCTGGACCTGCCCATGGAGCTATACACGCCAATATTCGCCATCTCCCGCATTGCCGGGTGGAGCGCCCACCGGATCGAGGAGCTGGTGGGCGGCGGAAAGATCATCCGTCCCTCCTACAAGAGCGTGCAGGAGCACCGGGCCTTCGAGGAATGATGAGACCGCTTGCGAAAAGAGCCACCCAAAGGCGCGGTAAAAGTTCTTGAAAATTCTTAAGAAACTTCTTTCAAGAAGTTTCTTAAGCCGCCGGAGGCGACCTTAAAAAAGGCGGCGCAGTGGAACCAAGCAGCGCGCCTAATATGCTCATCACCCAGAGCTTTCTGTGTCTCGTAAAGCTGCGCCGCCTGCCCAGATAACGCTTTTGAACGCAGTGAAAACAGTGGACTCCCTCTACCCAGCCAGCCGCTTCCGTCTGTGGCTGACTGGTAGGAAGGAGTCCACTGCTTTTTCGCTTCGCTGGCCACGCTTTTGAACGCAGTGAAAACAGTGGACCCCCTCCACCCAGCCAGCCGCTTCCGTCTGTGGCTGACTGGTGGGAAGGAATCCACTGTTTTTCGCTTCGCTGGCCGCAATTTTGAACGCAGTGAAAACAGTGGGCCCCCTCTACCCAGCCACTTCCGTCTGTGGCTGACTGATGGGAAGGAGTCCACTGTTTTTCGCTTCGCTTAAAGGCGTTGCAAAGGCAGGCGGCGCAGCTTTACGAGACACAGAAAGCTTTGGGTGATGAGCGTATTAGACACGCTGCTTGGTTCCTCTGCGCCGCCTTTTAAGGGCAGGGGCAAGGTCGCCGCCGGCGGGTTAAGAAACTTCTTGAAAGAAGTTTCTTAACGATTTTCAAGAACTTTTACCGCGTCTCTGGGTTTGGGTCGTCCGCCTCATACTCCAAAATGTCCCCCGGCTGGCAGTTCAGGGCCTGGCAGATGGCCGCAAGGGTGGAGAACCGGATGGCGTTGACGTGGTTATTCTTGAGCTTAGAGAGGTTCACGTAGGTAATGCCCACCTGGGCGGCCAGGACGCCCAGGGATATCTTTTTCTCCACCATCAGGCGGTCAAGGTGCAGTATGATTCGTCCCATAGGCTATACCAATCCGTCCTGTTCCTCCTGCATCTGCGCGCCGCGCTGAAAAATTTCAGAGGTGCAGAGCAGGATGACTCCAATAACGATATCGTCAAATTTCAGATTTACATTCAGGCTCAGAGAGCCAAAGGCGAAAAACATGGTAATGAGGCAGTAGGCCACCTGCAGCGCTACCGTGCCAAGGAACAGTTCCCCGGCGCTTCTCAGCTTTTCCACACTCTCCCGGCAGAAGGGAGAGCCCGAAAAGTCAATTACCCGGCGGATATTGCCAAAAGCCAGAAACCGCATTGCAGAGAGCGCACAGCCGATGAGCATATAAATGATAACGCCGGGGACAGTGGCCGCGCCGTCGGTCGAGTATAGGGACATCCCGTTTAGGGAGAAATTCGCGCCGAAAAAGCAGACTGACACGGGCTCGCCGCTGGAGGCGTTGATAGAGGCCGGGTCTATGAGTACGCGGAAAGCCGCCATAAGGAGCAGGAGGATACTGAGGGCATTAAGGATTTGAAAAAGCACGCAGGCAGATACGGCCGCCTTTGTCCAGGAAATTTTGCGTCCCGCCATAGGTAACACCTCCTTATACCAGGCCGTCCACGTCCTCCTGCATCTTCTGGCCCAGGGCAAAGACCTGGGAGAGGCAAAGCATCAGGACGCCCACAACTATGTTCCCCATGCCCACGCTGACCTCGGCCATCTCAGGGCCGATAATGAGCACGGCGATGGAGCTCAGCGCAAAGTGGACCACCGTTATGGAGATGAAGAAAATTCCGATCTCCCTGATCATGCGCACGTTGTCCTTCTGAAAGGGGGTCTTGCCCTGTGAGAACTTCGTGAGCCCCTGGGTGGTGCGCAGCACGAGATTCACGTTGCGGAACACCCAGGCCATCAACTCCCCGGACATGGCCGCGGCAAGCAGGAAAATTATCATTGCAGCGTTGTTCAGGGTCCCGTCGGGATTGCCGATGACAATGGAGAAGCCGTTTACCGACAGCTGCTCCCCTATCTCCGGGTTCCCCCGGACCAGCGAGCCCCAGTCGAAGCCCCTGTCTATCACGAACATCACAAGCCCCACCATCATGCCTATTGCCAGTATCTGGTAGCCCACCTCGAACAGCTTTGAGAACACCGTGGCTGCCTTTGTGAGCATCTCAAAACGTTTATCCTCTTTTGTCATAACAGAGCACCTCCAATGAGTTTGTGGCTCTATTATAAGCTCTTGTATATCGTTTGTCAATATACATTTATTGTTTTTCGATAATTTCTTCCAGCTTCGCCGGGTCGCCTGCCAGGTAAAGGGCCCCGTGCTCCACCAGCTCCGCCTTCGAGCGGAAGCCCCACAGCACCCCGCAGGTATCCATTCCCGCGTTGCGGCCCGTGTCCATGTCCACCCCGCTGTCGCCGATGTACAGGGTTTCCTGAGGGGAAACGCCCAGCTCCTCCGCCAGGGCCAAAACCGCCGCCGGGTCCGGCTTGATGGGCACCCCCTCCCGCTGCCCATGGACGGCGTGGAACACCCCGGGGTAGAGCTCCGCCACGATGGCCCGGGTCATGTCGTCCGGCTTGTTGGAGAGCACCCCCAGCCTCCGCCCCGCCTGGTGCTGGCGGGCCAGAACCTCCGGCAGGCCGGGGTAGGCCCCCGCCAAGGCCAGGGGGTCGGCGGCATAGCGGCGGTCGTACTCGGCCCGGAACCGGCGGCGGTCCTCCGGGGACAGGTCCGCCCCCACGTGGGCCAGCATCCGGTCCATGAGCACCGCCGCGCCGTTGCCCACTAAGGTCCGGTAATCCCCAGGCTCAATGGGCGGCAGGCCGAACGCGGCCAGGGTTCCGTTGCCAAAATAGGCAATGGAATGCAGCGTGTCGGCCAACGTGCCGTCCAAATCGAAAATACAGGCTTGATAAAGGCCCATGAAAACCATCCTTTCACCAAATTGTAATGGCGGCTAATTTGCGGAGCATCCACTGGCGGCCAGCGCCCTTTTCAAAAGTGGTGGGGGTGGCCTCCGGCGGCTTAAGAAACTTCTTGAAAGGAAGTTTCCGACTTCATTGAAAATGAAGTCGCAGAATCTTCAAGAACTTCTAAACGTTTTACGGGAGTGGAGGGAGTGAGTCGGGCGCTCGGTTCGCGGCATGTTGGCAGATGCTCACCTTTTTCAAGAAGTGGTGTTCTTAAGGGTGGCTTGTAGCTTCCCGCCTAAAACCGAGCGCCCAGCACACGCCTCGCACCCATAATAAACGTGTAAAAGTTTTTGATCCAAACTTTTTTCAAAATGTTTGGTCCAGTCCAGGGTGAAACCCTGGCCGCCGGAGGCGACCTTGCCGTAAGG
>CAOKRG010000049.1 GCA_948471095.1 uncultured Oscillospiraceae bacterium
ATACCGACATATAAGAACTTCTAAAGAGATAATCTAAATTCACCATAAATTTTTTATCGAAAATCTTTCTTAATGTGGCATAACACAAAACATTTCAATCGTTCGATCCGTGAAACTTATGCTGCTTATTTCAAACTAATTGCAAATTTGAAAAGGCTGGATGATCCTAAGGAATATGTTTTATCTGCTCTGGCAATACAACAATTCGAACCAATCTTTGAGCATATGTCAGCTGCTTGTTTAGCTGCATCCAAAGAAAACTATCCGCATTATGTGAGCATGGAAACTCTGCGTCAAAATACAGTTGCATGGTGGTATTGTGAAGTTGTTAGAACTCAATGCGAAGACAGGAGCATAAAAAGTAATAAGATATATCTTAAAAATATTGGAGACTATCTGAGCCAGATGAATGCAGCTATGTGGGGTGTTAATCCAACGGTGAAGGATCCCAATGTGCGTCATATACTGAAAAAAATGATGTTAGATGATATGCTCAATACTTATTTCAATTGCCTTATAGGAAAAACGTTAAATTGGATTGGCAATGTAACGGATTATCCCATTGGCGTTTATAACCCGTTGAATAGTCTCACAGAAGCTAGAGAGGAACACTTCAAGAGAATCCATCGGAAATGGACTGACGAGGACTATGCCGCAGCGATGGAATTCTTTAAGAAAGACTATCCTATCATTGAAAACCACATCTCTTTCCAGCTTGGAAACCCTATGGATTGGTCTGATTCAATGGTGGAAAGTATACGAGATTATTACAACCCCCTATTTGAGGGTAACTTTGGATTTGTGCGGTGTGAAATTAAATCACCCATAAGATCTGAAGTCGATGCGGCCAAGGAAAAGAACGAGAAAGTAAACGTATGTCCAAAATGCGGTAAAAAAGAATTTGTAAAAGCAGGATTTTCCGCTGCCGGTACACAACGATATTGGTGTAAAGAATGCGAAAAATACTTTTCTCAAAACCCCAAAAAACCACGGTATTCCTTAAATACCCGATGTAGAGCGCTAGAGATGCTTGATGGAAACACTGAGAGAAAGAAAGGTATGTCCGTCAGAACAATTGCGAAAAAACTAGGATGCAGTAAAAGCTCTGTATCATACTGGAAAAAGGGACATAGCAAGAAGAAATAGAAAAGCTATTGTTCGTCTTATCGAACGAACGTTTGATACATATGCATATTTGGACACTTCAAAAAACAGCTTGAAATGAATCCGGCTTTTTTCTATCGGACCCCAACGAGGAATGGCCCGCCTGGAGCCAGCCCATAGGGGCGCAGGACGCATACTCTCTCGGCGCAAAGGTGAGCCACAATAAAAAGCATTGGGCCTCTACGGTGGACAACAACGTGTGGGAGCCGGGCGTGTATGGCTGGAAGGAGGCGGGCGAAGATGGAGTATAAGCGCTATCTGGTTCGCAGACGGGCGCGGTTTCTGAGCGCAAGCGGGCTGGTCAATCTCCCCTGGGGCGCAGCGGCAGAAAACCGGGACGGGGTGCTGTGGGCAGGCGGCAAACCTCTGTGCATAGCCACCAGCCAGAACGCCAAGGACTATTTTGTCCAGGATGATGACGGCCGCGGTCAGGAGCGGGGCCGGCTGGTGACAGCTATCCTTGCACGCCTTGGTCCCCTGGATGCCCGTCAAGGCGGGGCAAGCGCCAGGTGGGAAAAGATATGGGCGGACCCCCGATGCAGGCCCTACAAGCGCAAGGAGGACGAGGATTACTGGTTGTGGAACGAGGCTTTCTATAACGCGCCGGTCAGCGACCTACGGCATATCGCGGAGCTGGTCGGCGCGAAAGTATAGAAAAATAAGCAGGAGCCAGGGCAGGAATTTGCCCTGGCTTTTTCTGTGGCCGGAAGGGGGTGAAGCTATGAACGAATGGGGGGTAGTCGGCGTGGTGATTGCATTGGTCGGGCTGATTGTCACCATTGCCGGCCCTCTTGCAAAGGTCAGCGCCCAGCTGTCCAAAAATTCCGCTATACAAGACGGGATATTGGCCCGGCTGGACAAGCTGGAAATCGCCGACAAGGATTTCCAGGAGAGCGCCCGGCAGGCACACTCCCGCATCCACGGGCGCATTGACGATGTGGAGGACAAAGTGAACGACCATGAGGTGCGCATCACGACACTAGAAAAATCAGGAGGTAATTAGCATGACAAAGAAATGGTGGAAAGCCGCGGGCATCCGCGCAATCAAAACAGTGGCGCAGACCGCCGTGGCCACTATCGGAACCACGGCCATGTTCAGCGAGGTGAGCTGGGCGGTGGTGGGAAGCACGGCCCTGCTGGCAGGAGTGCTGTCCATGCTGACCAGCGTGGCGGGGTTGCCGGAGGTGGAATGATGGTATCTATCGTGAAGCAGCTCTGCCCGGAGAGCAAGTATGGCATCAAGTGCCCGTACACCCGGATACCGCAAAATATCGTGGTGCATAACACCGGCAACTGCGCCCCCGCCGACAACGAGGTGGCCTATATGCTGCGCAATAACTACGAGATATCCTTCCACGCGGCCGTGGACGACCAGAAGGTCATTGAGGCTATCCCCTTCGGCCGCAACGCCTGGGCCAGCGGCGATGGCAACGGCCGGGGGAATATGTACGGCATCCACATCGAGATTTGCTACTCCAACTATGTTCCGGCCAACACTGCCTTGTCCGAGAGCGAGGTGTACGCCAAGTTTGCCGTTGCCGAGCGCAACGCTGCGGAGTACATCGCCCGGCTGCTGAAAAATTACGGCTGGGGCCTGGACAAGGTGACAAAGCACCAGGATTATGACGGGAAATACTGCCCCCATCGGACGCTGGACTTGGGCTGGCATCGGTTCTTGAATATGGTCAAGGCTGAGCTTGACAAGCTGAATCAGCCGGAAAAGGAGGAAACAGAATTGACTAAGGCAGAAATTGAGGCCGTAGCGAAAGCGGCAGCAAAAGCGGAGGTGGAACGCCTTAACCCCACCTACAACACCCTGGACGATGTACCCGGCTACTGGCGGGAGGATATCCGCTGGCTTGTGGAGCGGGGCATTATCCGGGGAAACGCTAACGGCAAGCTAGGCCTGACGCGCAGCGAGTGCAAGGCCGCGGTTATCGTCAAGCGGGCGATGGAGAAGGAATAAGGGTATAAGAGAGCCCCGGTTCACCTTTGAGGTGGCCAGGGCTTTTTTGTTTTATGCCAGCCGGGCCTCTTTTACATGGGCCTGGGCGGCGGACTATCGAATTTATGGGTTCTCACTATCCGACTCCGTTTGTGTGTTACTCAACAATTTATTAATGTTGAGGGGAGGGATAACAACAGGAGGCATTCCTGGCTGCGAAGTTAGAAGAGTGATCTCGCTACGGATAAAAGGAAACATAATAGCTACTGTATTTTGTTTGATCAAAGGGCTATCAAGTATGTTACCATCACCATCAAGTGAAAATACAGCTTCAGCAGATAGCACCAAATGTAAACTATCGGGTTCACTTCTAATTTCGGCAGTTACCGACACTCTTGCTGAATTCACATCAAGGTTTGCATGAGAAATCTCCATTTTCATCTTTGTGTGCTCAAATCGCTCTCCAGAAAATGAAATTTGGATATTCGAAAAATGAAAATTTTTCATGCGCAGAGGGCTTACTGATTTTTGTATTTTCTCATGCCCAATCTGTGCCGTCATACCTTTTGTATCCATATTATCCTCCAAGTTTAGGCGGCCAAAGCTCCTAATTGCTTATCTCTCAGAATTTTTTCGGAAGTACCGGCCATATCAGACACATACTCTAAGTGAGATATATTATTACCACTTAACTCCAAAGTGGACTCTAAAACAACAGAGACGCTTTCGACAAAAATGGCACTAGGAAATTCTAAGGAATCAGGGAAATTCATATCCATAACATTTTCTAGACCGTCTAATCGCGGATAGTCGACTATAGCTTCTGTTACATCTAAATCCGACAATACCGGAGTGCCAAAATACTGATCCGATTCATCAGACAGAGGAATTCCCATCTCAGCAGCTATTTCTTCCGCTAGTCTGTTCAGTTCATCATCTGTAACGATAATCTGAATATCCTTCATGAGTAATCATACCACCTTTCCACAAACAATTTCTATGGGCTCATTTCCGGACACGCAATGCTCTTTTCGATTGATAGGTATATCATATTCATTGTACTCTTTGGAAAATGTACAAGACAATATTTTTACTTGTGTACTTCGAAACAATAACTTACAATAATAGCATCGCCGAAGTTTTCTTGCTATTGCAGAATGTTGACCGTCAAAATATGGCTTTTTTACCAATTTGGATTCTATCTGAGAAACCAGAAATTCATATTGCTCCCTATCTGGAGCTAAATCCAAATCCAAATGCTCGTTATCTTTATACCATAGATTAACTTGAATTACAAAAGGTGGATCTCCAGCTTTTGGCCTTATACGTTTTCTAGCCTCGCCTTTTGCCCACCAAACCGCATTCTCATACTCGGCAAAAAAGTATATTCCCGGGCCAAGCCATTCTTTTTCTCCTGAACTTGGTCGAAACATTTCTCTTTGTATAGATTTGAATCGTGATTGAGCAGTTCCATGATAACCACTCATACTCAAACGCGTTTCCGGCATAGTATACCCCGATTCCCTCTGAAATACTCTTCAATGCAAATGCTTTTCGCGAAAGCCATACTTTATTTATATTATACCACACCAGGTCAAGAAAAGTGTCTCTGGCAAATTTACATAACTTTCAAACATCGCTACACAATATCGTGTAAAAAAGTGCGGTATTCCTTTGGGTTCCACATGATATAGCACTTGCAAACTCGAAGCAAAAAACTTATGTAAACAAAAATATAGCAAGTTCAACATTTTTGAGATTTGTAACTGCTACTTATTGTGCCATTTGCTTCGCTGAGAAAAGAAAAAGCAGCCTTCCACCCAGTATGGGTTCTAAAAGCCGACAACTATATATTTCATTATATATAGTTTCTTGCCATCTGTCAAGTTATAATTAGTGTAGCAGATTGTCCAGGCTTTGGAGGCCACCGCCCGGGAGGGCTTTGTGTTCCCGGATGGGAAGGAGATATAAGTAAAGAGAAAAGGCCCGGGCGCATCAGCGCCCAGGCCCTTTTTTAACCTCAAATTTAACCCCAAACTCGGGTTTTAACCTCATTTTAACCTCAATTTCCGGGTTTTTCTCATGTCAAATCGGTGCAAATCAAGACAAAGCAAAATCCCCAGAGTCTTAGAAGCTCTAGGGATTTCATTGGTGGGCGCTAACGGACTTGAACCGCTGACCCCCTGCACGTCAAGCAGGTGCTCTAGCCAGCTGAGCTAAGCGCCCTGAGATGTTTTGATTATACCACACTCCTCTTAAAAAAGCAAGCCTTTTTTTCATTTTTCCGATCTCCGTAGGGAAAAGGCGGAATGCGAAAGGATGCGCGCGCCCGGCTCTGCCCTTTTCAATATTCCCCGGCAGTGAAAAGAGGGAAAACCCAGAGGGGCCGGCGGGATGGGCGTCCGGCTCGTCCTTATGGCGTTTATAGCGGAAAACCGGAAGCGCCGCGGACCCCCCTTTGGGAAGCCCCGCGGCGCTGGCCGAATCCAGCATTCTATTGTCCCGCGCTGCGCCTGGATCCATAACGGGAGACGGCCGTTCAGCGGTCCTTGGTCACGCGGCTCTCCTCCACCAGGCTGCCCTCGTCGTCGAAAATCTCCCCGCTCTCCAGTCCGCCGGACGCTCCATCCTCCCAGCCGCTCTCGTCCGGCAGAGCGCTGGAATCCTCCCAAAGGGAGCTGCCGTCCCGGTCAAAGCCCTCGTCCAGCATGGACTCCGCCCGGCTGACGGTGCCGCCGATGTCCTCGCCGATTTTGGAGACGGCCTCGGATACGGTGCTCTCCACTTTGCCGTCCCCGCAGGCCGCTAGAAGCACGGCCAGCAGTCCGGCCAGGGCCAGCAGGATCAAACCTTGTTTTCTCATATTGCATCCCTCTCTGCATTCAAAAATTTGGTTTCGGGAAGAGCTTTCCCGGTTTTGGGGGATTTTATGCGGCCGGGAAAAACTTCCCGGCCGCGGCATTGCAAAAAATTTTCCAAAATGATAGAATACCTTAAGAAACTTGTAAGACCAGGAGGCTATTATTATGGTGTATACCGTGACGCTTAACCCGGCGCTGGACTGCTATGTCTCGCCGGAGGAATTCGCGCCCGGACGGGATCTCCGCTATAGCGGATGCCGGTTTCTCCCCGGAGGAAAGGGCGTCAACGTCTCCCTGCTGCTGCGCTCCCTGGGGGTAAAGACCAAGGCCCTGGGCCTGGCCGGGGGCTTTACGGGCCGGGAGCTGGCCGCACTGCTGGAGGAGCGCGGTCTGCCCACGGGTTTTGTCTTTTTGGAGGACGGGCTCACCCGGGTGAATATCAAAATCACCCCGCCGGGCCAGCCGGAAACCGCCCTGAACGGCAGCGGGCCGGAGATCCCCCCGGAGGCTCTGGAACGGCTGGAGGAACGGCTGGGGGAGCTGGAGGCCGGAGATTTTTTGGTTCTGGCCGGCAGTCTGCCCGCCTCCCTGCCCGCCGGGACCTATGCCAGGCTGGCCGGCGCGGCTCCGCCGGGGGTGGAGGCCGTCATCGACGCCTCGGGTCCGGCGCTGCTGGCCTCGGCGGCGGCCCGGCCCTTTTTGATGAAGCCCAACCGGGAGGAGCTGGCCGAAGCCTTCGGGGAGCCGGCCTCCACTCTGGAGGAGGCCGCTGCCCTGGCCCGGAAGCTGCAGGGCCTGGGGGCGCGGAACGTGGCGGTCACCCTGGGCGGGGAGGGCGCGCTGCTGCTGGACGAGGCCGGAGGCGCACGCTTCCGCCCCGCTGTGCCGGGAACCCCGTGCTCCGCCGTGGGGGCGGGCGACTCCTTTGTGGCGGGCTTCCTCTATGGCTGGAGCCTGGACGGCGGCCTGGACCAGGCCCTGGACTGGGCCGTCAGCGCCGGAGCGGCCACAGCCTTCCGGGAGGGCGTGGCCTCGGGGGAGGAGGTACGGGCCGTGTACCGCCGGGCCTTTGGACGCTCCCCCACGGGAATGGAGTGCCCAAGGGGAGCCGTTTTGGAAGAGTAATACGGAGTGGGGTCTCGCCTGCCGACTCGGTCAGTTCGCAGCTTGTCTGCCACTGGCAGACGCTCACCCTCCGGCGGCTTAGGGACTCCGTCCCTAAGAACCCTGCAACCTTTGTAAAGGTTGACGAAACTTCTGCTATTGCGCTTCGCGGGCTTTTCCGTTCACAAAATGCGTGAGTGGCCACTCCTCCACAGGAAAAACCAGTTGACATGCCCCCTAAGAAAACGTACAATAGAAGGATAAGGCAGCGCCCCGCGCGCCTGCCCGCATCCTCCTTGAAAGGATAACCTCCCATGAATCAAAAGCAGAACCGCCCCGTGGAGAACGAATACCGCTCCTCCCAGGTCTATAAAACCCTCACCGGCACGGGCATTCCCGTTGCGGATAAGCTGGCCCAGGGCCTGGGCCGGGCCGCCGCCGGGATCGACGCGGCCCTGAACGCCGCCGCCCCAGTGGTAAAGTCCGCCGCCCAAGGCTACCAGACCGGGCGCAATGGCGGCGGCACCTACCGCTATCCGAGCCAGGGCCAGCCCCAGCCCGGGCAGGCGCCCGTGCCTCCCGCCGGGGGTCAGACCGCCCGGCCCCAGCCCACTCAGGGCCCCGTGCCGCCCGCCGGAGGCCAGACCGCCCGGCCCCAGCCCGCGCAAGGCCCCATGCCTCCCGCCGGGGGCCAGACCGCCCGGCGGCAGCCTGCCCAGCCCCGCCGCCCTGCCGGGGTCAGCCCCGCGCCGCCGCCCCAGATGCCCCCCATGAAGGTGGTGCACATGGGCAGCCCCGCCAAGTACTACATCACCGGGGTGGTTGCCCTGCTGTACGCCATGAACGTCCAGATGATGGAGGCCTCGGAGTGGGCGGTGTTCGCCATTGTGGTGGCGTTGGTCTTTTTCCTCTCGGGGGCCCTGTTCCGGGGCAAAAAGCGGCTTGTCCCCATTGAGGAGCCCAAGCCGCAGCCCCAGCCCAAGCCCGAGCCCGAGCCCAAAAAGGAGCCGGAGCCGAAGCCGGAGAAGAAGTCCCAGACCGGCAACCCGGAGGTGGATAAGATCATCGACGAGGGCCACGACATGATCAAAAAGCTCCGCGCCGCCAACGACGCCATCCCGGACGAAGCCCTTTCCGCGGACATCGACCGGATGGAGCGGGCCTCGGCGGATATTTTCAACTACATTGCCCAGCACCCGGGCAAGGCCCCCCAGATCCGTAAATTTATGAACTACTACCTGCCCACCACCCTAAAGCTGCTGGGCAGCTACGAGCGGCTCTCCAAGCAGTCCGTAAAGGGCGAGAACATCACCTCCACCATGTTCAACATCGCGGGCATGATGCACACCGTGGCGGACGCCTTTGAAAAGCAGCTGGACTCCCTCTTCACCGACGAGGCCATGGACATCTCGGCGGACATCACCGTGTTCGAGACCATGCTGAAGCAGGAGGGCTTTGTGGAGGAGAAGAAGAACGGGCTGTGAGAGGGAGCGGCCAAAGGGCGCGTTTTTTGGGAGCGTTACGGAGTGGCCTCCGGCGGCTTAGGGGCTCTGCCCCTAAGAACCCCGCAACCTTTGAAAAGGTTGACGAAACTTTTGCTGTTGCGCTTTTCGCGGTCCAGGGGCGTTAGGCCCCTGGTGGGGTGTGGGGCAAAGCCCCACGACCTTGCCGTAGGGCGCGCCTTTTGCGCCCGGAGGCCATCTATTACTCAACATAAATGCATTTCCCAAGAGGTCAAAATATTTGCCAAAGAGGAAAGGAGGATCCTATGGCAGCAGGCCCGATCATCGCGGAGACGGAGCGGTTGATTTTAAGAAGGTACAGAGAAGAGGACTTATACGACTTATTCGAATATCTGTCGGATGAAAAGACCGTGGAGTTCGAGCCATATAAGCCTCTGACCCTGGACGAGGCGAGGGAAAGCCTCCAATGGCGCATGGGGACGGAGGAAATGGCCGCCGTCCAGTTAAAAGACACGGGCAAAATGATTGGAAACGTCTATATGGGAAAAAGGGAGTTTGACGCGCTGGAGCTGGGCTATGTGTTCAACCGGAATTACTGGGGGGCCGGATATGCCAGGGAGGGCTGCGGGGCCTTGGTCCGCCGGGCGTTCTCCCAGGGAGTCCACCGGATTTACGCGGAATGCGACCCGGCCAACGCGCGCTCGTGGAAGCTGCTGGAAGCCCTCGGCTTTCGCCGGGAAGCGCATTTCATCCAAAACGTATTCTTTTGGAAGGACCCGGCGGGCAGGCCCGTTTGGAAGGACACCTATGTGTACGCAAAATTGAACGCCGATGGTAAAAAATAAACAGGAAACGAGGTCGTAAGGATGGACAACGAAATGAAGCTGGCCCTGGAACAGAACGCGCCCCAGATGCCGACCCTGACTTTGGAGCCCGAAGCGGCGGAAGAGCCCCAGGCCCCCGCCGTGCAGGAGGAGGCCCAGGTGACCACCCTGGACGAGAACGTGCTGACCCCCGAGGAGCGCAAGGTGGTGGATGAGTTCTCCCAGAAGATCGACCTGCAGAACAGCACCATGGTGATGCAGTACGGCTCCGCCGCCCAGAAGAAGATCGCCTCCTTCTCGGACACGGCGCTCAACAATGTGCGCACCAAGGACCTGGGCGAGGTGGGCAACCAGATCTCCAGCCTGGTGGTGGAGCTCAAGGGCTTTGACATCGACGAGGAGGAGAAGAAGGGCTTCTTCGGCCGGTTTAAGAGCACGGGCAACAAGATCGTGGCCATGAAGGCCCGGTACGACAGCGCGGAGGTGAACGTGAACAAGATCGCCGCCGCCCTGGAAAGCCACCAGGTCCAGCTGATGAAGGACGTGGTGATGCTGGATAAGCTCTACGACATGAACCTGAACTACCACAAGGAGCTCTCCATGTACATCATCGCGGGCAAGAAAAAATTACAGCAGGAGCGGGCCACCACTTTGGTGACCCTGCAGGACAAGGCCCGCCGCAGCGGCCTGGCGGAGGACGCCCAGGCGGCCAACGACTTCGCCCAGCAGTGCGACAGCTTTGAAAAGAAGCTCCACGACCTGGAATTGACCCGCATGGTCAGCGTGCAGATGTCCCCCCAGATCCGCCTGGTGCAGAACAACGACAAGCTGATGTGCGACAAGATCCAGTCCACTTTGGTGAACACCATCCCCCTGTGGAAGAGCCAGATGGTGCTGGCCCTGGGCCTGGCCCACAGCGAACAGGCGGTGCGGGCCCAGCGGGAGGTCAGCGACATGACCAACGAGCTGCTGCGCAAGAACGCGGAGAAGCTGAAGATGAGCACCATCGAGACCGCCCGGGAGAGCGAGCGGGGCGTGGTGGATATGGAGACCCTGCGCGTCACCAACCAGTCCCTGATCCAGACCCTGGACGAGGTGGTGAAGATTCAGGACGAGGGCCGCGCCAAGCGGCGGGCCGCCGAGGCGGAGATCGGCCGTCTGGAAGGCGAGCTCAAGCAGAAGCTGCTGGATATCCACTCCTAGCGGGGTGCCCCCGCAGGCGAATCCACGGGCGGGGTGCCCCCGCTGGCAAATCCGCGGGGGCGCGCAAAGCTACGCGCTACTTGGGGCAAAAGGAGCCAGCTGAGCCAACGCGCTTCGGGGAGGCTGCCGGAATCGCCCACTTAGGTAAGTTATCGAGGGGGAAGTTCACGCAGCGCAACAGGAAAAGTTTTTGATCCAAACTTTTTTCAAAAAGTTTGGTCCAGTCCAGGGGTAGAGTTCGTAAGACGAAGTCTAACGAACTCTTAAACCCAAGAGTTGACCAAATCTTCGATTTGGATCAACTCTGGCCGCCGGAGGCCACTCCGTAAAACTTCAAAAAAACTGCGCCTTTCCAACACTCCCGCCGGGCCGATGCGTTTCGCAGGGCTACCGGAAGGGTTCGGCCCTGTAGGCCGCATGTCCGCATTTTAACTTGAGAAAGGAAACCGCCATGAAAAAGAAACGCCATGTGGGAGCCGCCATCTTTATGGCCGCTGCCATTGCCGCCTCCATTCCGCTGGGGGCGAACCGCTCCCTGATGAAGCTGCGCGAAGAGGCCAGCGGGCACTATTACTATGACGACACCGGGTACGCCCTTTACGAGGGCTTGGAGCGGCGCTGCGCCGAGGCCAATAACCTCATTACCCTGGCGGAAAAGTACGCGGAGCAGGACAGCGGGCTGCGGGCCCTCAGCGACAGCCTGGAGCACCAGGTGAAGCTCTTCGAGAAGTATGAATATGAGGATGAAAACCAGACGTTTCAGAAAATCGCCAGCCTGAACGCCCAGCTGGACCAGCCGGCGGAGGCCCTGGCCGCAGCCTTGGAGAAGGCGGAGCTCTCGGAGAACGACAAAAAGTACCCGGCCCAGATTTTGGCCAACATGCGGTCCGAACAGGACAAACTGGCCCGCAGCAGCTATAATGACCAGGCCCGGGACTATAACGAGAAGCTGGCTCGCATGAGGCCCATCGCCTTTTTAAAGCCCATGGCCACCTTTGACGAGGCCGCCTCGGAGCCGTCCGCCCAGGGCGAGGCGGCGGAGCAGGGGGAGACGGCCCAAACGGCGGAGGAGGCCCTGGAAAGCCGGGTGGATGCCTTTGCCCAGGACGTGGAAAACCGGGCGGAGACCTTTGGGCAGCAGGTGGAAGACCAGGTGGACAGCCTGGTGGACGGCATTATGGACAGCATTTTTAACTGATGGGGCTTTCCCATTGGAAAGGGGCGGAACCTTGAAGAGACGAACCGCGAAAATTTGCGCGGCCCTGGTAGCGGCTCTGCTGGCGCTGGTCTTGCTGGCGCCGGGCGCTCTGGCCGCGGCGCCGGAGAGGCCGGAAAACCAGTACGTGCTGGACAGCGCCGGGGTCCTCTCGGACAAGACGGAGCGGGAGATCATCCGCAAAAACCAGGAGATGTTCCAGGCCTATGGGGCCGAGGTCGTGATTGTAGCCGTGGATTTTTTAGGCGGGCAGGACATCGGCGACTATGCCTATGACCTTTTTAACGCCTGGGGCATTGGTTCCCAGGAGCGCGACAACGGCATACTCCTGGTTATGGCCGTCGGGGAAGAGGATTACTACGCCCTGGCGGGCTATGGGATTGAGGAATATTTTGACGGGGCCAAGTTCCGGGACCTGCTGGACCGGTACCTGGAAGAGGACTTCGCGGCGGGCCGCTATGACGCGGGGGCCCTGGCCTTCTTCCAGGCCGTGTCTCAGGAGCTGGACGCCTACTATGCCGGGCAGGAGGCCCCCCCGGAGAACGGCCCCTATGAGGGCTCCTATGAGTATGGAAGCTCCAACAGAGGCGTGAGCCTGCTGAATAAGGCCGTGACGGTTCTTGCCGCGCTGGTGCGGGTGGTCCTGGTGGTCGTGGTGATTTTGGTGGTCTTCGCGATACTGCGGGGCGCCGGCCGGGGCGGAAGAGGCGGCGGAGGCTTTGGCGGCGGAGGAGGAGGCTTCTGGCAGGGCATGTTCCTGGGCAGCATGATGAACCGCCGCCGCAGGTCCTACTGGGCTCCGCCTCCCCCGCCTCCTCCCGGGCCCGGCGGCTTTGGCGGGCCCGGCCCCCGTCCCCCTCGGCCTCCCCGCCCTCCGCAGAGCGGTTTTGGGGGTTTCCATGGCGGCGGACGCCCCGGTGGGAGCGGCTTTGGCCGTGGCGGCGGATTCGGCGGGCGCTCCGGCGGCTTCCATGGGGGCGGCGGCTCTCGGGGAGGCGGCGCGGGGCGGCGCTGAGAAGAACGCAGGGAGCCGCGTTCCCTCGTCACGCAAAAGAGACCGTTAATAACGTTCAAAAGGATCAAAGATTTCGCATCTTTGATCCTTTTTCCTCTGGCCGCCAAGTTCGCGAAGCAAACTTGCAGAATCTTCAAAAACTTTTGCTGGCTCGCCGACGGGGCTGGGGACGTTTCTAGGCGAGTAGGTCTCCCGGTAAAATGATGTCTTCTTTGGGGACTTTGCTCCACTGGAAGCCTTTCGCCAGCTCTTGGGCGGAGACCGCCTCGGGCCGGTCCAGCTGGCCCGCCAGGTAGGCCAGCCGCCCCACAATCTCCTCCGCCGCGAACCGCTCCCGCAGGGCGTCCAGGCCCGCGTCCTGGTCCCGCTTGGAGAGCCGCCGGGGCGCTTCGCCAGGCCCGGCCTCCGCGGCCAGCAGCATGGGGATATGAACAAAGGCCGGAGGCCGCAGCCCCAGCAGCCGGTAAAGGTACAGCTGCCGGGGAGTGGAGCTCAGCAGGTCCCGGCCCCGGACCACCTCCGTCACGCCCATGGCCCCGTCGTCCGCCGCCACGGCCAGCTGGTAGGCGAACACCCCATCGGAACGCCGCAGGATGAAGTCCCCGCAGTCCCGCTCCAGGTCCTGCTCATAGGGGCCGTAGTGGCCGTCCGTAAAGCGCTCTTTCCCCCGCACCCGCAGGCGCAGGGCTGGAGGGCGCTTTTTTTCTAGAGCCTCAACCTCACCCGGGGACAGGCCCCGGCATTTGCCGGAGTAGACATACTCCCCGTCCGAGGCGTGAGGGGCGTTGGCCGCGTGGAGCTCCGCCCGGGAGCAGAAGCAGGGGTACACCAGCCCCCGGGCGGCCAGCCGGTCCAGGCACCGTTGGTAGTAGCCGCCCCGGTCCGACTGCCAATAGGGGCCCTCGTCCCAGTCCAGGCCCAGAAATTCCAGGTCCCGCATGATCTGCTCCCCATAGGCCCGGCTGGTACGCTGGGGGTCCAGATTTTCCATGCGCAGAATCATCCGCCCGCCCTGGGAGCGGGCCGAGAGCCAGCTGAGCAGGCAGGAGAACAGGTTGCCCAGGTGCATGCGGCCGCTGGGGCTGGGGGCAAAGCGGCCCACCACATCTGCCATCTCCTCACCCCCGGCAGATCTTGTCGCCTTCATACTCGTGCTCCGCCAGGACCGGCAGGCCCGTCAGGTACCGCCGGACCAGGTCCAGGGCCTGGCTGGCCGCGCAGTGCCGGTGCCAGTCCCGGGTCTTGGTGCGGCCAATGGGGGAGCGCTTCGCCACCCAGGTTTCCTTCCCATCGGAAAGGGCAATGTAGATGAGCCCCACGGGCTTTTCCGCTGTGCCGCCCTCGGGCCCCGCTATGCCGGTGATGCCGACGCCCAAATCGCTGCCGCTGGCCCGCACAATGCCCTGGGCCATGGCCTGGGCGGTCTCCGGGCTCACCGCGCCGTGAGCTTCCAGCACCTCATGGGGCACGCCCAGCAGCTTTTCCTTGACCTGGTTGGCATAGGCGACCAGCCCCATGTGGAACACCTGGGAGGACCCGGGCACGTCGGTCAGGCGCTTGGCCAGCAGCCCGCCGGTGCAGGACTCGGCGGTGGCCAGGGTCTTGCCCTGCTGGGCCAGCAGCCCCACGACCAGGGCCTCCAGGCTGTCCACGTCCACGCCGTAGACAAAGCCGCCCAGCCGGTTTTTAATCTCCTGAATCAAGGGCTGGCACAGGGCGTCCGCCTCCTGCTGGGAATGGGCCTTGGCCGTGACCCGCAGGTAGCACTCGCCCTCGTTGGCGTAAGGGGCCAGGGTGGGGTTTTCCCCCTCCATCAGGTCATCCATCATCTGGGCCACAGGGGCCTCGCCCCGGCCATAGATGCGCACATTGTGGGAGACGATGGTGAACTCCTGGCGCTGCCGCAGGTAGGGCACGGCATAGTTAAGGAGCATGGGCTCCAGCTCGCTGGGCGGGCCGGGGAGCATCAAGATGGTGCAGCCGTTTTCCGCCTGGAAGGCGCAGCCGGGGGCGGTGCCGTTGTCGTTTTGCAGCACATGGCAGCCCTCGGGAAGCCATGCCTGCTTTTCCTGGTTTTTGCCGACCTGCTTTTCATTAAAATAGTTCTGGATCCGTTCCAGGCTGGGCTGGTGGAGGCGGAGCTTTTTCCCGGCGGCTGCGGCGGCGGTCTCCTTGGTCAGGTCGTCGGTCGTGGGGCCCAGGCCGCCGGTCATGATGAGCAGATCGCTGCGGGAGAGGCCGGTTTCCACCGCCTCTTTCAGGCGCTGGGGGTTGTCCCCCACCACGCAGGTGTGCAAAAGGTTAATGCCCAGCCCGGACAGAGCCCGGGCCACCAGGGCGGCGTCCGTGTTTACCACGGCCCCCAGCAGCAGCTCGGTGCCGACAGAAATGATTTCCGCGTTCATAAATGTCATCCTTTCTCAAACTATATTATATTGAGACCTCTTGCGAAAATAGATTTATGTTGAGTCATAGATGGCCTCCGGGCGCAAAAGGCGCGGTCTCAGCTGCCGCTTCGGTCGGCTCGCAGGCGGGTCTGGACAGCGGACCCCCGCTCCGCAGCGCTTGTCCACTCTTTCGTTTGAGACGCCCTCAGGCTTTCCAGCGCGCCACAGGCGGCGGGCAGGCCGGATGGTCCCCGATGAGCTTTTCCATCCAGACCATATCATACCAGCGGCCGAATTTATAGCCGCACCGGTGAAACCGGCCGCTCTCCCGAAAGCCCATGCGGACGTGGAAAGCCGCGCTGGCCCGGGTCAGGTACTCGTCCTCCGTCTCCGGGTAGGCGATGCAGGCGTACAGGTTCTGTACGCCCATGGCCGCCAGCTCTTTCTCTAGGGCCTGGTACAGCATCCGGCCCAGACCCTGGCCCTTGGCCCGGGGGTCCAGGTATACGGTGAGCTCGCAGGCCCAGCGGTAAGCCGCCCGGCTGTGGAAGGGGCCCGCGTAGGCATACCCCAAAACCGCGCCGTCCCGCTCTGCCACAAGATAAGGGTAGCGCTCTATGGTTCCTTTGATGCGGGCGGAAAATTCTTCCCGGCTGGGAACGTCATATTCAAAGGATATGGCCGTATGCTCCACATAGTAGCCGTAAATTTCCAAAAGCCGCGCCGCGTCATCCGGGCGGACCTCCCGAATGGTTACAGGGTTCATGGCGTCCTCCTTTTTGCCAAAATGCCGGGCTGGCCCAGTATGACGATAATCCTTTTTGCTTCTTCTCCGTATTCTTGCGAGGCAAAAAACTGATAATGTGCGCTTTGCGCACATTATAGCACATACCCGCCCTTTTTTGCCAGTACTTTTTCAGCGAAAATGATTCTTCGGGTTTCCTGCGCTTTGGCAATTTTTAAAGCTCTGCGCGCGGGAGGCTCTTTCCTAAAAAAAGACTTGCCAAAACTCAAAATTTGCTGTATAATATATGTTGTGGATG
This sequence comes from uncultured Oscillospiraceae bacterium, assembly GCA_948471095.1. Taxonomy (GTDB): domain Bacteria; phylum Bacillota; class Clostridia; order Oscillospirales; family Acutalibacteraceae; genus Acutalibacter. The sequence continues at coordinate 16,226 of CAOKRG010000049.1, forward strand.
TGTCCCTATCTCCAAATCCTAGGAATGCGCCCTTTATGGGGATGTAAAGGTTTCGACGGGGAAGGGGGACCCTGGTAAGCGGGCAGCGGGATAGGACCGCTATAAAACCTATAAACCTTAAATTAAACGACAACGACTTTGTTGCTGTTGCTGCTTAAATAAGCAGCCGTTCCTTCCCGGAGCACCGCGGCCGGGACAGGAGCGTCGATGAGCGGTGAACGTGAGCAAGGGGACCGCCTTTGACCCTTGCCATGAACCAGAAGGCTACCAAGGCCCGGAGCGTGCTTTTGCGCGCCGGGCAGAGGGAATCCTAAACCAAAAGCTACGCCCGTAGAAAGCCCCGGCGACCCTTTTTCGGACGCGGGTTCGATTCCCGCCATCTCCACCAAACGTCAAGTATACGAACACCATGTCAAGAATCAGGTTGGCGGTGTATCGTAACGTGTTCGCCCTTATAGTCGAGATAGACGGCTATGAGGGCGAAACGCGTTTACAGACAAAACGCGCCACCTATAAGGACATCCAGGCATGGGTCAAGGAGCGGTATGGCATCCATGTCAGCAATCTTGCCATATCCCAGACCAAGGAACTCTGCGGCCTTGCCAAGACGAAGTATAAGGGGTATGGAGATGCCGAAGGGCAGCCTGCCCCAAAGCTGGCCGCAAAGAAAGAGGCGGCTATCCGCGAGGCGTTCATTTGGTTCGGGTTGATAGAAAAGGAATAGTGGAAAGAGGCCATCCTGGACTTGCTGCCGGGGTGGCTTTTTTGCATCTCCCGATGCCAAGGGTGGCGGGAAATGACGCTGGCCCCGGCCAGCGAAAGGAGATGAGCAGCATGTTCTACCAGAAAGTCAACCGACGCAGCCGGGAGGCCATGACCGGCTTCCTGGCCCGCCACTACCGCTACAACACCATGAACTCCTGGAACCGCTCCACGTCCTATGCCAACGACG
>CAOKRG010000050.1 GCA_948471095.1 uncultured Oscillospiraceae bacterium
CGTTGCACCTGCCTTTGACTTTCACCAGCTTGATTTGCGACAAGCTGAATAGAAGTGCTGGACTTCTCGCCAACTTGGCGAGAAGTTAAATCCGACCGTTCTCCTTGATGTTTGATGGCCTCCAATTTCATTTTGTAGGCAAAAGCCCTTTCGCTGGGGAGCAGGCTTTCCCGTTGTAAATTGCTGTCAACCATGATAATCGTGGCGGCGTCATCGTCCAAATCCCGGACAATGACCGGCATGGTTTCTTTTCCTCCTTTATACTGTCATTTGAGGATTCCGCCCGGTTGGAACTGATGAGTCTTCCGTCTGTCACAGAAGACGATATTCCCTCAAGGTTTGGGTACGCGCACATCTCTTTCAAGGTCGGGTCAAAGGAAAAGGTTGACGCTTTGACCGCCCGGCTCAAGGAGGACGGATTCACAGTAAAAAGCGGTCCCCGCACCACTGGAGATGGTTATTATGAGAGCTGTGTGCTTGATAAAGAGGGAAACTCCATCGAAATTCAGGCTTGAGCTTAGTGCCTTTTCTTTGTTTAGCGGCGCAAATCTTGAACTTTTTGCGATATGCTTTTTTGTGCTTTCCTTTTTGCCGTCCTTGTGGTATACTATGAAATAAACAAATACACGCAAGCGAGGATTCGGTAATGAACGAATACGCCAAGAGTGCATACTGGCTGGACTGTGCCGATTATGACCTGCAGACCGCCAAAGCCATGCTTGAGACAAAACGGTTTCTCTACGTTGGCTTCATGTGCCACCAGACCATTGAAAAAGGCTTGAAAGCAATTTATATTCATCGGGAGCCGGATGGGGAGCTTCCATATATTCATAGCCTGGTACGGCTTGCGAATCTGGCAAAGGTCTCTGCAGAAATGAGCGAAGACCAGCTTTCTCTTCTGGATGTTCTGAATCCGCTGAATGTAGAGGCAAGATACCCGCTGAATAAGGAGCAGCTTCTGCGCTCTCTCAGCGAGGCGCGCTGCAAAGAGTTAATCGACAAGACGGAGGATTTACTGTCATGGATAAAGACCAGGTGCTGAATATGGCAAAGGAATATGCCGCTGTTGTCCGCGAGGTATTGAATACTGAGTCTATCATTCTTTACGGCTCCCAGGCAAAAGGGACCGCCAACAATGACAGTGATATTGATATCGCTGTCATCGTTAATGAGATCCCTGGGGACTATTTGGACACTACCGCTTTGTTATGGCGGCTATCCAGAAAAGTCAACATGGATATTGAGCCTGTTCTGCTGACTCCCACTGACTCTGACAGCGGATTTCTTCGCACCGTCCGTGAGAGCGGCATTGCCGTTTGACCCACTTTCTGACCCAGAACCGGAAAAACTCAATTGCCCATAACTGAGGCGGGGGCCCCGGCCCCGGCCGGTACCGGCGCGGTGGGCGTTCTGCTCTATGACGTGAACCCCACCGAAAACCCGAACTGCGCTTTGGTGGTCAGCGGCATTGTAGACTGGACCAAGTGCAAGTCCCATAGCGGGGCCACGGCCACGGCGGAGGCCATGAAAGCGATTCTCCCCGGCATTACCTTCCGGGAGAACATCGGGGTCAACACCAGCGAAGAGGAGGCGTGATATGGATTTTGTAAACGCATTTTCCCCCCGGGCCGTTGCGGCCCATTGGGCCACGGCGGTTAGCGAGGGGATGGACTAGTCAATCCCTTATCTTTTAGCACCGAGGCCAAATCGAGCCTACAGACGGCTTTATAACTATCTTTCAACTTTGAAATTCTGAAAAAGAAAAACAGAAGCGTGTCATATTCTTTTAGCGGTGCCCGAGATAATACGGTCGTGTTCCTCCCAATGTGAAAACTCCCCCATTCCATGGTCAAAGTTGAGTTACGGCCGTTTACCGGCATATTCTGCTCTTCCCCATTGGCCGCCCTTTCCTTCTTCCGCTTTCAAGGCAAAACTATAGGTTGCGTTTTTGCAAAAACGCCTCTGTTGATTGCAACCAGCTCTTTTGGTATAATACAACCATACGAAGGAAAGGACGGTGGTATCATGCCAAGCATATTAAGCGAACGCATTGCCTCCCTGCGGAAAGAGCGGGGCCTGACCCAGGAGCAGCTGGGCAAGATGGTCGGGGTCTCCTATCAGGCGGTGGGCAAGTGGGAGAAGGGCGGCGCGCCGGACGTGGAGCTGCTGCCAACGCTGGCCCGGGCGCTGGGGGTCAGCATCGACGCCCTCTTTGGATTGGAAAGCGGGGAACAGGTCAATGTGGAAGAGGCCGTGGGCCGCTGGCTGCGGTCCTTCCCGGAAAAGGAGCGCATGGAGCGGCTTTGCAGGCTGGTTTGGTCGCTGGTCTACTGCTTCTATCCCGGCAATTTTGATTTGCCCAAAATGGAATATATCAAAAACTGCCAGGTGGATATGAATGGAAAGACCCAGCTGATGTACACCCAGGTCGGCGGAGGGGGAGGGGTCCTGCTGGACGTCCATTCGGAGGACATGAGTTTTGTCACGCTCTGGCCCGAGCCTCAGGAGGGCTATGCCGCTTACTTTGCGCCCATGGAGAAGTTCCGCAGGTTATTTTCCATGCTGGCAAAGCCCGGCTATCTGGAGCTGATCGAGGCGCTCTACCGCAGAAAGCCCCAGTTTTTCACACCTTCTGTACCGGCAAAACAGCTGGGGATCCCAACAGAAAGCCTCGTCGCGCAGCTGGAAGAGCTGGAATCCATGGGCATCACGCACTCCATGAAAATGGAACTGGACGAGGGGGAGATAAAGGTCTACCAGCTAACCGAACCCATAAACCTGCTCCCCCTCCTTTATGGGGCCCAAAGCTTTATGCAGACAGGCGTCAACTACACCTATTTCTATGATGACGAAATCCCCCTGCTGCGGGGCGCGAAATGGAAGCAAAAGGAGGAGGGAAACCATGAAAAGGGAAAATAAGAAAACTGCCGCCACAATGGCATATTACTTGAAAAAACACCGCTGGCCGGTGCTGCTGGGGGTTCTGCCCACAATCACCGCCTACGGAATACAGTCCGGGGCCTCCCTGGTGACGGCCCAGGTGTTCCAGGGCGTATTTGAGGGCGATCTGCCCGGTATGCTTCGGTGGATGCTCCTTTTGATGGCTTTGTTCTTTACCATGCTGGCGGCGGGCGCATTGGGAGAGATTTTGCAGGCCCGGGCTATCCGCAGACTGAATAACGCTCTGCGGCAGGATATGGCCTCCGCCCTTCTGAGCATGACCCACCAGGAGTACCACAAGGAGGGTACTGGGAAATACCTCTCACAGTTTACCAACGATGTGAACCAGATAGAAACCCTGGCCTGGAAGCCTTTCTTCCAGATTGTGGAGATGGGCGCTATGGCGGTGTTCAGCGTGTTGGCCCTGCTGACCATCCACTGGTCGCTGGTGCTGGCGGCGCTGGTGACCACTGTGCTGATGCTGTTCGTGCCCCAGCTTTTTAACAAGCGCATGGAGGCCTTGGGATCGGTCTGCTCAGAGGAGCAGGCCAAGGCCACCGGGGCGTTGAAGGACCTGCTCTCCGGCTGGGACGTGCTGCGGTCCTTCGGCAGAGAGCGCCGGTTCTCGGAGGGGTCGTGCCATGCCAGCGAGCAAATCGAAAAGCCCCGGTTCCGGCTGGCCTATGTAAAGGGTCTTGTAAATTCCGGCGCGGGCTGCGTCAATGTTATCTGTCAGCTGCTGATAACCGGCCTTGTGGGGCTGCTGGCTATCTGGGGCTATACCCAGGCGGGCTCTCTGGCGGCGGGGGGCAATCTCTGCGGGCAGCTGACTAACTCCCTGGGTACCGTGGCCGGGCTGCTGCTCTCCTTCTCCTCAAGTCGGCCTTTCTTTGAGAAGATTTCTCTCCCTGCGGAGGACGCGCACAGGGCCTCTGAGGGACTCCAACCGCTGCGGGATGAAATCGCCGTGGAAAGCCTCAGTTTTCAGTACGGTGAACGCCCCATCCTGCAAGACCTGTCCCTAGAGTTTCAGAAAGGCGGCAAGTACGCCCTCACCGGCCCCTCCGGCTGTGGGAAGTCCACGCTGCTGAAACTCCTGCTGGGCTGGCTGCCGGACTATGACGGGGCCATCCGCTTTGACGGCAAAGACGCCAAGGACTTCACCCCGGAGCAGCTAGGACGGCAGATGAGCTACATAGAGCAGAACGTGTTTCTTTTTAACTCCACCATCCGGGACAACATCACCTTGGGCGAAACGTTCACCGAGGCGCAGCTGGAAAAGGCCCTGCGGGACAGCGCCTTGGCGGGAGACCTGGCCGCTATGCCCGAGGGTCTGGACGCCATGGTGGGCGAGGAGGGCGGCAATCTCTCCGGCGGGCAGAAGCAGCGGGTGGCCATTGCCCGGGCCTTGATCCACGACCGCTCTATACTGCTAGTGGACGAGGGCACCAGCGCCCTGGACCAGAAAAACGCGGACATCGTGGAGCAGAGCCTGCTGGGCAGCCCGGGGCTGACGCTCATCTTGGTGAGCCATCACTTGACAGCGGAGCGCAAGGGACAGTACACTAGGATCTATGAGCTGGAACCGGCGGCGGGCCGCACTTGAAATTTCCGGACAATTCCTCTATAATATGCGTAAAACGGGAAAGGACGGAGTGCGTGATGCGCCAGACCACGAAGGAAGCCATTGCCCAGACGTTTGAGGGCCTGCTGGAAAAGCGGAATATCGATAAGATTACCGTAAAGGACATTGTGACCGAATGCGGCGTAAACCGTCAGACCTTTTACTATCATTTTCGGGATATCTATGATCTGATGGAATGGGCGCTGGCAAAAAGCATTGAGAAATACGCCGGCACGAACCTGTCCGCCGGAATGGATTGGCAGGAGCAGATCCGGCTGCTGTTTCACTTCTTTTACCTCCACCGCACGACGGTCCTGCATGGCTATGACGCCACCAACCGGATGCAGTACGAGCGGGCGGTGGTCAAGCGGGCGTCTCAAATGGTGCGGGAGCGAATCGACGCCTACCCCCAGGCGGCGGACGTGCCGGAGGAGAAAAAGGAGTTTATCGCCACGGTCTATGCCCGGGGCTGCGCGGGGTTCCTTCTGGAGTGGGTGGAGGAAGGGATGCCCGACGAGCGCCATGTCCGGCTGGACGACTATTTCCTCATGATAGACGGCAGCATCGGCCATGTGCTGGATAAGTTCAGGAAACCATCATAGTCTATAAGCAGCACCGCGCATAGGCCGGCCTACGGCTTTTGCGCGGTGCTGCCTATACAAATTTTATTATTTGTAATGTTTTTTTACAAAGCGGCGCCTCTGTCTATTTTTGCGACAGGGACGCCGCTTTGTCGGTTGTTCCCTCCTGGCTGCACCGCTATAATTATATCCAGAAAACGCCCCATAACATCAGGAGGTCATACAATGGATACGTCAAACAAAATCGTGCGCTATGGATTGAAAAAGGCTTTCGGCTATATTGAGCGGGACCCGGAGGAGAACCTGCCCAAGCTCATGGATTGGGTGGACCGCTTCGCCCCGGCGGGGGACCGCGGCTTCCCTGTCCAGCGGGCGGCGTTCCGCAGGGTCATCGAGGACCCGGACTGCGCCATGCACCAGCTCATGACCCGCATCTTTACCGAGACGGACAAGGAGGTGCTCAAGGCAACCTTCGAGAACTTCATCATCAACGGCAACCTGGTGGGCTGGCCCCGGCAGGAGGAGCTGCGGGAGGAATACGGCTGCAACATCCCCTGGGCCATTTTGCTGGACCCCACCTCCGCCTGCAACCTGCACTGTACCGGCTGCTGGGCGGCGGAATACGGCAACAAACTGAACCTCTCCTTTGACGAGATCGACGGCATTATCACCCAGGGCAAGGAGCTGGGGGTGTACATCTACATATACACCGGCGGCGAGCCCCTGGTACGCAAAGACGACCTAATTGCCCTGTGCCGCAAGCACAACGACTGCCAGTTCCTCTGCTTCACTAACGCCACCCTCATTGACGAGGATTTCGCCAACGCTATGCTGGACGTGAAAAACTTCATCCCCGCCATCAGCGTGGAGGGCTTCGAGAGCGCCACGGACGGCCGCCGGGGCAGCGGCGTCTACGCAAAGGTGGTAGAGGCCATGGCCCTGCTCAAGAGGAAGAAGCTGCCCTTCGGCATCAGCTGCTGCTATACCAGCCAGAATTTTGAATCCATCAGCAGCGATGAATACTTTGACCAGATGGTGGAGTGGGGCGCGTCCTTTGTGTGGTACTTCCACTATATGCCCATCGGCAACGACGCCGTGCCCGGCCTGCTCCCCACCCCGGAGCAGCGGGAGTTTATGTACCACAAGATCCGCGAGGCACGGCGGGAGAAGCCCATCTTCGCCATGGACTTCCAGAACGACGGCGAGTTCGTCCAGGGCTGCATCGCGGGCGGGCGGCGGTACTTCCACATCAACGCCAACGGCGACTGCGACCCCTGCGTGTTCATCCACTACTCCAACGCCAACATCCGGGAGATGAGCCTTTTGGACGTGCTGCGCTCCCCCATCTTCATGGCCTACCATGAAGGCCAACCCTTTAACGATAACCACCTGCGTCCCTGCCCCATGCTGGAAAATCCCGTCAAACTGCGGGAGATGGTGGAGAAGACCGGGGCCCATTCCACGGATTTGCAGTCCCCGGAGAGCGCGGAGCATTTGTGCGAAAAATGCGCGGCCTATGCTCAAAACTGGGCCCCTACGGCGGAGCGGCTTTGGCAGTGCTCCTGCCGGGAGAAACAGGCGCGGCAGGCGGAGGCTGGTAGCGAAAGCCATAAGCTGGCGGTTTAAGAGAGAACTAATTTACAGAGAAAGGACTGGTGTGGTTTTGGAAAGGATCGCCCGCGGCATTGTCCGCCACCGGAAGCTGGTGCTGGTTCTGGCAGTTCTGCTGCTGATACCGGCCCTGCTGGGCGCGGCGGCTACCCGCATCAACTATGACATACTCACCTACCTGCCCCCGGAGCTGGACTCCATGCTGGGAGAGCAGGCGTTGGAAAACGACTTCAACCTGGCCTCCACCGGCATGGTGACGGTGGAGGGTATGCCCCTGGGGGAGCTGCTGGACATGAAAGCTCAGATGGAGCAGGTGCCCGGGGTGGAACAGGTCTTTTGGCTCAGCGACGTGATTGACCCGGCCATTCCCCGGGAAATGCTGCCAGAGGGCATACAACAGGCCATGTACGGCGAGAACGCCACCCTGATGCTGGTGCGCTTCTCGGAGCCCTCTGCCAGCAAGAGCACTATGGACGCCGTGGCGGAGCTCAAGGGCCTCTTGAGGGAGCACAGCTTCCTGGGCGGCATGAGCGTCATTTTGCAGGACACAAAGGCCCTGGTGGACCAGGAGATGCCACTGTACATCCTTTGCGCGGTGGGGGCCAGCCTGTTGGTGCTGTTCCTGGCCATGGAGAGCACCCTGGTTCCCGTGCTGTTCATGCTGGGGCTGCTGTTCCCAATCCTCTATAACTTCGGCACCAACTACTTTCTGGGGCAGATCAGCTACATCACCCAGGCCCTGTCCACGGTCTTGCAGCTTGGTGTGACCATGGACTTCTCCATCTTCCTCCTGCACCGCTACGAGGAGGAAAAACGGCGCAGGGCGGACAAGGAGCAGGCCATGGCCACCGCCATCGTGAACACCTTCTCCTCCATCACGGCCTCCAGCCTGACCACCATTGCGGGCTTTTTGGCCCTGTGCACCATGCGCCTGACCCTGGGCCGGGATATCGGCATCGTGATGGCAAAGGGCGTGGCCCTGGGGGTTGTCTGCACCATCACCATTTTGCCCTCCCTTATCCTGACCTTCGACCGGGCTGTGGAGAAGCGCCGGCACAGGGCGGTCATCCCCCAGCTTAAAAGGGTAAGTCAATTCGTTGCCCGGCGCCCCGGCCCGATCCTGGCGGTCTTCCTGGTGGTTATGGTTCCCTTCACCCTGGCCCAGAGCAAGACCGGCGTGTACTACACCCTGTTTGACAGCCTGCCCCAGGACCTTACCGGCATCGTGGGCACAAACAAGCTAAAGGAAGATTTCGGCATGACCACCTCCCACTTTATCCTGGTGGACCAGGACATGAATGGCGAGGACCTGGATGAACTGTGCAGGGAGCTTGAGAAAGTGGAGGGCGTTACCCAGGTGGTTTCCGCCAGCGAACTGCTGCCCGCCGGCTTCTCCATGGATATGTTGCCGGAGGATTTCGCCCAGCTGGCCCAGTCCGGCGGGAAGAAACTGATTTTGGCCAACTCCGCCTATCAGAGCGGCTCCGGCGAGCTGACCGCCCAGCTTGAGGAGATGAACGGCCTGATCAAGGCGGCGGACCCCTCCGGGGTCATTACCGGCGAAGGGGCCATGACCAAGGACCTAATCGAGATCGCGGATATCGATTTCGCCCATGTAAACGTAACGTCCATCGCGGCGGTGTTTTTGATCATCCTGCTGATCTTCCGCAGCGCGTCCATACCGGTGCTGCTGGTGGCCTCCATCGAGAGCGCCATCTTCATCAACATGGGCATTCCCTACTTTACCGGCACCCGGCTGCCCTTCATTGCCAGCATCGTCATCGGCACGGTGCAGCTGGGGGCCACGGTGGACTACGCCATCCTTATGACCACCCGCTTCCGGGAGGAGCGCCAGGGCGGGCTGGCTCCCAGGGAGGCCGCTCAAATTGCCTGCCAGTATTGCAGCCAGAGCATCCTCTCCAGCGGCCTGACCTTCTTTGCCGCCACCATCGGCGTGGCCGCCATCAGCCGCATGGAGCTCCTGAAAAGCATCTGCCTACTGATTTCAAGGGGAGCGCTCATCAGCATGTTCGTCATCATCGTCATTCTGCCCTGCCTGCTTCAGCTTTTGGACCCGCTGATCCGCCATACCACCCTTCACTGGCTTGGCAAGGCGGGGAAGGCGGAAGGGCAGACAGCTATAAAAAGGGAGGAACTCGCATGAAAGCTTGGAAACGTGTCGTAAGTATTGGCCTCTCGGCCCTGATGGTAACGGGCTGCGCCCTGCCCGCCCTGGCCGCGGAGGATATCACGGAAAAGGAGGAAACGGTTTACGTGGTCCTGGAGCCGGACGGCTCGGTACGCAGCCAGACGGTGAGCGCCCACCTGCACAACGAAAACGGCCTCTCCGGCGTTGCCGACCGCTCCACTCTGACCGGCATTGAGAACACCCATGACGCCGCAGCCTTCACCCAGGAGGGGGAGGAGCTCCGCTGGGACACGGACGGGACCGACGTTTACTATAAGGGAGAGACCAGCCGGAAGGCCCCCATCAGCGCGAAAATCACCTATGAACTGGACGGCAGGGAAATGTCCCCCCAGGAGATACAGGGGAAAACCGGCCATGTGAAGCTCACCGTGGCCCTTACGAACCACGAGACCGGCTCCATAGACGTGGACGGCAAAAGCCAGAAGGTATGCACCCCCTTCGCCGCCATGGTGGCGGCGGTGCTGGGCGAGGGATGGACGGAGGTCTCCGCCGAACACGGGAAGATCACCGGCACGGGCAAGTCCCAGGCAGTGGGCTTTGTGTGCCTGCCCGGGGTGCGGGAGTGCCTGGAGGAGATCGGGTCCGATAAGCTTACAGAGCTGGAGGACCATCTGCTGGACCAGGTGGTTATCGAGGGCGGCGTGACGGATTTTGTCCTGCCCGATATCCTGATCGCCTGCGCCACGGACGCCGGGACCCTGAAAGAAGACGGCTTTTCCGGTCTGGATAAGCTGGAGGGTCTGGACGACGGCATGGACGGCCTGCGCCAGGGCATGGACGAACTCCTGGACGGCGCCAGCCGTCTGACAGAGGGCGCGGCGGCCCTGGAAAGCGGAGCCGCCGCCCTGCTGGCTGGAATCAACACCCTATACACCGGCGGCGCACAGCTGCAAAGCGGCGCGGCACAGCTGCAGCAGGGCGCCCACGACCTGAGCAGCGGCGCGGCCCAGGCTAGGGATGGCGCGGCGGCACTGCAGACGGGGGCAAATCAACTGTCCGCTGGCCTGTCCGATCTACAGAACGGAGCCGGGGCCTTGTATGGCGGCTACAGCCAATTAGAGGCCGGGGCCGCCAGCCTGGCCGCGGGGCTCAACACCCTAACGGGCAAGGGGCCCGCTCTGACAGAGGCCGTGGGGCAGGTCGCCGGAGCGGTAGGCAAGCTGTATGAAGCGGCCGGACCGGAGAGCCAGCTTATGGCCGGGGCCCAGGCCTTCGGGAGCTCCCTGACCGGAGCCGCCTCCAGTGGAGCGGAGGCCGCCGCCAGCCTGCCCGACCCCAGCGTCTTTGCCCCGGACGAGGCCCACGCCGCCGACCCGGCCTATCAGCAGCTTTTGGCGGCGTATACCGGCGCGTATGGCGCGGCCGGCGGCATGGCCGGAGGACTGGCGGAATTGAACGGCGGCTATAAACAGGTGCTGGACGGCCTACAGCAGGCAAGCGCGGGCGTTGCCTCCCTACAGGCCGGCGCCAACGGGGCCGAAGGTCTCGCCGCCGGGATAGCCGCCTACACCCAGGGCGTAGCGGAAGCCGCGTCCGGCGCGGCCCAGCTGCAAGGGGGCGTCGGCCAGCTGGGGGCCAGCCTTCCCGCGCTGACAGGCGGCGTTGACCAGCTCATTGCCGGGTCGAACCAGCTCTCGGCAGGGGCGGGCTCCCTTTCCCAGGGCAGCGCGGCTCTGGCCGATGGCGCGGAGCAGCTTGCCCAGGGCACGGACGGCCTGGCGGCGGGCGCGTCCGAGCTGCTTGGCGGCATACAGAGGCTGGCCGAGGGGGCTTCCTCCCTGCACAGCGGCACGGCGGAGCTCCGCGATGGCGCGTCAGCCTTGCAGGATGGACTGGAGCGGTTCGACTCTGATGGCATCCGCAAGCTGACCGGTGCGGTGGACGCCGGGAAGCTGCCCGCGCTGCGGGCTGTGACAGCGGCCATGCGGGAGCGTGCGGAAACCTACGGCAGCTTCGCCGGCGCGCCGGAGGGAGCCGGGGCAACCGCCAAATTCGTAATGAAAACGGCGGGCCAGACAAAAGAGGGCGCGCCGGAGGATGAGCCCGCGGCCCAGGAGGATGCTCAGGAGCAGGAGGATTTCTGGCAGAGGATAGCCTCCCTGTTCGGAAAGTAAGCATGCCGGGCCGGATATGCCCCCCTCCCCTGTCTTCCGGCGGGAAGAATGTTCGCTTATGGAACGGTTGCGGGCCGAAGGGCCGGAATTCCCCCTCTTTTCAAACATACCCTCCCTCCTTCCAAGTTTCGAGTTGACTTTACGCACAAAAAATGGTAATATGAGAAGGAATAAACCGGCCATATGCCCCTTTTGCGGGCCGCCGGGGAGAAAGGGACGATGCAGCATGTCAGAATTTGAAAGATGGCTCGGCCAGGACCTGGACGACAAGGACCTGACCGCTGAGCTGGAAGCCGTGAAGGACCAGCCCGAGGAGATAAACGACCGCTTTTACCGGGACCTGGAATTCGGTACCGGGGGCCTGCGGGGCGTCATCGGCGCGGGCACCAACCGCATGAACGTCTACACCGTGCGCAAGGCCACCCAGGGTATGGCCAACTACCTTTTGAAGCACGCCAATGGCAGGCCCCAGAGCGTGGCCATTGCCCACGACAGCCGGAACAAGGGCGTGGCCTTTGCCCAGCAGTCCGCCGCCGTGCTGGCCGCCAACGGCATTAAAGCCTATCTCTACCCCCAGCTGATGCCCACCCCGGCGCTCTCCTTCGCGGTGCGGCACCTAAAGTGCGACGCGGGCATCTGCGTCACCGCCAGCCACAACCCCGCCAAGTACAACGGCTATAAGGCCTATGGCTCCGACGGCTGCCAGGTGACCGCCGACATGGCCGACGGCATTATGAACGAGATCAACTCCCTGGACATCTTCGCCGGCGTGAAGAAGATGGACTTCCAGGAGGGCGTGGACAAGGGCCTCATCGAGTACATCGGCGAGGAGACCGTGGACGCTTTCATCGAGGCTGTTTACGGCGAGAGCCTCCATGTGGACGCCAGCTCCCTGAAGCTGGTCTATACCCCCCTCAACGGCGCGGGCAAAATGTGCGTGCTGCGCATTCTGGACAAGATCGGCGTGAAGGACGTGACCGTGGTGCCCGAGCAGAGCGAGCCGGACGGCAACTTCCCCACCTGCCCCTACCCGAATCCCGAGTTCCGGGAGGCCCTGGAAAAGGGCCTCAGCCTGTGCGAACAGGTCCAGCCCGACCTGCTGCTGGCCACGGACCCGGACAGCGACCGGGTGGGCATCGCGGTGAACCAGAAGGGCGAGTATATCCTGATGACCGGCAACGAGGTGGGTATCATGCTGCTGGACTTCATCGCCCGGGTGAAGAAGGAGCAGGGCCGCCTGCCCGCCCATCCCGTGGCGGTCACCACCATCGTCAGCACGGACATGGTGGACCCCATCGCCAAGGACTACGGCGTGGAGCTGCGCCGCTGCCTCACCGGCTTTAAGTACATCGGCGACATCATTGCCGAGCTGGAGGAGAAGGAGGGCAATGCGGACAGCTATCTCCTGGGCTTTGAGGAGAGCTACGGCTACCTGTCCGGCGGGTACGTTCGCGACAAGGACGCGGTGGACGGCAGCATGCTGATCTGCCAGATGGCCGCCTACTACAAGGAAAAGGGCATGACCCTGGTGGACGCCATGAACGCCCTGTACGAGAAGTACGGCTACTATAAGAACGACCTGTGCAACTTCGGCTTTGAGGGCGAGGACGGCATGAAGACCATGAACGGCATTATGGAGAAGCTGCGCCAGAATCCGCCCGCGGAAATCGCCGGAGCCAAGGTGGTGGGCCGCAGCGACTACCAGGCCTCCCAGTCTTACGGGGACAAGGAAGGGCCCATCGACCTGCCCAAGTCCAACGTGCTGGAGTACCGGCTGGAGAACGGCTGCAAGCTGATCGTGCGGCCCTCCGGCACGGAGCCCAAGATCAAGATCTACCTCTCCGGCAAAGGCGCCACCAAGGCCGAAGCCGAGGAGATCATCCAGAAGATGAAGGACCAGGTCCCGGCGCTGCTGGGCATCTGATCCATAGAAAAAGCGGAGAGCCGGGGAAAACCCCGGCTCTTTTTGCGCGCTCCGCTCCTCCGCCCCGGCGGTATCACAGACGCACAGGAGAACCGCCCGCTTCCACGCGCGGCAAGCGGACGCCCTAATTTCCCTCGATGATCGCCCTCTCGTCCATCAGCTCCAGCACCTTCGAGATGACGTACAGCGCCCGTACATAGGTCGCGCTGGCGTCCAGGCGGGTTCCGTCCTTCACCCCCAACAGCTTCAGCCGGTCATACACCTCAATGACAGACCCCCGCGCCCACTGGGGCACGTCTTCCACGGTCTTGTATTTGGTCTCGTTCTGGTCATACACCGCCTGGGCCTCCCGCCGGGCCAGGCGCTTCACCTCTTCCGCCGTCATGTCCGTCCACTCCTCTCCGTTGATGATGGCCGGGTAATTCTTAAAGGCCCGGTCCAGGTCAAAGGTCTTTCCGTTGATGACCCCCCGGTCGCTGTACTGCCACATGCCCGCCCCCGAATATTCCAGCTCCGGGGCCCACTGGGCCACCCAGCGGTCCACCCCCTGGAGCCGGGGGCTGTTCAGCCGGCGCTCCATCCAGTAGAGGGAGGCGTAAATGCCGCAGTAGTAGCCGCACTGCTGGATGGTGGTCCAGTAGGCCAGCACATTGTCTACCAAAGCCTTGCCCGTGGGCAGGCTGCTGTCCTCCAGGTCGTACCAGACCCCATACAGCGGGCGCAGGCCGTGGACCAGCCGCAGGGTGTGCCGGGCCTCGCTCATGGCCATTTCCATGTTCCGGGCATAGGAGTACAGGTACACCCCAAAGGGGATGCCAGCCGCCTGGCACTTGCGCACATTGGCCCAGTACTGGCTGTCGTCCTGGTTGGGGTAGTCCCCGCCGTAGCCGCAGCGGATGATGATGAAATCCACCTTGCCTTTTAGGGCGGCGATATCCACGTCCCCGTTAAACTCTGAGATATCGATTCCATTGGCCAGAAAGTCCGCCATAGGCCATCCCACCTTTCTCCCCATGCTATGCGGCGGCGCGCGGAAGTGCCAAAGTTAGGGCTCGTCCACCGGCAGACAAGCCGCGAACCGACCGAGGCGGAGCCGAGACCCAGCGCCCCTAAGCCGCCGGAGGCCGCTCCGCATGACTTCAAAAAATGCTCCCCTTTGAGCCCTCCCCGCTTTCACCAAATCCCCCCTTCTCCATAAGATGGAATATCCCCGCGCGCTTTGGCGGGGCAAGCCCCCGGCCGGGGGCGCAATGGAAAGGATTGTGGTTGCTATGCGCGGGAATTTCGGCGTGGTGGGCGGGGACCAGCGCCAGCTATACCTGGCCCGCTCTTTGATGGCTGACGGCTTCGGCGTGCAGGTCAGCTGCCTGGAGGACCCAGCGGCCCCCCTGCCCCAGACGGACCTGACCCAGCTGGCCGCGGAGAGCCAGTACATCGTCCTCCCCCTGCCCGCTACCCGGGACGGCCGGACCTTGAACGCGCCGCTGTCCCCCCGGGAAATTCCTCTGGACGATGGCTTTGCCCGGCTGTTTTCCGGGAAAACCGTGTTGGGCGGCATGCTGGGGCCCTTGACCTCCAGCTCGACCCTGTGGCGGGCGGCGGACTGCCACGACTACTATGCCCGGGAAGAGCTGGTGGCGGGCAACGCCTGCCTGACCGCCGAGGGGGCCGTGGGGCTGGCCATTCAAGAGTACAAGGGGGCCCTGGGCGGGTCCCGATGCCTGGTAACGGGGTATGGGCGCATCGGCCGGGCCCTGTGCGGCATGCTGCGGGGCATGGGGGCCCAGGTGGACTGCGCCGCCCGCAAGGCCAAGGACCTGACCCTCATCCGGGCCTCCGGGTGCGGGGCCCCGGCCTACCGGGAGCTGCGGGACCGGTATGATTTGATTTTCAACACGGTCCCCGCCCTGGTACTGGACGAACGGGTCCTGGACGCCCAGAGCCCGGAGGGGCTGATTCTGGAGCTGGCCTCCCCGCCCGGCGGCGTGGATTTGGAGGCTGCGGGCAGGCTGGGCCTGCGGGTGCTGCCCGCCCCCTCCCTGCCCGGAAGGCTCTCGCCCAAGGCCTCCGGCGAACTGATCAAGGAAGCGGCGTACCATATATTGGAAGAGAAACAGGGCGGCCCCCTGGCGCGGCCCTGAGAAAGGAGATGGTCTGCTTGCAGACGCTGGGTTTTGCCCTGTGCGGGTCCTTCTGCACCCTGGGCAAGGCAATGGAGCAGATGGAGAGCCTGGGGCGGCGGTTCGCCCTCTTGCCGGTGATGTCCCAAAACGTCTATGAAACGGACACCCGGTTTGGCACGGCGGCGGAGTTCATCGCGAAAACCGCGGCCCTTGCCGGGCGGGAGCCCCTGCACACCATAGTGGAGGCGGAGCCCATCGGCCCCAAGGGGCTGGTGGACGCCATGGTGGTCTGCCCCTGCACGGGAAACACCCTCTCAAAGCTGGCCCTGGGCATTACGGACACGCCGGTGACCATGGCGGTCAAGTCCACCCTGCGGGTGGGAAAGCCCGTGGTGCTGTGCCTGGCCAGCAACGACGCCCTGGCGGCCTCGGGCCAGAACGCGGCCCGGCTGATGAACACCAAGAACGTCTACTTCGTGCCCCTGCGGCAGGACGACCCGGAGAAGAAGCCCTTCTCCCTGGTGGCGGATTTTTCCCTGCTGGAAGAGACTGTCAGGGCCGCGCTGGAGGGGCGGCAGCTACAGCCGGTGTTCCGGTGACAGTTCATGAAGTTTTAAAGTAAATTTACTATAAAGATGGCGGCAAAAGGCAGGCTCGGGAGCTCCCGGGCCTGCCTTTTCTCTTTTGGGTGATTTGTTACGCGCAGCAGCAGTCCTTGGGCAGGATGACCTGGCCTTGGGAAGCCGGGTCGTCCCGGATGACCTCCCCCACGCCGGGCACGAAGATGCGGCCGGACAGGGGGTTCTTGATGCTGGCGATGGGCGCGGTCAGGGTGGCCTCCACCTCCGACTTTTCAAAGCTCAAGTCCGTGTCAATCATCTGGCAGTCGATGAGCTTGAGGCCCTTGCAGTAGCAGAGGGGCTGGGTGCCGATGATCCTACAGTTCTCAAAGGTGACGTTCTCGCAGTACCAGGCCAGGTATTCGCCTTTTATGGTGCTGTTGCGCACGGTCACGTTTTTGGCGTGCCAGAACGCGTCCTTGGTGTCGAAATTACAGTTGTCGAACTGGGAATCTTCGATGTACTGGAAGGAATATTTGCCCGTGAGGCGCACATCGTCAAAGCGCAGGCCGCTGGAGCGCAGCATGAAGTATTCGCCCTGCACGGCAACGTCCTGCATCTCGATACCCTGCACCGACCAGCCGAACTCCGGGGAGACCACGTCGCAGCCGGTCATTTTTACGTCCCCGCACTCCCGCAGGGCCTTGATGCCGTGGAGCTTGGTATCGGAGATCTCCACGCCATGGGAGTACCACAGGGCGGCGCGGCACAGCTCCGTCATTTCGCTGCCGGCGATGCGCAGGCCCTCGTCATGCCAAAAGGGGTAGCGCAGGTTGAAAAAGCAGCGCTCCACCTGTAGGTTCCGGCCCTCCTTAAAGGCGCTCTCCCCATCGGCAGGTCCGTCGAAAGAGCAGTTCCGCACCAAAAGGTCCTGGGCGGCGTAGAGGGCGCGTTCCTGGTCAAAGGTCTTATTCTCAATGGTAGTCATTCCACAATGCATCCTTTCTCTGGTAAATCGTCTCGGGTAATGTATACCATTATACTCCACTTTCCAAAAAAAGCAAGAGGTATTTCCGCGGAAAGCCGCGCCGGATTGGCCTTGACGGGGCTCCGCATTCCGGCTGGAGAAAATATTTCGAAAAAGCATTTACATCTCAGGAATTTTTTGTCAAAAAAGATAGTGAAAACAGCCTTTCGATGTGCTATAATGTACGCAAGGCGTACATTACGAGTTTTTGCCCTTCGCGCGAGGCGCTC